>DATCOD010000126.1:0-33079 GCA_036564905.1 Candidatus Limnocylindria bacterium
GGGTCGCCGGTCGTGGCGGCGATCCGCCGGAATATGTTGACTCTACAACCTGTTCCCGCACAACAAGAAGGATAGCACCGGCGAAGCCGGGAAAGCACTTCCGGTCCCAAGGAGGACGACCATGCAGTGGCAGATCGACACGACCCATTCGAGCGTTACGGCGGCGGTGAGGCACATGATGCTCACGACCGTTCGCGGCGGATTCAGCGGCCCGAGCGGGGTCATCGACTTCGACCCGGCGAGGCCCGAGGCCGGAGGCATCGAGCTCCGCATCCCGGCGGCCTCCGTGAGCACCGGTGATCAGAAGCGCGACGGGCATCTTCGCTCGGCCGACTTCCTCGACGCCGAGAAGTACCCCGAGATCGTCTTCAAGAGCACGAAGGTGACACCGAAGGGCAAGGCCGAATTCGTGGTCGACGGCGACCTCACCATCCGGGGCACCACGAAGCCGGTCTCCGTGAAGGTCGACCTCCTCGGCATCGCGGTGGACCCGAAGGCCGGCCAGCGCGCGGGCTTCGACGCCAAGTTCAGCTTCGACCGTACGCAATGGGGCCTGACCTGGAACATGCCGATCCCGAGCGGCGTCCTCGTCAGCGAGAAGATCACCGTCGAGGCGAACATCGCCGCGACCCCGAAGGTCGAGGCGGCTCAGCTCGCCGCTTAGCTCGAGGCCCGGCGGCGCGCGTGGAAGCGGGAGATCGAAAGCTCGCCCAACGCGCGCCGCCTGGTCCGGCGCGGCTCCTTCTCGAGCACGATGCGCCGGATCTGATCCGCCGAGGGGACGATCGGCGCGATGCGCCGGCGGCTCCGCGGGCCCGCGATGCGCCCCTCGAGCGCGTCGATCACGTCCTTCACCCGCTCGTCGATCTCGTGCATGTCGAGCGGACGATCACCGAGCGGCAGCGAGATCCGCACTTCCAGCTGATCGCTCTCCCGATATCCGACCCCGCGCCGTGTCTGCACGTCCAGCACGGCGCCGTGCACTCTCCGCCGCCATTCGTTGCGTGGCTGCGCGTACGCGGGGAGGGGCACGCTGATCGAGAACCGCCTCGCCACCGGCCGAGCCTAGCGCTCAGCCCCGCGTGACGAGCAGGTCGATGCCGTCCCAGCCGGTCGCGCCGTTGGGGAACGGCTCACGTCGGATCTTCGTCTCGACCGCGCCGGTCCGGTCGGTCGAGCGCGCCATGATCGCGAACTTCCCGGTGCCCGGCGGCGTCCAGTCGAGCTTCCAGCGGACCCAGGTGAGCGGGCCGAGCGCGGGCTCGAGCTCGGCGGCGTTGAAGGTGTTCCCGCCGTCCGTGGAGACCTCGACCGCCGAGATGCCTCGGGCGCCCGCGAACGCGATGCCGGCCACCGGGATCTTCGACACGCCATCCCACTTCACCGCGCGGTTCGGCGTGTCGATCCGGGTGTTCGTGTTGATGGCGGCGAGATCGGACCAGCCGCGCTCCTGCCAGTAGCCGAGGAAGTCGAACGTGACGCACTCGATCGACCTCAGCCACTTCACGTTCTTCATCCCGTAGATGTTCGGCACGAGGAGCCGCGCGGGATACCCGTGGTCCTGCGGGATCGTGACCCCGTTCATGAGGTAGGCCACGATCGTGTCGGGCTCCATCGCCTTGTCGATGCGGATCGAATCGGAGTACCCGTCGACCGAGGTGAGCTTCACGTCGTACGTCTCGGCCACCGGCTTCGCGCGGGCCAGCAGGTCGCGCAGCGGCACGCCGGTCCACAGCGCCGTCGAGATGAGCTCGCCGCCGACCTCGTTGCTGATGCATTCCAGCGTCTTCTCCTGCTCGACAGCCTCGAGATCGAGCAGATCGTCGTAGGTCAACGAGAACGGATTCTCGACGGAGCCACCGATATCGAGCGTCCACTTCGTCGCGTCCACCGATGGCTTGATGAGCGTCGTGTCGACGACATAGTGGTCGGCGTTGTCCGTGACGCGCGGCGTGAGGTCCTGCAACGACTCGAATGTCGCGAGCGGCGCCGGAGGGGTGGCCTTCGTGCGGAGCCGGCGAGCGATGAACGGGATGCCCTCCGCGCGCTTCGCGAGCCCGCGCACCGCGGCACCACCACCCAGGCTGCCGAGCGCCACGATCGCCGAGACCGCCGCGGCGCCGTACAGGACCCGCCTGCGTGACGGCGATCGCTCGGCGGTCGAGCGCTCCGGCTGGTACGTCGCGACGCCGGCGAGCAGCTGGAGCGCGGCGAAGTACGTGAGGGCGCCCGCGGCGCTCGTGACCAGCACCGAGTAGAGGTCGACGACCCCGGGCGCGAAGAGCTGGCCGAGGACGACCGAGCCGACCCAGGGAAGCGCGGCGACGAGCAGCACCGTCCGGTCGCGGTGCCGGGGGTCGACCGCGATGGCGCCGGCGATCGATCCGCACGCGAGGAATCCCACGACGACGCCGCCGACGAGGAGCCGCTTCGCCCAGAACTGCAACAGGCCGATGAGCGGCACCACGATGAAGCCCGGCGTGACCTCGATGAGCGCTTGGCCGAGGGCATCCGGCGCGAATGCGTACCCCGCCAGGCTGACGAGGAAGGCGATGTCCAGCGCGAAGAACATCGCGAGGCCGCCGACGAGCAGTCCGGTCCGGGCGCGCTGATCGAGCCGCGTCGTCACTCGGAGCGCACCGTCCGCATCTATGGGACGATACGCCGCCGTGTCTCCGTCACCCGCTCCATTGACCGCGGAGGACCTTGCCGCACTCGCGTTCGTCAACGAGGCGGTCATCTCACCCGCCGGCGACCGCGTCGCGTACGCCGTGCGGCGCATGGATGTCGGAGCGGACCGGTACCGGGCGGCGCTTTACGTCAGCGCGGTCGACGGCACCGGCGCCGTCCGATGGACCGACGGCGCCGCCGAGGACGCGTCCCCCCGGTGGTCGCCCGATGGAACGCGCATCGCGCTCATCAGCGATCGCGGGGCCGTGCCCGACGGTAAGAAGCGGGCACCGCGGAACGTCTTCATCATCGACGCACCCGGCCTGGAGCCGCGCCAGGTCACCGGCTTCGCGGACGACTGTGGCGACCTGACCTGGCTGCCCGATGGGTCGAGCGTCATCGTCAGCCTCAAGGATGCCGGCGCGCCCCAGCCCGACGACGCGCCGAAGGTCTACGACCGCATCCGGTACAAGTCCGACGAGGGCGGCCTGCTCGACCTGCGCCGCAAGCACCTCTGGCTGGTGCCGCTCGGACCGGCTGGCGGACCACCGCGCAAGCTCACCGACGGCGATTGGGACGATACCCAGCCGGCCGTCTCGTCCGACGGCGGACACGTCGCTTTCACATCGAACCGCACCCTCGATCGCGACCGCAACACCGTCAACGACATCTGGATCGCACCGCTCGCCGGCGGCCCGCCGGCGCGCGTCACGACCGGGGAGGGCCAGTACACGAACGCATCGTGGTCGCCGGATGGCGCCTCGATCACGTGTCTCGGCACCGCTGATGCCGTCGGCGCCGGGGCGCGGAACACGCGGGTGTGGCGTTTCGGGCGCGACGGTCAGCCCGGTCACGACCTGCTCGGCGCGTGGGATCGCACGGCCGGCTCGCGCGTCATGAGCGACGTCCGCGGCGAGGCCGCCGCGCTCGCCCCGGTCTGGACGCGCGACGGACGGGTCCTGTTCATCGGCTCCGACCAGGGGACCGCGAATCTGTACTCGTGCCGCTCCGAGGGCGGCGACGTGCGCGCGGAGACGTTCGGTGCGCACCAGCTCGTGATGGCGACGGTCGACCGCGAGGCGCGTCGCTTCGCCGGCGTCCTCGCGACGGCGACCTCCCCCGGCGAGATCGTCACCGGCCGGCCCGGCGACGGGATGCGACCGATCACGAGCCTCAACGCCGAGCTGCTGGGCGCGCGCTACATCGCCGAGCCGGAACACGTCGAGTTCACCGGCGCCGACGGCTGGACGATCGAAGGCTGGATCCTCAAGCCGCGTGGCTTCGATCCGGCCGAACGGTGGCCGCTCGTCCTCGAGATCCATGGCGGGCCGCACGGCGCGTACGGCCACTCCTTCTTTCACGAGTTCCAGGTGTTGGCCGGCCGGGGCTACGCGGTCCTGTTCACGAATCCGCGAGGGAGCCATGCGTATGGCGACACGTTCGTGCGCGCGTGTGTCGGCGACTGGGGCGGCGACGACTACCTGGATCTCATGGCCGGGGTCGATCACGCGCTCGCGCTCGGCTGGATCGACCGCACGCGCCTCTATGTGACCGGCGGCAGCTATGGCGGATTCATGACCAACTGGATCGTCGGCCACACCGATCGGTTCAGGGCCGCCGTGACCCAGCGAAGCATCAGCAACAACGTCAGCGCGTTCGGCACCAGCGATATCGGCTGGCATTTCTGGGAGTTCGAGATGGGGGATGCGACGCCGTGGCGCGACGCGCACAAGCTCGTCGAGCGCTCCCCGCTGACCTACGTCGAGAACGTACGGACGCCGCTCCTGATCCTCCACGCCGAGAAGGACTTCCGATGCCCGATCGAGCAGGCCGAGCAGTTCTTCGTCGCGCTGAAGGTGCTCGGCAAAGAGGCGGTCTTCGTGCGATTCCAGGACGACACGCACGAGCTCACCCGCGGTGGGAAGCCGAAGAACCGCATCGACCACGCGCGCCGCGTCGCGGACTGGTTCGATGCCCACCCCTGATCTCACGATCAGGCGGGGAGTGATCGAAGACGCCACCGAAGCCTCGCGCCTGCACACCGCCACCTGGCGCAGCTCGTACCGCGGTCTCGTCCCCGACGCGCTGCTCGACGGGCTCGAGCCGACCCGCTGGGAGGCTGGCTGGCGCCGGGGCTTCGAGTCGATGGACCCGACGCGCGTGGTCCACGTCGCCGAGATCGCCGGCCGGATCGTCGGTTTCGCCGGCGGCGGACGGGCGCGCGCGAACGCGCCGCCCGGGTACGCGGGCGAGGTGTACGCGATCTACGTGCATCCCGAGCATCAGCGGAAGGGGATCGGGCGCATCCTCCTGAAGGCGGCGGCCACGGGTCTCGTCGAGCGGGGCCTCGTGCCGATCGTCATCTGGACCCTGTTCGACAACCCACGGTCGCGCGGGTTCTACGAGTCGCTCGGCGGCGTGGTCGCCGCCGAGAAGCAGGAGCCGTTCGATGGCTACCTGCTGCACGAGGTCGCCTACGGTTGGCGCGATCCGGCGCCGCTGCTCACAAAGGTGAGTCCGGCCCGAGGTCAAGATCCTTCGGCGCCTCGTCGGGCAGCCTCCACTTGATGTAGCCGTACCCGGTCTCGACGTGCTGCCTGTTGGCGTCATCGGTCGCCGCCGCGAACGCGCGATCGAACGACGCGAGATCCCGCGCCTGCAGCGCCGCGAACACCGGTCCGAGCATCGCGGTCTCGTATGCCGCGAGGCGTTCCTTGTGCTTCGGGCGGACGATCCCGAGCCGGCGCTGCAGCGAGCGCACGCGCCGCGCGTAATAGGCGGCGAGCGCCCAGTTCCCACCGCGCGCCGCGTACGCGCACCGCCACCACGAATTCGCGACGAGCGCCATGAGATCGCCCGTGCTCGGCAGCCCGGCGGTGATGTGCTCGGACGAGAGCTCGTCGGTCACGCGCACAATTCTCAGCGATGGCTCACGATCACGGGGATCCGGTCACGTCCTGGCGCGTCTTCTGGGCCAGCGACATCCCGTTCCCCCGCCGCCTTCGGGTCGCGGCCGGGAACATCCTCCGCCGCATCACGGCCCCGCCACACGACTGCTGCGGGCGACCCGGCGAGCCCGGTTGCTGACGTCCGGCACCGGCGGACGGTCGTTCGCCTGACGCGCATCCCCGCTACCATCGACCCGAATGAAAGAACTCCTCGAGGGCCGCCGCTTCGGCTTCGCGCTGCGTCCGCAGCTCGGACACATCGCGCTCGGCCTGGCCATCGCGATCACCATCCTCGACCTCATGGCCTGGTTCGGCTGGGGCGCACGCGACACGAACGGATTCGTCGTCGCGAACGCGTGGCTCGCCGTCGCGACCGCCGTGGTCGCGGTCCTCGCGACGATCACCGCCTTCGTCGAATCCACCGACGCGGCCGAGGAGGATCGCTCGCTCGCGCGGCTCGACGTGGTCGCCGCGTTCGTCGTGTTCGTGCTCTACGCGGCGTCGAGCGGGCTCCGGACCATCGATCTGAGCGCAGCGGGCGCGTCACCCGCCGCGCTCGTCACCGCGGTCGCGGGCCTCATCGTGCTGCTCGTCGACGGGATCATCGCCGCGACGCTGTACTCGAGCCGCGAGTGGGCCGTCCTTGACGAGGAGGAGTACGAGCCGCGCCGGCATCAGAAGCGGCGGCGCGCCTCCTAAACAGCGGCCCCGGTCAGGAAGAACAGCACCCGCGCGCTGACCTCACCCGCGAGCACACAGCCCAGTCCGACGAACAGCAACCCCGTGGACGCCTGCGTGTTCATCCGCGCCGTCCACCACGCCGCGAGCGCGACCGCGAGCGTCATGAACAGTCCGACGCCCACGCGGAGTCCGGCCGCGACGACGAGCGCCGGCTCCATGTTCAGCGTGAGCTCGCCGCGCGCGACCGCGACCGCGACGAGGACGATCTGCAGGATCACCGCTCCGACCAGTACGAGCGCGGCGCGCTGCAGCGGGCCGGAGGACAGCTTCGGCGTCACGAGGTACCAGTGGCCGAGGAGCATCGCCGCGTCCGCGCCACCGAGCGCGAGCGCGCCGAGTGGCAGCGCGAGCAGCGCGAACACGTCGAACGGTGACGTCGATGGCCGCGCGATGGCGGCGAGCACGAGGTCGAAGGCTCCGGCCAGGATCGTGATGATCCCGACCGTTTCGCGTACCGCCTTCCAGGGCGTGAACGACGCCACGAGCTGCGCGACCACGAGCACGATGACCACGACGAGCACCTGCGCGAACGCCGCGACCGCGTTGCCGTCGAGACCGGCCATCGCGACGCCCTCCCCGCGCGGCAGCGCGGGGAGCAGGACGCCGGCGAACGCGATCGCGCCGGCGTCGACGAACGCGGTGAGCTTGAGAAATCCTGACGGCGCGGCCTCGGTGCGGTCGATGTACCACATGAGGAACGCGCCGCCGATCGCGAGCTCGACCATGAGCACGCAGAGCACGAGCGGGAGCGTCGCGAGGGCCATCTAGGCCAGCAGGTCGTCGGAGCGCTGCGTCGCGCCCGTCCGGTCGATCGCCAGGTGGAAGTACTCCTTGCCCGCTCGGCGCTTCAGGAAGTCGTAGAAGAAGTCGCGGTCTTTGTGCTGGGTCTTGTGGCACTCGAACGCGTCGGCCTTCCGCTTCTCGAACGGCGAGATGTCGATGACATGGGTCGGCGTCGTCGCGCCGAACGCAGCGGGCGCGCCGTCCACATACGGCGTCGCGCTGAAGTAGAGCCGCCGGGCGAGGTGCGGGTCGCCGCGCTCGGGATATTGATCGGCGATCGCCGCGCGCGCGAACGCCCGTGCCGTGAAATAGGACGCCGAACGGTGATCGTCGTGCTCGCTGCCCGCGCCCTCCGGCCCGAACGTGCAGACGACCTCCGGCCGGACCGTTCTGATCGCCTCGACGATGTCCGCGGTGATGACGTCCGCGGGCGCGTCCTTCAGACCGCCGTCCGGATAGCGCAACAGCCGGGACCAGTGGAAGCCGACGACCCGGACCGCGTTGGCCCATTCGGTCGCCCGCTCCGTGCCGAGGTCGGCCTTCGACCACGAGCCGAGCTCCTTCCCGAGCCAGAGGCCCGCGTCGCCGCGGGTGAGCGTCAGCAGCGCCGTGGTGTGTCCGGCCGCGGCGAGCTTCATGGGCGTGCCGGAGACGAACGACTCGTCGTCGGGGTGGGCGTAGACGAACAGCGCGGTGCCGATGCACGACAGGTTAGCGTTCGCGGCTGATGAGCGATGCGCACGACCGCGAGGTCGCGTCGATGTTCGACCGGATCGCGGCGCGCTACGACTTCCTGAATCGCGTCCTGTCATTCGGCACGGACGTCGGCTGGCGCCGGCGCACCATCGCGCGGGCGGACATCCGGTCCGGTGCCGTGGTCCTCGATGTCGGCGCGGGCACGGGTGACCTTTCGTTCGCCGCCGTCGCGCGTGGCGCGCACGTGGTCGCGATCGACCTGTCCGCCGGGATGCTCGCCGTCCTGCTGAGTCGGGCGCGTCGCGCGAACGGCGACGAACGCTCGCGGATCCAGCCCCTGGTCGGCAACGCGGAGTCGCTGCCGGTCCCGGACGCCTGCGTCGACCGGATCGTGAGCGGCTTCACGGTCCGAAACGTCGGGGACCTCGGCCGCGCGTTCGCCGAGTTCCGGCGGGTCCTGCGGCCCGGTGGGCGCGCCGTCGTGCTCGAGCTGTCGCATCCGCCGGGCCGGGTCTTCGCCCGGCTCTACGCGCTTTATTTCTCCTTCCTCCTCCCAGCGCTCGCGACACTGCTGGGTGGCGATCGTCGCGCCTACCGGTACCTGCCTGAGTCGCTGCGGTCATTCCCCGATGCGGAGCGGCTCGCGCAGATGCTTCGAGACGCGGGTTTCGCGAAGGTGAGCTACGAGCGGCTGTCCTTCGGGATAGCGGCCATCCACGTCGCGGAGGTCTAGGCTTCGGCCCGTGGACTTTGACCTTCCCGAGGAGCTGCTGCTCCTCAAGCGGACCGTCCGCGAATTCGTCGAAGGTCGCCTCCAGCCGCTCGAGAAGCAGATCGAGGACGACGACAAGATCCCCGACGCGATCCTCAAAGAGATGGGCGCGCTCGGATTCTTCGGTCTCCCGTTCCCGGAGGAGTACGGCGGCGCCGGCGCGGGCGATCTCGGCTACTGCGTCGCGCTCGAGGAGTTCGGGCGCACCTCCGCCGCGTTCTCCAACCTCATCGGCGCCCACACGTCCATCGGCTCGATGTCCATCTACCTCGGCGGCACCGAAGCGCAGAAGAAGCGGTACCTCCCCGATCTGACCGCGGGACGGAAGATCGCGGCGTTCTCGCTCACCGAGCCGAGCAGTGGATCCGATGCGGCGTCGATCCAGACGACCGCGAAGAAGCAGGGCGACCGCTGGATCCTGAACGGCACGAAGATCTGGGTGACCAACGGCCCGATCGCCGATGTCGTGGTCGTGTACGCGTCGAACGACCGGGCGCTTGGGCCGCGCGGCGGCATCAGCGCGTTCATCGTCGAGAAGGGCTTCACCGGCTTCCGTGTCGGCAAGGTCGACGAGAAGATGGGCCTCCGCGGAAGCTACACCGCCGAGCTGATCTTCGAGGATTGCGAGGTGCCGGAAGAGAACGTGCTCGGCGGGATCGCCGGCGGCGGCTTCAAGACCGCGCTCGGCGCGCTCGACATCGGCCGCATCTCGCTGGCCGCCGGCGCCGTCGGATCCAGCCAACACCTGCTCGAGCTGGCGATCGCGCACAGCAAGCGGCGCGTCCAGTTCGGGAAGCCGATCGCGGTCAATCAGGCGATCCAGTGGATGCTCGCGGACTCCGCGGTGGAGATCCACGCCGCCAGACTGATGGTCTACGACGCCGCGGCCAAGCTGGATCGCGGCGTCCGTGCCTCGACCGAGGCCGCGATGGTGAAGGTCTACGCGAGCGAGATGGCCGGCCGGGTGGTCGACCGGGTGCTCCAGATCCACGGCGGCATGGGCTACATGAAGGAGTCCCCGGTGGAGCGGGCCTATCGGGATGCTCGCATCCTGCGCATCTACGAAGGAACGAGCGAAGTCCAGCGAATGATCATCGCGGAGGAGCTGCTCAAGGCCTAGGCGTCCGGAGGTAGGGGAATGGCGAAGCGGATCACGGTCAAAGCGAAAGCGGGGACGCTCTCGCCGAAGTACGCGAAGTTCTACGACACCGATGTGCCGTCGTCGCTCGAGTACCCGCGCGTGCCGCTACATGCGCTCCTCGACGACGCCGCGGAGAGCTACCCGGATTCCACTGCGACGATCTTCTACAACGCGAAGCGGTCGTACGCCTCGCTCCTCAAGGACACGAAGCGGTTCTCGGCCGGCCTGCGCGCGCTCGGGGTGAAGAAGGGGGACCGCGTCGCGATCGACCTCCCGAACTGCCCGCAGTTCCTCATCGCGTTCTTCGGAGCGCTGCGCATCGGCGCGGTCGTCGTTCCATGCAACCCGTTGTACACGCCGCCGGAGCTGCGGTACCAGCTCGCCGACGCCGGCGCCGAGACCATCGTCGTCCTGTCGCGCGTGTATCCGGTCGTGAAGGCCGCGCGCGAGGGCACGAAGCTCCGCAACGTCATCGTGACCAACATCAAGGAGGAGATGCCGCCGGTCCTCCGGACGCTCTTCACGCTCGCGAAGGAGAAGAAGGAAGGGCACCGGCAGGCATTCGAGAGCGACCCCGGCGCGATCGCCTTCCAAAAGGTGCTCGGGCTCAAGGGCGATGACTCGGCCGCGGACGTCGATCCCGACTCGGTCGCGCTCCTCCAGTACACCGGCGGCACGACCGGTACCTCCAAGGGCGCGATGCTTTCGCACCGGGCGCTCGTCGCGAACGCGCTCCAGTGCTCGGCCTGGTTCGGTCACGCGATGCGCGACGGGAAGGACGCGGTCATGGCGGTCATGCCGCTGTTCCACGTCTACGGGCTCACGACGGTCATGAACTTCGCGGTGCTCTCGGGCGGCGCGATGATCCTGGAGCCGCAGCTCGACCTCGAGCACGTGCTGAAGGACACCCAGGCCCATAAACCGAAGCTGTTCCACGGCGCGCCGCGGATCTACAACGCGATCGTCAACTCACCGCTCGCAGCGAAGTACGACCTGCGCTCGATCGTCGCCTGCATCTCCGGCTCGGCGCCGCTCATGATCGAGACGGCCCGGAAGTTCAAGGAGCTCACCGGCGGCAACCTGGTGGAGGGCTACGGGCTCACCGAGGCGTCGCCGGTCACCCATTGCAATCCGGTGTTCGACCCGGCGAAGAACCGCATCGGCACGATCGGGCTGTCGTTCCCTGACACCGAGAGCCGCCTGGTCGACCTCGAGACCGGCGAGCACGACGTCGCGACGGGTGAGGCCGGCGAGCTCCTCATCCGCGGCCCGCAGCTCATGGACGGCTACTACAACAAACCCGAGGAGACCGCCCAGACCCTCCGCGACGGCTGGCTGCACACCGGCGACATCGCGACCATCGATGCCGACGGCTACGTCGCGATCGTCGACCGCAAGAAGGAGATGATCATCGTCTCCGGCTACAACGTGTACCCGCGCGAGGTCGAGGAGGCGCTCGCGAAGCACCCGGCCGTGCTCGAGGGCGCCGCGATCGGCATGCCGCATCCGATCAAGGGCGAAGAGGTGAAAGCCTTCGTCGTCCTGAGGCCGGGCCAGACCGCGACCGCGGAGGCGCTCATCGCGTTCTGCCGCGAGCAGCTGGCGCCGTTCAAGGTCCCGAAGGCGATCGAGTTCCGCGACGCGCTGCCCAAGACGCTGATCGGGAAGGTGCTCCGGCGCCAGCTCGCGGACGAGGACAAGAAGAAGCGCTCGACCGCGGCGTGATCGGCGAACGCGGGCGCGCGACCCTCGTCACCGTGTGCGGCACCTTCGTGCCGGACGCGAGCCCGGGCGTCATCGCAGACACGATCGTCAGCGAGCTCGCGGCGATCGGGCGACCGAAGCTCCTCGCCGACCTCGGGCTGTTCCTGCGGCTCATCGACTGGCGCTTGGTCAATCTCGCGCTCGTGCAGCGGCCGGTCCGGTTCAGCGATCTCGGCCAACGTGACCGCGAGGCGTACCTCCGCCGGTGGGCCGAGTCGCGTGTTCCCCTCCTGCGCAGCGGCTTCCAGGCGGTCAAGCGGCTCTCGTTGTTCATCGCCTATTCGCGGCCGGAGGCCGGCGCGGCGGCGCTGCTCCCGGCGACGGGCTACGTGCGTCCGGATCCGCTGCCGCTCCCGGACCGCCCGCTCGCGATCGCGCCGCTCCAGGTACGCGACGGCGACACGCTCGACTGCGACGTGTGCGTCGTCGGGTCCGGCGCCGGTGGCGCGGTCGCCGCCTTCGAGGCCGCGGCCGCCGGACGCTCGGTCATCGTCCTGGAACGCGGGCCGGCCTGGAGCGAGCCCGACCTCGTCCCGCGCGAGGCCGAAGGGAGCGCGCGGCTGTTCTGGGATCGCGGCCTCGCCGCGACCGAGGACCTCGGCGTCGTGCTCTTCGCCGGGCGCGCGCTCGGCGGCGGCACGGTCGTGAACTGGATGACCTCACTCAGGCTCCCCGACGACATCCGCGCGGAGTGGGAGGCGCTCGGCGCGGACGGCATGGGCGGCGACCTCGACCTGCACTACGCCGCGGTCGAGGAGCGCATCGAGGTGAACACCGCTGAGACCATCCAGAACGCGCAGAACGGCGCCCTCGCCCGCGGGCTCGACGCGCTCGGGAAGCCGTGGTCGGTCATCCCACGCAACGCGCGTGGCTGTGGCGACTGCGGGCATTGCGGGTACGGCTGCCGCGCGGGCGCGAAGCGCTCGAGCGCGCGCACGTACCTGGCCGACGCCGTGGCGCGGGGCGCGCGGGTCGTGACCGAGTGCGAGGCCCGCACCATCACCACCGTCAACGGCAGCATCTCCGGCGTGGCCGCCCACGCAGGTGACCGGCGCATCACCGTGCGCGCCGCGCGCGTCGTGCTCGCGGGCGGCGCGATCGGGACGCCCGCGCTCCTCCTGCGCTCCGGCCTCGGCGGTCCGCTCGCCGGACGGCGGCTGTTCCTCCATCCCGTGCCGGCGGTCTTCGCGCGCTACGCGGACCCGATCCGGATGTGGTCGGGCGTTCCGCAGAGCGTCGTGTCCGACGCGTTCGCGCGGCTCGATGGCCCGTACGGCTTCCGCCTCGAAGTGCCGCCGGTCCTCCCGGGCGTCGCCGCGGCCGGGATCGTGTGGCGCTCGGCGACGCAGCACCGCGAGACGATGCGTGCGCTCGATCGCCATGCGGCGTTCATCCCGATCGTTCGCGACCGCGAGCCCGGGCGCGTGCACGTCGATCGCGACGGGGCGGCACTCGTGTCATATGCCGTCCGAGGGGCGGACGCGGCGATGTGCGTGCGCGCGATCGTCGAGACCGCGCAGGTGCACCTCGCGGCCGGCGCGCGGGAGGTCCGCACGTTCCACACCCGGCCGCTCGCGATCGAGCCGGGCGGCGATGTCCGGGCGTTCGCCGACGCGGTCGCGCGACGCGGCGTCGCGGCCAACACCGTCGGGATGTTCAGCGCGCATCAGATGGGCACGGCCGGGATGGGGAACGGTCGTGACAGCGTGAGCGATGCCGACGGCGCCGTCCGCGGCACGCGTGGATTGCACGTCGCCGACGCGAGCGCGTTCCCGAACGCGTCCGGGGTGAACCCGATGCTCACGATCATGGCCCTCGCGCGACGCAACACCCGGCGCATGCTCGCGGGCTAGCGCAGGCGGTGCGCCGCCAGCTGAGGCGGCGTTGGCGCCGGGCGCAGGCTCCCGCAGCATCATGTCCATCCGGTCGTCGTAATCGCCGAAGTACTTCTTCATCATCCGCACCGCGACCAGCGCGCCGACCTTCAGCTTGATGCCTTTCGGCTCGTCCCAGTAGACGGCGGTGTCGATGCGCGTGCCCGTCCCTTCGCGGACGACACGGTCGGTCCGGTAGATCCGGCCGACATACGGGAACTCCACGGTGATGGTGAGCTCGGATGGCTGTTGGGCGTTCAGCACGCGGAACACCGTCGTGTGATCGCCGCCGTGCTCGCAGTGGTACTCGGCGCCGACCAGGGTGCCGCGCGAGCCCTTCTCGAAGTCGATCCGCTTGACGTTCATGATCTTCGGGCGCGCGACCGGGTCCGTCATCAGACGCCAAGCCCTACGGTACGGCCGTGGTCACGCAGCGGGTGCCGCCGACGGTCGTTTCCAGCGGCAACGGACGGGGCACACTCGCGGTCGGCATCCGGATCCTCGCGCGGGGTGGCAGCGCGCTCGACGCGGTCGAAGCGTGCGCGCGCGTGATCGAGGCGGATCCCAAGGACGACAGTGTCGGGTACGGCGGCCTGCCGAACGTGCTCGGGGTCGTCGAGCTGGACGCGTCCATCGTCGACGGCACGACCCACGAGGCGGGCTCGGTCGCGGCGCTCACCGGGTTCAAGCATCCGATCACGGTCGCGCGCGCCGTCATGCAACAGCTGCCGCACGTCATGCTCGTCGGAGCGGGCGCCGCGCGGTTCGCGCGGGAGATCGGCGCCGAGGAGGCGGATCTCCTCACGCCCGAGTCTCGCGACGCGTGGATCGAACGGCTACGGAGCGCGGGGCACACGCCCGCGTCCGTCGCGCGGGCGAAGGCTCTCGCCCCGATCGTGCTCGAGATGGTGAAGGAGCGGGGGACCGTGAACTTCATCGCGATCGACCAGAAGGGCAACATCGCCTCCGCCGTGACGACGAGCGGCTGGGGGTTCAAGTACCCCGGTCGGGTCGGCGACTCCCCGATCATCGGCGCCGGCCATTACTCCGACTCGCGGTATGGCGGCGCGGCCTGCACGGGCTTCGGCGAGCTCGCGATGCGCAATGTCACGACGAAGACCGCCGTGGACCGTCTGACCAGCGGCGCCGGCGCCGCCGCGGTCGCGGAACAGGCGATCGCCGACGCGAACGCGCTCGTCAGCCACGGGAGCCGGCTGAACATCGTCGTCCTGGCCGCGAATGGCGAGCACGCGGCGGCCACGACGAAGCGCGGCGTCTCCTACGCGTACCAGTCCGTGGGCATGACGCGCGCGGCGGTCAGGCCGCGCGCGATCGTGCGGCGGAGCTCCCGATGAATCTCCGCTGGGCGGCGTTCGCCGCGTACGCGAACTCGATCATGGCGCTCGCGCAGCTCCTGAGCTCCGGCGGCGACCCGAAGGCCAACGGGGTCGCCGGGCTCGTCAACAACGCGACGGGCGTGCTGTGGGCCGCGAGCTTCGTGCCGCTCGCGTTCCTCTTCTATCGCGCCTCGCGCGCCCACGCCAACATCGTCGGCGCAGCCGTGTTCGCGTTCGGCCTCGTCGGGTTCGGCGCGGCCGCCTTCCTGGAGCTCTCGACCGCCACCGGTCAGCTCACCTTCGACCAGGAGACCATCGCGTATTACCCGGTCCTCGGCGCGATCGGTGTCTGGCTCCTCATGGCCGAGGGCGTCGCGGTCATGGAGACCGATCTCCCGCGCGGGCCGCTCATCTTCGGCGCGATCATCGGCGGGCTTTGGTTCTTCGCCAACGTGCTCTTCGGGGCAGGCGGCCTGCCGTCAACGACGACGGACGGCGCGGTCAACGACCTCACCGACACCGGCATCCTGTTGCTCGAGACCGCGTTCCTGATGCAGCCGTTCTGGGGTCTCTGGCTCGGACGGGCCCTGCTCGCACCGCCCGTGACGCGCCCGCCGGCCGCGCGTTAGAGCGCGTTCACCACGGCCTCGAGGCGATGCGTCGCCTCGTTCGGGTCCGCGTCGCTCGACCTCGGAACCTTCAGCGGACGCGGCCGCTGGCCGCGGTGATGCTAGCCGCCGAAGGTCCGCCATAACAGGTTGACGACGCTCAACACCAGGAGCGCGACGATCAGCTGGCGGAACCGGGCCTGATCGAGCCGGCTGCGGAAGAAGATCCCGACCATGAGGAACAGGAGCGTCGGCACGAGGCCGAGCAGGCCGAGCGCGACGATGTTCGCGGTGTAGAGGCCGAGCAGCGCGTACCCGATGAGTTGGATCACCGCGTTCAGCTCGAAGATGGCGGCAAGGACGACGACGTAGTCGTGACGATCCATCTTCCGCGCGTGGAAGAACGACCCGATGAGCGGGCTCGCGATCGAAGTGGTGCCCTGCAGCACGCCGCCGACGAAGCCGACGACCGGTCCGAGGATCCGCGCGCGGCGCGTGCCGGGATCGTCCCCGATGAGCCGGTCGCCGCGCAGCAGGAAGATGACGACCATGATCGAGATGAGGATCGCGAACGTCCGTTGATCGAGCAGCGCGAGCAGGTTGACCCCGATGGCCGTCCCGATCGCGCTCGCGATGAAGATCGGCGCGATCCCACGCAACACATCGAGCCGTCGCCAGCCCTGGACAAGGAGCAGCGAGTTCGAGACGAAGATCGGGATGGTCACGATCACGACGGCGGCCCTCGGGCCGAAGACGCCGGCGAGTATCGGCGTCGCGATGAGCGGCAGGCCCATCCCTGTGGTGCCCTTCGCGAATCCGGCGACGCCGAGGCCGACGACGATGATCAGGAGATCGAGCGGGCCCATGCGCGCTCGCCGACGAGCGCCCTCCAATCGACATCGTGCAGCCGCGGATTGTCCCGGTAGCCGCGCCCGACCTTCGCGAGATCGCGGCCGTCGAGGCGGACGATGTCCGCGGTGTGATCGAAGCCGCTGCCGTGCACGAGCGCCGAGCCGACGCCGTACACGTCGACCGGCACGCCGAGCCGCTCGAACCGCGCGATCTTCTCGGCGTCGAAGCCGCCCGATGCGACGATCCGCACGTGCCCGTATCCGGCCGCGTCGAGCGCGTCACGAAGGACCTGGATGAGGCGCGGGGTCACGCCGCGGATGTCCTCGCCGGCCACTCCGCCGTTCCGTTCGACCTCCCGGACGATGGCCTTGTCGATGAGGGACTCGCTGGTGTCCACCCGCACGCCCCAGAGCCGTTGCCCGAGCGCGTGCGCGACGCCGAGCGACGTGTTCACGACGTCGTTCTCGAAGTCGACGAGGCTCGTGAGATTCACGTGCCCTTCCGACGTCCCCGGCGCGGTGAGGTGCCCGATCGCCTCGGTCGCGCGGTTGACGTACTCATCGAACTTCAGCGTCGCGATGGTCGTGTCACCTCCGTAAACGGCGATCAGCGCGTGCGGCACCGTGCCGAGGCCAGTCGCCCCCCACCACTCGCCCTGCTCGTCCGTCGACACGCCGATCGCGCCGCCGACATACGCCGCGTATCCGGCGCCGGCCTGCGCCTCATGGGCCTGATGGCGCGCGCCGAACATCATCACCGGCTTGCCGTTCGCCGCGGCCACGACGTCGCGCGTGTTCGTCGCGACGCGCGATCCTTCCGCGAGCGCGCCGAGATACAGCGTCTCGAGATGCGCGAAGGTCGCGTACTCGCCCTCGATGTGCATCACCGGCTCGCCGCGCTCGGCGGTCTCGCCGTCGAAGAGCGATCGGACGCGCAGCTCGTACCAGCCCGGCTCCCAGAGCGTCGCGAGCTCGTGCGAGAGCTCGAAGACCTCGCGCGCGAGCGGCAGGTAGGCGTCCCACCCGCCTGACGCGGGCAGCCCGGCCCAGTGCGCGTACGCGCGGCGCTCGGCGTCGAGGTAGCGCGCGAACAGCGCATCGCTCCGTTTCCGGTCGCGGTACCGGCCCGTGCCTGCCTGGAGGATCGCGAGCGTGTGGTCGGTCCCGACGATGACCGCGTTCGGGTGCTTCTGGAAGACCTGCATCGTGACCCGGTCACGGCGGAGATCCTGCTCGAGGATGAGCTTCGTGCGCGCGAAGTAGATGTCGCTCTTGTAGCCGGCGCGGATCTTCTCGACCGGAAGACGGAAGGTCTCCGGCCGCAATCGCTCTCGGACGATCACCACATGCTCGTGAGCATCCCGCCGTCGACCTGGAGGCTGACCCCGGTGATGTACGACGCGCGCGGCGACGCAAGGAACACCGCGGCCGCCGCGAATTCCTCGGGCCGGCCGTAGCGGCCGAGGGGGATGGCGCCACCCTTCTCGAAGCGGGCTCGGACCTGCTCGACCGTCAGACCCTCGCGCCGCGCCGTGTCCGCATCGAGCTCGGCGATGCGCTCGGTGAAGATCCGACCGGGCTGGACGGCGTTCACCCGGATGCCGTCGGCCGCGAGCTCCGTCGAGAGCGTCTTCAGCAGGCCGTGCACCGCCGCGCGGAGCCCGTTCGAGAGCATGAGCGTGCCGTACGCGGGCGACCCGGGCTGCCGCACGGACGTGGACGTCGAGAAGACGATCGACCCCTTCGTCTTCCGCAGCTCCGGCAGCGCCAAGCGGGTGAGGCGGATCGCCGAGAGCAGCGTGAGCTCGAATGCCTTCTGCCACGCGGCGTCGTCGAGATCCACGAACTTGCCCGGCTTGGGCCCGCCCGCGTTCACGATGAGCACGTCGATCCCGCCGAGCGCAGTCGTCGCCCCATCGACGAACGCGCGGCATCCGGCCTCGGTGCTGACATCGGCTTCGATGCCCTGCTCCGCGCCGATCTCCCTGGCGACCTGCTCGATCCGCTCGCGGTCACGCGAGCACAACGCGACCCGGGCGCCCTCCCGCACGAACTCCGCCGCGATCGCGCGCCCCAGCCCTTTGCTCGCGGCCGCGACCAGGACGCGTTTGTCCTTCAGTCCGAGGTCCATCGGTCAGGCCACCGTGCCCATCGCCACGGCGATGAGGATCACGATCGCCAGCGCGATGCGGTAGACGACGAAGATGTTCAGCGAGTGCGTCCGCAGGTACCGGACCATGAACGCGACCGCCGCGAGGCCCGAAATGAACGACACGGCGAAGCCGATGGCGACCACGTCCATCTCGGCGGTGAGGCCGGACAGCTTGCGCGCGTCGAGCAGCGTCTTCGCGCCGGCGCCGAGGATGATCGGCGTCGCGAGCAGGAACGAGAATCGCGTCGCGTCGCCACGCTCGAGGTCACGGAACAGCCCGGCGGAGATCGTGATGCCCGACCGCGAGATCCCCGGCAGGAGCGCGACCGCCTGCGCCACGCCGACGATGATCGCGTCGACGAGCGTCAGGCGCTCGAGCCGGCGCCGTTGGGCACCCATGCGCTCGGCGAGCACGAAGATCGCCGACCCGACGAGCAGACCGACGGCGATGTACACGACGCTCCGCAGCGTCGTCGACACCGCCTGCTCGAGCAGCACGCCGGCGATCGCCCCGGGGATGGTGCCGACGACGATGACCAGCGGCAGCCGCCAGCGGCCCCGCAGCACATCCGCGATCAGCCCGATCCACGTGCTCGCGAAATAGAGCAGGACCGCGAGCGCGGTCCCGAGGTGCAGCGCGACGTCGAAGCTCAACCCGAACTTCGCGGGGTCGAGCTTGAGGGCGTCGGAGACCAGGATGAGGTGCGCGGTCGAGCTCACCGGCAGGAATTCGCTCAAGCCCTGCACCAGCCCGAGGATGACGGCCGCCAGCTGGTCACTCATTTAACGGATGTTCGCACGAGCGGCCCGCAGCGCGTCGTGGGCCTCCTTCTCGTGGTTGAGCACGGCGTCCAGCACCTTGGCGATCCCGCGCCGGTGGCCGGCATCGAGGAACCGCATCGCGACCGATGCGTCGAACGGTTTGGTGCCGAGCTTCTCGAGCGCCTCGACGACGTAGCCGTACGACTCGGCCGCGCGCAGCAGATCTCCGCCCGGCGACGCGAAGAGCGACCGCAGCCCGCGCAGGAAGCGAGCGGCGGCTCTGCGCTTGTCGGCGAGCACCACCCGCATCGCGTGATCCGCGAACGCCGCCGTGCCGGCGTGCTTCGTGTCGGTCCAGCGCGCGTCGTCGCGCAACGCGGCCGCCCAGCCGCCGAGCGCCTCCGCGGACTTCGGTGCCCGTGCGATCCCCGCGTCGATGCCGCCCTTGGCCTGCGCGGACCGCTCGGTCGCGGCGGTCCGGTCGAGGAAGATCGGGCCGCCGTGCTCCGCGTCGATGAAGTCGGGCCAGCCGATCTGGCTCGGCTTGTCGTCCTTGTCGAAGAACGTGCGGATCAGATACCGGTCGTCGTCGGTGTAGCCGACGATCAGCCCGTACTCGGGCGGCCCGATCGCGCCCCGGATGAGCGGCGGTAGCTTGTCGTCGATGGCCTCCCGGATGCGCGAGCCGACGAGCGCCTGGAGCTCCTCGTCGTACGGCGGCGGAACATCGTCGAGCTTCACGCCCGCGGCGGCAGCGGCGAGGGCGATGGTCTCCGGATCGCGTGGTGTCGCGGCGAGCGGATCGAAGCCCACAAGATCGATCGTCACGTCGAACGCCGCGCCCGACGCGCCCATCAACCAGTCGTACTCGGTCTTCGTCGCCAGGGACAGCGTTGCGGGAAAGGTGCACTCGCGGCCCTCGCCGAAACGGAGCGGCGCGAAGTCCTTCAGCAGCTTGGTCAGGCTGCCTCGCCAAAGGCGTGCTTCAGGATCGTCGCGACCTGCAGGGTGACCCACTTGCTCGCGTCGACGCGCGAGGGCATCCGATCCGCGTACGGCGCGCGCCCGCCCCACCGGCCGCGCGGATCCTGACGTCCGAGGAGCCAGGCAAGTGCCGGCTGGGCGCGTGGATCCTCGATCTCGCCGGCCGCGTCGATCGCGCGCAGGACGAAGAGCACATCGACCTGATAGAAGAGCGGGAACGACAGCTGCCGCCAGAGGTGGCTCGCGCCATACGGTGCCGGATATGCGCCGCGTTCGACCGTGTAGCTGAACAGGAACTCGACACCTCGTCGCAGCGTTCGCTCGACATCGCGCGTGCGCGCTGATTCAGGGAGCGCCGCGAGGCCCCACACGAGCCGGGCGTACCCCCACGCGCAGGGATTCTCGTCGTTGATGGAGCAGGCCGCATCGAACTTCTTCGAGTCACGCACCAGTCGCTCGACCAGCGGCTCGAGCCGCGGGTCCCCGCCATAGCCGGCGAGCGCCACATATCGCACGACGTTGCCGGTGAAGCACGACATCCCATGATCCTGGTCGAGCACCCACCCCACGCCATTCGGCCGCAGGCTCAGGTCTTCGAGGATCCTACGTGCCCCGCGCCGCACCCGTGGGTCGCCGGGATCGACGCCGTACTCCACGAGCAACAGGCTCTGCCAGTGGGACGAGAGGTACTTGGGCGTGTACATCGATGGGCCGGCCCACCGTCCGTCGATCCCCTGGCGCTTCAGGATCGTGGAGATCGGCGGCGCGCTCATCGCGCGGGTCTGCGCCTCGCGCAGCTCGGGGTCGCGCGGCCCGCGCTCCAGGAGCGCGCGGAGTGCGGTGGCGCGGACGGCGGGGTCACTTCGCTCGAGGAGCCAGGGCAGCGGGTCGCCGCGGAGCAGCGCGCGCCAGCCCATGGTCAGGCGCCCCCGATCGAGAGCGCGGAGATCACGAACGTCGGGCTCCCGAGCCCCGCTGAGCCGAACACCAGGTCGTTGGCGACGCCCGTGATCGACGCGAGGAGCGTCATGAGATTTCCGGCGATCGTGATGCCCTGCACGGGATATGCGCGCTCGCCCCGCTCGAGGTACTCACCGGTCGCGCCGAGCGAGAACTCCCCGGAGATCGGATCGATCGTGTGCAGGTTGAGGAGCGAGGTGACCCGCAGTGACCGGTCGAGGCTCTTGACCAACGCATCCGGCGCGGCCGGGCCGGCCGCGAGATGGAAGTTCGCCGCCCCGATGCGGCTCGGCGTCGCGTACGAGGCGCGCCGCGCGTTGCCGGTCGGCGCCTGCTCCATCTTCTTCGCGGTCTTCAACGACGAGAGGTAGCCGCGAAGCACGCCGGCGTCGACCAGGGTGCGGGTCGTCGTCGCGACGCCCTCGCCGTCGAATGGCGCGGTGCGGAGGGCGCCGGGCGTGCGCGCATCATCGATGATCGTGACGCGCTCGCTCGCGACCGGCTCGCCGACCTTCCCGGCGAACAGGCTCTTGCCCTTGATGACCGAGTCGGCGGAAAAGAGCGGCACGAGCGCGCCGAGGAGCGACATGCCCAGGTATGGGTCGAGCACGATCGGCAGGGTCTGCGTCTTGAACGGACGCGCCCCGAGCTTGCCGATGGCGAGCTCGGCCGATCGCCGGCCCACTGCGTCGGCATCGACCGCCGCGAACCGCCGGCCGGCCTCGCCGTGGGAGCCGATCTGTCGCTCGTCGCCGGCCGTAGCGACCGCGGAGGTGCCGGCGCTGAAGTACGTCTCGCGGTACGTACCGCGGACCTCGGCAGTCGTCGCGACGATCGTGGTCATCGAGCCGTCGCTGTACGTGGTCTTCCGGAAGCCGGTGATCCGCGGGTCGACCTTCTTCGCCGCACGCTCGATGGCGAACGCCACGTTCGCCCGTTCCGCGACCGAGCGCGCGTCGATCCCTGGCTCGTACAGCCGCAGATCGGGGCTCTCGATCTTCTGCGTCGCGATCGAGACGTCTGGATCGGGCTCCGTCACCGCGGCGATATTCCGTGCCGAGTCGACGCACTCCTCGATGCCACCGGGCGAGAGATCGCTCGAGTACGCGAATCCGACGTGCCCGCCGCGCAGGACCCGAACGCCGATGCCGCGTTCGCCACGGGTGATCGCGTTCTCGACCTCGCCGTCCCGCACCTCGATCGAGGTGGATCGCCCGTCGCGCAGGAACACCTCTCCGCCGTCGACGCGCAGCGCCTTGATCGACGTGATCGCCCGGTCGATGACCGCGTCGTTCGCCAGCCGTTCGGTCATGTTGACCGCAGCTTGCCGCCCACGACGACGCTCGGGATGCGGAGCGTCGGCTGCGCGTCCGCCACCGGCGCGCCCTGGCCTTCTTTGCCGCAGGTCCCGACCGAATAGCCGAGGTCGGTGCCGACCATGTCGATCTCGCTCATGAGCTTCGGCCCCTGGCCGACGAGCGTGGCGCCGCGCAGCGGCTCGGCCTGCTTGCCGTCGCGGATGCGGTAGCACTCGGTGATCTCGAACGCGAAGTTGCCGCTCACGACGTCGACCTGCCCGCCGCCCATGCCCTTCACGAAGATGCCGTCCTTGACCGAGGCGAGGATCGCGGCGGGATCCGAGGCGCCGGGCGCGATCATCGTGGTCGTCATCCGGCAGATCGGCAGATGGCGGAAGGATTCACGCCGCCCGTTGCCGCTCTCCGGGATCCCGAGCTTGTGGGCGTGCTTCCGGTCGCTCAGGTAGGTCTTCAGGATCCCGTTCTCGATGAGCACCGTGCGGTGCGTCTGGGTCCCCTCGTCGTCCATCGCCTGGGTGCCCCGCTTGCCGGGGTCGGTACCGTCGTCGATCACCGTGATGAGCTCGCTCGCGACCTTCTGTCCGAGCCGGCCCGAGTAGACGGACATACCTTTGAGGTTCAGATCGGCCTCGAGGCCATGACCGACCGATTCGTGGATGAGCGTGCCGCCGGCGTCGCTCGCGAGCACGACGGTGTACGTACCGGCGGGCGCGGGCTCGGCGGCGACGTTCTGCGCGGCGAGCCGCGCGGCCGTCTCGGCCGTCTCGAGGACCGCGTCGTCGCTGAGCAGCTCGAAGCCTTCGGTGCCGGCCTTCGCTTTGTAACCGGACTCGAGCACCTCGCCCTGCTTGGCCGTGACGAGAACGCCGAACACCAAGCGCGTGCGGGTGTCCTTCCGGAAGCGCCCCTGGCTGTTCGCGACCACGACGTCCTGGACGCTCTCGCGATACAGCACGGTGACCTGGTGCACGCGCGGATCGAACGCTCGCGCCCGTTCGTTCGCGAGCTTCATCAGCTCGACCTTGCGCTCGACCGGCACGGTCCGCGGATCGATGCGCGCGACCGACGGGCGGGGGAGCAGATCCGCCGAGATCGCGGCGACCTCGTGCACGCCGCCGCCGTCCGCGATCGCGGCTGCCGCACGGCCCGCGATCGCGAGCAGGTCGTCGCCGTCGTTCACGTTGCCGTTCGCGTAGACGCCGCGATCGCCCGCGGTCACGCGGATGCCGGCACCCTGATCGACGCCGGTGATCGCATCCTCGAGCTTGTTGTCGTCCAGCGTGAGCGTCACGACGTTGTGTCGCTCCCAGAACAGCTCCGCCCACTCGCCGCCGCGCGACAGCGCGGTGCGGAGCGTGCGAGCCGCATCCGTCTCGGTGACGGTCATGGCGCGAGGCAGCGTGACGATAGAGATGGCTCGCTCCTCCCCTAGAGGAAACGGAGTTTAGCCCGCGGGCTCGCCGATGACGGTGATGGTGACACTCCGCGTCCGCGGTCCATCGAACTCCGCGAAGTAGATGCCCTGCCAGCGTCCGAGGGCGAGCCCGCCGGCCCGGATCGCGACGGTGACGTCCCCGCCGACGAGCACGGACTTGATGTGCGCGGGCCCGTTCCCTTCCGCGTGCCGGTAATCGCCATCGTCGGGGACGAGCCGCTTGAGCGCGGTGAGGAGATCGCGTCGCACGTTGGGGTCGGCGTTCTCGTTCACGAAGACCGCGGCGGTCGTATGTCCGACCGTCACGACGCAGATCCCGTCGCGGACCTTCGCCTCCCTCACCTGCTCGGCGATCCGCTCGGTGATGTCGACCGTCTCGACCTTCTTCTGGGTGTCGATGGCGAACGACAGATGGCGGGTCATGCGAGCGTGGCCCTCGCGGCGTGCTCCGAGAGGATCCGCGCGAGGACGGGCGCGGCCGCGTTCCCGCCGCTCACGATGAGGACCACCTTGCCGTGGGCGCGGACCGCGCCGGAGCGCACCGCGGCCAGCGATGCCGCGCCGGATGGCTCGACCAGCAATGACAGATGCTCGAGATAGTCGTAGGTGGCGGCCTCGAGCGCGGCGTCGGTCACCGTCACCATGTCGTCGACGTATCCGCGGACCAGATCCACGTTCAGCTGCTCCGTCCCCTTCGCCACCAGCTTGTCCGCCACGCTGTGCGGGTGCTCGACGACCACCGGATGGCCGGCCTCGCGCGATCGCCGGACCGCGTCGGCGCCCTCCGGCTCGACCCCGACGATCCGAACCTTCGGTCGGCCCTCCTTCAATGCGAGGGCCACCCCGGCGATGAGCCCGCCGCCACCGACCGGGACGATCACCGTGTCCACGTCCGGAACGTCCTCCAGGATCTCGAGCCCGATCGTCCCCTGGCCGGCGATGATGAGCGGGTCGGCGTACGGATGGACGAACGTCTTCCCCTGCTCGCGTTCGATCCGGTGTGCCAGCGCGAGGGTGTCGTCGTACATCTCGCCCTCGAGCAGCACCTCGGCGCCGTACGCGCGGCAGACGTCGACGATGGTGTCGGACACACCGCGTGGCATGACCACCGTCGCGGGCGCGCCGAGCCGGTGCGCCGCGTACGACACCCCTTGGGCGTGGCTTCCCGCGGAGGCCGCGACCACGCCGCGCGACCGGTGATCGTCGTCGAGGGAGGCGATCTTGTTCAGTGCCCCCCGCACCTTGAACGTTCGGGTGGGCTTGAAGGTCTCGATCTTGAGGAGGATCTCCGCGCCGAGCAGCTGCGACAGGTACGGGGAGCGTTCGATGGGTGCCCGTGGAAGGTATCGGTCGACGATGAGCCGCGCGGCCTCGATGTCGCGAAGGCTGATCACCGCGCGACGATACTTCCAACGTGCCCACCCGCGGCGAGGCTCGCATCCGCGCCACCGAGAAGCTGCGCCTCGCGGGCACGCCGACACCCGCCCTCGACGCGGATCTTCTGGTCGCGCACGTCCTGGGTGTCACGAAGGAGTCGCTCGTCGCGCACCCTGAGATCGAGCTCGGACCTGACGAGCACGCGCGCCTGCACGCGTTGGTCGCGCAGCGCGCGTCGGGCGTGCCGGTCGCGTACCTGCGCGGATCGAAGGAGTTCTATGGCCTGCGGCTCGCCGTCGACCCGCGCGTCCTCGTGCCACGGCCCGAGACCGAGACGCTCGTCGACGCGGTGCGTGCGTTCACGTCCGGTCGCGCGCTGACGGTCGTGGACCTAGGCACGGGGTCGGGCGCGATCGCGGTCGCGCTCGCCGTGGTCGAGCGGACCCTTCACCTGATCGCCACCGACATCTCCGCGGACGCGCTCGTCGTGGCGAGCGCGAACGCAGAGGCCCACGGCGCGCACATCGACTTCCGCCAAGGCGACCTGCTCGCGCCCGTGACCGAGCGCGTCGATGCCGTCGCGGCGAATCTCCCATACCTGCGCGAGGACGACCTCGAGCGGCTCGCGGGCGATCGCGCATCGCTCGCGTTCGAGCCGCGCATCGCGACGGTCGCCGGTCCCGACGGTCTCGCGCTCGTCCGCCGCGCGATCGCTGACCTGCCGCGCGTCCTCGCGCTCGATGGCGCGGCGTTCTTCGAGTGCGATCCCCCGCAGGTCGAAGCGATCAGCGCGTTGCTGCTGCCGCTGGGCGTGGTCGAGGTGCTGCAGGACCTCGCGGGCCTCGACCGCGTCGTCGGCGTGCGCCGCGCCGGCCGGTAGCGGGAGGTGGGTCCCGCCGCCAGCATCCGGCGCCGGCGACTTCCAGCCGACTAGCTCGCGGCGGGACCCAGCGCGGGTCGGAAGGAGGGATCGGAAGGTGCGACGACCGTAGCGCGCGAGCAGCCGACCGCGCAGTTACGGCCGCGTCGTGATGCGGTACGCGAAGAGTGACGCGCGACGCCGGCCGCCACACCATTCCGCACCTTGCGCTCGCGCCGCCGGTCCGCGAAGTTTGGTCCCATGAACGCGCGCTTGCGCATCGCCCTGATCGCGCATGACGGTCAGAAACAGGACCTGGTCGAGTGGAGCGTGTGGAACCGGGAGCTGCTGCGCGATGCCGAGCTGTGCGGCACTCGGCACACCGCGAGGCTCGTCTCCGCTGCCATCGCCGCGCCGGTGCGCGCGCTGCTCAGTGGTCCTCGCGGCGGTGATGCGCAGGTCGGCGCGATGATCGCGAAACGCGAGCTCGATCTGGTCGTCTTCTTCTGGGACCCGCTCGCGTCTCACGCGCACGAGGCCGATGTGCGCGCGCTGCTCCGGCTCGCCGTGCTGCATGACATCCCGATCGCCTGCAATCGACGGTCGGCCGATCTGATCGTGACCTCGCGCCTGTGGAGGGACCAGGAGCTGCCGGAGGACAGGCCCGCCTAGCTATCATCCCTGAGGTGAAGACCCGCCTCCTTCCGGCGGATGCGCCAGGGGCGGTGGAAGAGGCCGCGACCGCGCTCGCGAACGGGGAGCTCGTCGCATTTCCCACCGATACCGTGTACGGCCTCGCCGCCGGTCATGACCACCTCCAGAAGCTCTACGTCGCGAAGGACCGCCCGAAGGACAAGCGCATCCCGATCCTGCTGTCCGAAGCCGGGAATCTGGATGCGAGCGCGATCGTCACGCCGGCGGCGCGCGCGCTCGCCGCGCGCTTTTGGCCGGGCCCGCTCACCATCGTTCTCGTCGCGCCGCGTCGCGGCACGATCGCGTTCCGCGTGCCGGCCAACGACGTCGCGCGGCGGATCATCGCCGCGAGCGGTGGGGGCCTGCCGGTCACGAGCGCGAACCGCTCGGGCAAGCCGGAGTCGACGACCGCGCAGCAGGTGCTCGAGCAGCTCGATGGCCGCGTCGCGATCATCCTCGACGGCGGCACGGCTCCGATCGGTCAGCACTCGACGATCGTCGATTGCTCGACCGAGCCGCTCACCGTCCTCCGCGAAGGCGCGATCAGCAAGGCCCAGCTCGAAGAGGCGCTCCTCGGCGTGGAGTCCTACTCATGAGGATCGCGATCGCGGCGGACCACGCCGGCGTGGATCTACGCGACCAGCTCGCGCATCACCTGCGGCTGAAGGGACACCAGGTCGATGACCTGTCTCCGGAGAACGACCCGGAGGACGACTATCCGTTGATCGTGGAGCCGATCGCGCGCGCCATCGCCGGCGGCCGCTACGAGCGCGGGATCTTCTGCTGCGGCTCGGGCATCGGCCCGTCCGTCGCGGCGAACAAGATCGCTGGCGTGCGCGCCGCCGTCGTCGAGAACGAGTGGTCGGCTCGCGACGCGGTGGAACACGTGGACGTCAACCTGCTCACGCTCGGCGAGCGGGTCATCGGCATCGAGCTCGCGAAGTCGATCGTCGACGCGTACCTCGGTGCGCAGGTGCAGGGCGGACGCCACGAGCGCCGCCGCAAGCAGATCGAAGATCTGGAAAAGGTGAAGATGAAATGAGCGAGCTCGAACGCGTCGACCCCGAGATCTTCCAGGCGATCGAGCACGAGCGCCGCCGCCAGGTCGAGAAGATCGAGCTGATCGCCTCCGAGAATTACACGAGCCAGGCGGTCATGGACGCGGTCGGCAGCGTGCTGACGAACAAGTACGCCGAGGGCTATCCCGGACACCGGTACTACGGCGGCTGCGAGTGGGTCGACGTCGCGGAGTCGCTCGCGATCGAGCGCGCGAAGGCCCTGTTCGGCGCGCAGCACGCGAACGTGCAGCCGCACGCCGGCGCGCAGGCGAACATGTCCGCGTACGCGGCGATCATCAAGCCGGGCGACGTCGTCCTCGGCATGGCCCTCGACCAGGGCGGGCACCTCACGCACGGCTCGCCGGTGAACTTCTCGGCCCAGCTCTACAGGTTCGTTCCGTACGGCGTGAAGCGCGATGACGAGACCATCGACTACGAGGCGCTCGAGGCGCTCGCCAACGAGCACCACCCGAAGCTCATCGTCGCCGGCGCGACGGCCTATCCGCGGTTCTTCGACTTCGCGCGGATGCGGGCGATCGCCGACGGCGTCGGCGCGCTCCTGATGGTGGACATGGCCCACTTCGCTGGTCTGGTCGCGGCGGGGGAGCACCCGAACCCGGTCCCGCACGCCCAGATCGTCACGACGACGACGCACAAGACGCTGCGCGGCCCGCGGGGCGGGATGATCCTCTGCACCGAGGAGTACGCGAAGGCGGTCGACAAGGCCGTGTTCCCGTACGCCCAGGGCGGCCCGCTCATGCACGTCATCGCCGGCAAGGCCGTGGCGCTCAAGGAGGCGGCGACGCCGGAGTTCAAGACGTACGCGAAACAGATCCGCGCGAACGCGCGCACGCTCGCGGCGTCGCTCGTGAGCGCGGGGCTCCGCGTCGTGTCCGGCGGCACCGACAACCATCTGATGCTGGTCGACGTGCGGCCGGTGGACCTCACCGGCAAAGCCGCGGAGAAGCTCCTCGACGCGGTCGGCATCACGGTGAACAAGAACACCATCCCCTATGACCCGCAGAAGCCCGGGACGGCCTCGGGGATCCGCATCGGCACGCCGGCGATCACCACACGGGGCATGAAAGAGGCGGAGATGGAGCGCATCGGCGCGCTCATCGCACGCGCGCTGCGCGAGGCGAAGGACGAGACGATCGCCAAGCAGATCGCCGACGAGGTGCTCGACCTCACCCGGCGATTCCCGGTGCCTGGCATCACACCGATCACCCGCGAGGCGGCCAGAGCCTGACCGAGCAGCTCCACGTCTCGACCCACCCGCTCGTGCGGGAGAAGGTGACGCGCCTTCGGGACGAGCGGACCCCGCCATCCGAGTTCAGGCGGCTGGTCCACGAGATCGCGCTGCTCGTGCTGTATGAGGCGACGGCCGACCTCGCGACCGTGCCGGCGGACGTCCGGACCCCCCTCGCGCCATACCGGGGGGCGCGGCTGGCCCAAACGGTCGGGTTGGTGCCGGTCTTGCGAGCTGGCATCGGCATGGTCGAAGCGGCGCTCCAGCTCATCCCCGAGGCGCAGGTCTGGCACATCGGACTGTTCCGGGACGAGAACACCCTGCGGCCGATCGAGTACTACAACAAGCTTCCGTCCTCGGCGACCGCGCAGGTGTGCTTGGTCCTCGATCCGATGCTCGCGACCGGCGGCTCGTCGGTCGCGACGATCGAGATCCTCAAGCGGTGGGGCGCGGGCCACGTGAAGTACGTGGGGCTCATCGCCGCCCCCGAGGGCGTGAAAGCGTTGGGCGACGCGCACCCCGACGTGCCGATCCACGTGGCCTCGCTCGACGAACGGCTGAACGAGAAGGGCTACATCCTTCCCGGCCTCGGCGATGCGGGCGACCGTCAGTTCGGCACGAGCTGATGGATCCGATCCTCACCGCGGTCAGCAGGTCGACGCTGCTGCTGTTCGCCGGCTCGATCGTGCTCGCGTTCCTCCTGGCCCTCGGTGCCACGCCGATCGTGGGCGCGCTCGCGCGACGGCTCGGGCTGGTGGATGTGCCGGGTGGCCGCCGTCAGCACCCCGAGCCGGTGCCGCGGATCGGCGGGCTTGGGATCGCGCTCGCGTTCGGGCTCACGATCTTCGCGTTCTGGCTCGTCGACCGGCTGAGCGGGCATCCGTTCCTCATTCCCGAACAGGTCCGCACGCCCCGCTTCACGCTCACGGCGATGGCCGCGTTCCTCGGGCTCGCGATCGGCCTGGTCGATGACGCGCTCGATCTGCGCGCACGCTGGCAGCTGCTCGGCTATTTCGCCATCGCCACGGTCATCGTGGCCGCGGGCATCCGGATCGACTTCATCAACGACCCGCGCGGGGATGGCCTCATCCAGCTGGCGCCGCCCATCGCCGTCGGATTCACGGTCTTCTGGATCGTCGGCATGAACAATGCGCTCAACTTCATCGACGGGCTCGACGGCCTGGCCGCGGGCGTCGCGGCGATCGCCGCCGTCGCCCTGGGCGCGACCGCGCTTCTGCCCGCGGTGAACGAGCCGTTCGTCGCGTGGATGAACTTCACGCTCGCGGCGGCGATCGCCGGATTCCTCGTCTTCAACTTCCACCCGGCGAAGGTGTTCCTCGGCACGACCGGCGTCGCGTTCATCGGGACGATGCTGGCGGTGTTGTCCATCTTCGGTACCGCGAAGGTCGCGGCCGCGCTGCTCGTCCTCGGCGTGCCGATCATCGACACCTTCTACGTGATCGTCCGGCGCATCGCCACGGGACAGGCGCCGTTCGCCCCGGATCGTGGGCACTTCCATCACAAGCTGCTCGACGTGGGTCTCTCGCACCGGCAGGCCGTCCTCCTGATCTACGCGATCACGCTCGGCCTCGGCGCGCTCGCCTTCGTCTCGAGCAGCCGTGCGCAGACCTACTCGTTCGCCGGATTCATCGTCCTGTTCGGCGTCGCGGTGCTCGCGCTGTCCCAGCGCAGCGTGAAGGCCGAGGAGCTCGATCCAAGCCTCTACCCCGAGAAGGCGGAGTGACCGCCCGTTAGGTCTGGTTGTCCGCCGGCCCCGGCGCGCGGCGTCCGGTGAGCTGCAGGTAGAGGCCCGGCGATCCGGTCACCTGCCACGTCTCGGCGATCCGTCCGCCGGACATGCGGTTGAAGATGACCTCGTGGACCTCGAGGATCTTGCCGGTCGGGTCGAGATCGAAGTACCGCCCGATGTGCGTCGCCTTCGTCACCGATCGTGCTCGCGCCACTCCGGCGTCACGCAGGCCGCGAATCCGGACTCATCGCCCGCGTCGTACGCGGCCCACGCGCGTCGCACGACGTCCTTCTCCGCATCGAGCACGCGCGCATTCTCGCACTCGTATCGTCGTGACGATGGCGCAACGCGGCCGGATCAAGGTCGGCACTTGCTCGTGGACCGATCCCACGCTCCTCGCGTCGGGCTGGTATCCCGAGCGGATCGCCAAGCAAGCCGACGAGCGGCTCCGGTTCTACGCGGACCGCTTCCCGGTCGTCGAGAACGACTCGGCGTACTACGCGCTCCCCGATCCCAAGCAGGCCCAGCTCTGGGCGGCGCGGACGCCCGACGGATTCACGATGGACTTCAAGGCCTTCGGTACGATCACGACGCACCCGATCGACCCGAACCGGCTGCCGAAGAACATCCGCGAGGCGCTCCCCGCCGCGGCGCAGGGGAAGCCGCGCCTCTATCCGAAAGACCTCCCGGCCGAGCTCCGCGACCAGATCCACAGGCAGTTCTGGATCGCGCTCGAACCGCTGCGCGCGGTCGGGAAGCTGGGCGCGATCCTCCTGCAATACCCCGACTGGTTCGTCATCTCGCACCAGAACAAGGACGAGATCCTCCACGCCCGCGAGCGGCTGCCCGACGACCGCCTCGCGGTCGAATTCCGTAACGAGACCTGGATGAGCGAGCGCAACCGCGCGGAGACGCTCAAGTTCCTCGGCGACCACGACCTCACGTACGTCGCGGTGGACGAGCCGCAGGGCTTCCCGTCGAGCGTCCCGCCGGTCGCGGCCGCGACGTCGCCGCGTCTGGCGATCGTCCGGTTCCACGGCCGCAACGCGGAGAACTGGAAGAAGAAGGGCCTCACCGCAGCCGAGCGGTTCGACTACTCGTACTCGAAGGAGGAGCTCGCCGAGTGGCTCGGGAAGATCGAGGGCCTGGCCGCGGAGACCGATGAGGTCCACGTGCTCATGAACAACTGCTACGCGGACAAGGCCGTGAACAACGCCGCGGATATGGCGAAGCTGCTGGCCGGGAGTCAGCCGACCGCGCGCGACACGGGCTAGGATGCCGGCGGTGCCACGACCGATCTCCGACTTCGAGCCGCGCGAGCGCATCGCGCCCATCCCGCACACGACGCGCCGGTTCGCCTGCCGTTCGGCGCTCGCGATCTCGCCCGACAACGGCACCCTCGCGTTCATCGCCGATCTCGGCGCGGGCACCTACTCCGCCTGGACGATGCCGCTCGCGAAGCCGGGGAAGCCGTCTCCGGCGCTCGGCGTGGACGGCGCGGCCGTTCGCTCGCTCAGCTGGTCGAAGCGTGGCGATCTCATCGGCGCGGCCGATCGCGGCGGCACCGAGCTCCATCAGCTGTACGTCGCGCGCAGCGACGAGCGGGTCGAGAAGCTCTCCTGGACCGATGGCGAGCGCGTGCAACGACTGCTTTCGTGGAACGCCACGTCGCCCGACGGGAAGCGCGTCGCGTTCTCGTCGAACGCGCGCCAGCCCACGGACATGGACATCGTCGTCGAGGACGTCGAGACCGCGGCCGAGCGGGCGCTCGTGACCGGACCGACCTGGTACGTGGTGGGTGGCTGGTCGCCCGACGGGCGCGCGCTCCTGGTCATGCGTGTGCAAGCGAACACCGACCAGGACCTGTTCGTCGTCGATCCCGACTCGGGCGCGCTGCGCCACCTGACGGAGCACGAGGGCGACGTGTCGAACGTCCCGGCCGGGTGGCTGGGCGACGGCCGGCCGCTCGGCATCACCGACCATGGGCGCGAGCATCTGTACCTGGCCGCGTACGACGCGCGAACGGGGACCCGCGAGGTGATCGACGCGCCGGACTGGGACGTCGAGCTCGCCGCATCGTCGGCCGATGGCCGTGCGCAGGTCTGGTCCGTGAACGCGGACGGCTACTCGACCCTGCGCTGGCAGCGCGACGGTCGGCGCGGCGGCGAGCACGAGCTCCGCGGCGTCTGCGAGGACCTGATCATCTCCGCGGACGGATCGCAGGCGGCGTACCACCGCACGTCGGCGACCGACGCTCCGCAGCTCTGGGTGCTCGATCTGCGCACCGGCGCCGCGC
>DATCOD010000127.1:0-7552 GCA_036564905.1 Candidatus Limnocylindria bacterium
CGACCCGGCTCGCGCGCGCGAGCGTAGCGACGACCGCGGAGATCGCGCTGCAGCCGGTGAGGACCGTGCTGCCGCGCGTTCCGATCTCCGTCCTGCGTTCGGCGATCGATCGCGCGTACGCCGAGCTGTCCGAGAGATCGACGAGGTCCGCCCCACGCTCGAGGACGACGTCCAGGAGCGCGTGGGAGCGCCGCTGGAAGGGACCGACCGTGTCGAGGATCACGTCGTTCGGATGGATGATCGAGCGGAGCGACGGCCGGTCCTCCACGTCGGCATCGCCGTGCGAGACCGGCACGGCAGCGATGCCGTCGGCACGCAGGAGCCGGACCGCATGCCGGCCGAAGAAGCCCCGTGCTCCGAGGACGAGGACCCGCCTCACGCGAGCCTCCGACCGAAGATCACGAGCCAGGGAACGAGCAGCGCGAAGAGCGCCGCCGTCAGCAGCCGTGCCGCGACGTCGCTGCCGGTCGCGACCGCGCCGGCGAGGCCGATGCCGAGGAGCCACACGGTCCACGACCATCGCGCGAGCCACGCCGGCAGCCCGCGCGTGCGCGCGGTGAGGATCAGGCCCGCGACGCTGTACAGGCCATTCGCGCCGATCCCGGTGAGCCGGAACGCGAGCGGTGCGGTCTCGAGATAGTGCTCCGGCGACCACCAGGCCAGGAGCGACTCCGCGACCACGTCGAACGCGAGTCCGGCGCACGCGACCGCGAGCGCGAGCCACACGAGGGCCGACCGCTTCACGTGCCTGGTCCACCAGGCGAAGAACGCGATGAGCGAGACCGCGGCGGCGGTCCAGAGGAGCCAGCCCGCGCGCCACGTCTCGATGTTCGCGCGCACGTACGCCTCGTTCACCTCGGCCGGCGCGTTCGTCGCACCCGGCGCGAGCACGGTCGCGAGCGCGATCGCGGCGAGCCCGTTCAGGGCGGCGCACAGGTACGGCACTGTGCGCTCTGCCCTGTGCCCGCCCGACCGCGCCGCTCTCACCCGCCGATAGTGACGACCTTCGTCACCGAATGGCAACCCATCCGCACCTGACGCGACACCTGGCCACTACGTAGCGTTCATCCATGGACGAACGCGACGCCTGCGCGCTGGTCTCGATCGCGCGCAAGGACGGCCTGGCGACCAAAGAGGTCGTCGCGGAAACGATCCGCGGGCTCGAGTGCCTCGCGCACCGCTCGGGTGAGATCGACGGTGAGGGCGACGGGTCCGGCGTCCTGACCGACATCCCGCGTGAGCTCTGGGCCGACGCGCTCGGTGCCGCAGGCCTCGACCCGTCGTTGGCGCTTCACCCGAGCTTCGCGGTCGCCCACGTCTTCATCCCGCGGACCGGTGACGAGCTCAGCGAGGCCGAGATCCGCCGGATCTTCGCGCGGCATCGCGTTCGGATCCTGCTCGAGCGGCACGGCACGACCCGACCGGCGGCGCTTGGTCCCCGGGCGAAGCTGGCCGAGCCGCGCTTCTGGCAGATCGCGCTCCGGGTGCAGGGCCCGGCCTGGCGCGCGGAGCGCCGCCTGCACCGCGCCGGCGTCGAGATCGAACGCGCGACGACCGCGACGATCGTCAGCCTCTCGCGGAGCACGGTCGTCTACAAGCTGCGCGGCCACCCGCAGCAGCTCGCGGCGTACTACACGGATCTCGCGGATCCGCGGTTCCGCACCTCCATGGCGTTCGGCCATAACCGCTACGCGACGAACACGATGACGACGTTCGAGCGTGTGCAGCCGTTCCCCGTATTCGCGCACAACGGCGAGATCAACACGATCTCGCGGCTGCGTGACGAGGCGGCCTCGCTCGGCATCGCGCTGTCGCGCGATGGCAGCGACTCGCAGGACGTGGACGCGACGATGCGCGGGCTCGTACATGGACGCGGGCTCGACCCCATCGAAGCCGTCGAGCTGCTGTTCCCGCCGATCGTCAGTGAGGTCCGGCGTATGGATCCCTTGTCCCAGGACGCCTTCGCCCGCGCGCGTGCCGCGTTCGGCCCGTTCGCGCAGGGGCCCGCGGCGTTCCTCGCGCGCCTGGGCGATCTGTGCCTCGTCGGGGTCGACGCGATGGGGCTTCGGCCGCTCTGGCACGTCGAGACGGACGAGGCGCACATCTTTTCGAGCGAGCGCGGCTTCATCCCGCTCGAGCGCTACAGCGCCGATCCCCGTCCGCTCGCGCCGGGCGAGCACGCCGGCCTCGAGCGCACCGCGTTCGGCTGGCGCTATCTCGACGAGCGGGCGTTGCGCGCGCGCTTCGTCGCGCTGCGAGCGAAACGCGGCTGCGCGCCCACCGACGACCGTCGACGGCTCGAGACGGGAGGGCCTGTTGTCGCTCCCGAGGGGGCGGCAACGCCGCCCCCTGGCTACACCCGCCGGATGGAGCTCAGCGTGATGCCGGACGAGGTCGAGGATCTCGCGACCCGGCACGAGCAGGAGTTCGCCGCGCTCGGCTACGAGCCCGAGGACCTGAAGCAGGCGCTGTTCATGGAGCAGACCGGCAACGAGCTCATCGGCTCGCTCGGCTACGACGGACCGCTCGCGGCGCTCGCGACGAAGCGCGCGAACCTCGCCGACTTCCTGCAAGAGACCGTCGCGGTCGTCACGAACCCGGCGATCGACCGCGAGCGTGAGATCGAGCACTTCTCCACGCGCGTCGTCGTCGGGCCGCGGCCGCCCATCGACCGCGCCGGGCCGCCGCGTCCGTGGATCGAGCTGCGCGTGCCGCTCCTGCTCGGCGGCCACGCGCCCGAGAGCGCCATCGCGCTCGACGATCTGCGGCCGCTCGCCCGGGCCGCCGGCACGTGGCTGGTCGACGACCTCGTCGCCGCGCTCGGCGCGCAGGGCGGTCCAGCCGTCGTGCTCGAGGCCGATCGCGATTGGGAAGAGGATCCGCGCGACGCGCTGGATCGTCTTGCCGACCGGGCGACCGCGGGGGTGCGCGCCGGCACGCGCGTCGTGCTCGTCCGCGACCGGGGTGTGCGGGCCGAGGGGCGCGCGTGGATCGACCCGCTGCTCGTCGTCGCCGCCGCGGACCGCGCGCTCCGTGCCGCGCCCTCGTCCAACGGGTCGCTTCGGCGCGCGTGCGCCCTGCTCCTCTCGTCGGGCAGTCTCCGCAATCTCCATGACATCGTCGTCGGGCTCGGCCTCGGTGCGGACGCGGTGAACCCGTACCTGCTGTTCGAGCACGCCCTCGCGACCGGCGACCCGGACGCGCTGCCCAACCTCCTCGAGGCCCTGCGGAAGGGTGTGGAGAAGGTCTGCTCGACGCTCGGCATCCACGAGGTCCGGGGCTACGGACGGGCGTTCTCCGCCGTCGGCCTGGCACCCGACGTCGCGGCGTTCCTCGGGGTCCGCACCTTCGGCGCGAGCGTGACCGGCGGCACCGGATGGGACGCGTTCGCGCGCGACGGGTTCGAGCGCGCGACGATGCTGCGCGAGCGCACCCCCGCCCGCCTCGAGCCCGCGTTCCGCATCTACCCACGCGTGTGGAAGGCCGCGCTCGGCGTCGCGTCGGGCGAGACCCCGTACGCGACATACGCGGAGAAGCTCGCGGCCGTCGAGGCGGAGCACCCGGTCTCGATCCGCCACGCGCTCGACGTGCGTCCCGCGGGCCTGCCGGCCGACGAGGCCTCGACCACGGCCGGCGAGCACAGCGCGCCGTTCTATATCTCGTCGATGTCGTTCGGCTCGCAGGGCGAGACCGCGTACCGCGCCTACGCGGAGGCGGCGAAGCGCCTGGACATCTTGTGCATCAACGGCGAGGGCGGCGAGCTCCCGGACCTGCTCGGCAAATACCCGAAGTGGCGCGGGCAGCAGATCGCGTCGGGCCGCTTCGGCGTCTCCGCGCTCCTCGCGAACTCGTCGCGGTATCTCGAGATCAAGATCGGCCAGGGCGCCAAGCCGGGCGAGGGCGGCCATCTGCCGGCGCGCAAGGTGTCCGTGAAGGTCGCGCTCGCGCGGAACGCCAAGCCCGGGGTCGACCTCATCTCGCCGTCGAACAACCACGACATCTACTCGATCGAGGATCTCGCGCAGGTCGTCCGCGAGCTCAAGACCGTGAATCCCGAGGCGAAGGTCTCGGTGAAGGTGCCGGCGGTGCCGGACATCGGGATCATCGCGACCGGCATCGCGAAGTCAGGCGCCGACATCGTCACCATCTCCGGCTACGACGGCGGCACGGGCGCGGCGCGCCAGCACGCGCTCCGCCGCGCGGGGCTCCCGGTGGAGATCGGCGTCGTCGAGGCGCACCGCGCGCTCGTCGCGAACGGCCTCCGCGATCGCGTCGAGATCTGGTGCGACGGCGGGATGAAGAGCGCGCTCGACGTGGTGAAGATGCTCTGCCTGGGCGCCGACCGTGTGGGCTTCGGGACGCTCGCCATGGTGGCGATCGGCTGCACCATCTGTCGCGGCTGCCAGCTCGATACCTGCCACGTCGGCATCGCGACGCAGATCGAGACGAGCGCGGAGGCCACGGAGCGCGGGATCAAACGATTCGAGCCACAGGAGTTCGATCGCGCCGTGGCGCAGCTCGAACGGTTCTTCGGCGCGATGCGCGAGGAGCTCGCGCGGCTCGTCGCGTCACTCGGCCTGTCGAGCGTGCGCGATCTCGTCGGCCGCACCGACCTGCTTCAGCAGGCGCGCGCGCAGGACCGGCTCGATCTGGCCGCGCTCCTCGAGCCCGCGGGCGAGAGGGCCAGCGCGGTGGCGCTCGTGTCCGCGGGCTCGATCAGCGCCGGGGCCGACGAGCCGCTCTCGAGCATGCACCGCTTCTTCGGTACGGCGGGATCGGGATCCCTCGCCCGCGCCCGGATCGGCGGCGCCGCGCCGGTCGCGCCGCGGACGCCGATCCGCACCGGCTCCATCGCCGGGAACGGATTCGGCGCGTACCTCACCGATGGCGTGCACCTGGACCTGGGCGGCGGCGCGCAGGACGGCGCCGCGAAGACCGCGCTCGGCGGCACCGTGACGATCCTGAAGGCGCCCAACGCCGCGGGGACGTTCGTCGACGGCGGCGTGGGGAAGTGCTTCGCCTATGGCGCCCAGCGCGGTCGGTTCTTCGTCCAGGGCGTCGCCGACGCGCGGGCCTGCATCCGGCTCTCCGGTGCGGAGGTCGTCCTGGGCGGCGACCTCGGCGGCTTCGCGTTCGAGTACATGACCGCCGGCACCGCGGTCGTCCTCGGGGACCCCGGGCGCTGGATCTGCTCGGGCATGTCGGGGGGCATCGTGTTCGTCCGGATCGACCCGGAGCGCGGCATCGATGCCGACGGGATCCGCGCCCGCCTGGCGAAGGGCGCGAAGGTCCACCTCGGCGCGCCCCGCGACGCCGAGCTGCCGAGTCTCCGCGATCTGCTCGCCGGCTACGGGCGCGCGCTCCTCGGCTCGGGCCAGGATGAACGCGCGCGTGCCGTACGGGCGCTCGCGGAAAACGCCCCGGCCGCGTTCCTCGCCCTCCGTCCCGGCGGCGAGGTCGTCGACCAGACGGTTTCGACCGAGTAGCGGCGGGTGTCCGCGACGGGCACCCTTTCGCGACCTACGCACCGCCGGCGCGCCACTGTCGTCGGCGGAACCCGCACCTAGGGTCCGGCCATGAAGATCGACACCGGCGACACCGCCTGGCTGCTCATTTCCACCGCGCTCGTCATGCTCATGACCCCCGCGCTGGGCTTCTTCTACGGCGGTCTCGTGGGGAAGAAGAACGTCCTGTCCACGCTCACGCACTCGTTCTTCATCCTCTGCCTCATCTCGGTCCAGTGGGTGCTCTGGGGCTACTCGCTCGCGTTCTCGCCGGACACCGGCGTCGGCCTCATCGGCGGCCTTGGCTGGGTCGCGCTGAAGGGCGTCGGCTTCGCTCCGAACCCCGACTACGCGGCGACGGTCCCGCACCAGGCGTTCATGGCGTTCCAGATGATGTTCGCGGTCATCACGCCCGCGCTCATCACGGGCTCGTTCGCCGAGCGCGTGAGCTTCAAGGCGTACGTCATCTTCTCGCTCCTCTGGGCGACCCTCGTGTATGACCCGATCGCGCACTGGGTCTGGGGCACCGGCGGCTGGCTGCACACGCTCGGCGCGCTCGACTTCGCCGGTGGCACGGTCGTGCACATCTCGAGCGGCGTGTCGGCGCTCGTCGCGGCCATCCTCATCGGCCGCCGTCTGAAGATGAGCGAGCCGCACGACGCGACGATGACGATCCTCGGTGCGTCGCTCCTCTGGTTCGGCTGGTTCGGATTCAACGCCGGCAGCGCGCTCACGTCGGGCGGTCTCGCGACGAGCGCGTTCGTCGTGACCAACACCGCCACCGCGATGGCCGGCCTCACCTGGATCACCGTGTCGTGGCTTCACAAGGGCCGCCCGAGCGTTCTCGGCATGGCGGCCGGCGCGGTCGCCGGGCTGGTCGCCATCACGCCGGCCTCCGGCTTCGTGGACGTCTCCGGTTCGATCATCATCGGGCTCGGCGCCGGCTCCATCTGCTACCTCGCGATGCAGCTCCGTCCGAGGCTCAAGGTCGACGACGCGCTCGACGTGTGGGCCGTTCATGGCATCGGTGGCACCTGGGGCGCCCTCGCGACCGGCATCTTCGCCACGGTGACCATCAACTCGGCCGGAGCGAACGGGCTGCTGTTCGGTAACCCTGGGCAGCTCGTCACGCAGCTCATCGCGGTCGGCGCGACGTGGGTCTACGCCGCGATCGTGACCACCGTGATCATCAAGGTCATCGACCTGACCATCGGGATGCGCGTCAAGGAGTCCGACGAGTCCCTTGGGCTCGATCGGTCGCAGCACGGCGAGATCGCGTACCAGCTCGATTAAGGGAGGAACGCAGACATGGAGCCTCTGGACATCGCCGCCTTCGCATCGTTCGTGGTCCTCGCACTGGCCTGGGTGGTCCTGCCGATCAAGTCGCCGGCGGTCCCTACGCCGGCGGTGGCATTCGAAGAGGCTGCCGTCGCCGCCTAGCACCGTTCGGACGCCGGACCCGCGCCCCAGCACGGAACGAACACGGAATCAGCACCGAATCCGGACCGACTTCGGTCCGGCTCGTGCCGATAGTGAGCGGTCAACGCGTCGCGAGGAGGTCCCGATGGCCGTGCATGCGACCCAACCCGGCGAGCACTCGGTGGCGCGTCCCCTCCCGGAGCCGCCACGCACGCACCGGGTCTCCAAGCTCGCGCAGTCAGCGACGGACTCCCTCACCCGCGCGCTCGAGGAGTGGCTCGCGGATATCAGGCTCCGCTACACCATCGGCGGCGAGTAGCGCCACCACGCGACGGCAACGCGAGGGCCTTCGGTGAGAACGCGGCCTAGCTGAATACGCCCGCGAAGGCCGCCGCGAGGGTCCCGGGCGCGACCGACCCGGCGTCCTTGCGGGTGTCGTAGCCACAGATCTCGATCCCGCGCACGTCGGCGACCTGCGCCACCGACCGGAGGATCTCGCTCAGCGCGTCGAGCGTCGGCCCGCCATCGACGGGGAGCGCGACCGCGGCGAGCTCGCGCGGATCGACGACGTTGAGGCTGACGTGGAGCCAGACCGGCTTTCTCCGTACGGCCGCGAGGAGCGACGGCGC
>DATCOD010000128.1:0-3910 GCA_036564905.1 Candidatus Limnocylindria bacterium
GCGATCCGCGGTTTAGCCGTCACCTCCCGACTTCTGGATTTGGACGAATAGCGTTCGGGCGGCCCCAGGAAGTGCCGGCCCGCCCACGGATCGTGGGGCAATGGTGCCACGACCCGCCTGGGCTTGCCAAGCCGTTCCAGGGCCCGCCCGGAAGCCTCTGTCCACTTAAACGAACAACCGGCCCGACTTGTCGCATTACCGGTCTCCATTTAGCACGATGTGAAACTCCGCCGAGTCGGGATCGCCGAGCCACGCGCGCCCATGACCGTCAAAAGCGAGCGAGGAGGCGGTCGTCGTGGCGACCCGTGGGCCACCGCCACCCGTCAGCGCGCGGTAGACCAAGATCCCGGGACCGGTCGCATACGACCACACGACCCCCGATGGATCGCGCACGAGGCCGGCGACCGAGCCACCGGCCGACCCGGCGACGCTGGCAACCCCAAGGCGGACCGTCAGGAGGTCGCCCGACGCGGTGCCCGCCCAGAGCGTGCCGTCGCTGTCCATCCGGAGCGCGGTCACCGAACCGTGCTTCGCCACCGGGATGTTCACGAGCACGTGGTTGGGCTGGTCGTAGTACCCGATCCCACCGGTCGCGTCGTCGGCGTACCAGATCCGACCCGCCGAGTCGGCGAAGAGCGCGGTGATGCTCGAGGTGCGGAAGTCGACGGCGCTCACATGCTTCGTCGCCGGATCGAGCGACAGCACATTCGAAGAATCGCCGCCGGCCATCCAGAGACGATCGTCGAGCCCGACCGAGAAGCCGGCTGCCGTGGTAACGAACGGGAAGCCGATCGTCTCGAGCCGCCCGCTGGCCAGCGAGTACACCGCGATCCGTCCCCTGCCCTGGTCGATCGCGTAGGCGTAGCTCGTGCCGAGCAGCAGCCGGGTGAACGTGGCGTCCACCGGCAGCTGCGCGAGGTCGGTCACCACCCCGGTCGTCGTGTCGATGCTCGCGAAGCGCCGTGCTTGATCGACGAACCACAGGGTGCGGCCGGCGCCGGCGACGAGCGTCGGTCGGCGGTTGTCGGACAGCGGTAGCAAGTAGGTGCCCGCGGCGTCAAGCTGCGCGCTCGGCGGCAATGCCGCGACGGCAGGATCGGCGCTCGGCGTCGTCACCACCGGCGCCGTGACCGCCGGCGCCGGGGTCGCCTTCACTGACGGCGCCGTTGGCGAGCCGCCCGGGGTCGCGGTCTGGCTCTGTGGCGCCGAGCCAGCGCTGGATGCAGCGGCGCTGAATGCGAGCGCGCCGTTCGTGTCGCCACTCACGGCGAAGCGATCGGCCGCTGCGTCGTAATTCAAGTTATGACCGGAAACCGCGACCGCGGAGGTCGACGCGATGTGTCCGGTCGAGTCGATGATCTCGACCTCACCCCCGGTGCCGCGGTCCACGAGAGCCGCGAAGCCACCGTTCGGCATGGCGATGAGCGCGAGCGGCCGTCCGGGCAGCGACAGCGATGCGGGCAGACCGTCGCCGCGGAAGCTGACCTTGCTCGCGTCGCCATCCGCCGACAGCACCGCGACCGTCCGGCCAGTGGCGTCGAAGGCGGCCGCGATCCCGGCGGGGAGACGCGCGATCGACGTGTACGAGGCGGCATCGACGAGCGTCGTGGCACCCGCCGACAGGAGGAGCGCCTGGGCACCCTTCGGGTCGAGGATCACGAGCTGCGGTGCCACGTCGACGGCCTTCACGGTCTCGACCTGCTTCGTGACGGCATCGAGGGTCGTCACGTGGCCGGTCGCGGCGGCTGCCGACACCGGAGCGGTCTCCGGTCCGGCGCCCACGGATGCGACGACGATCCTACCGCTCGGGTCGACCTGGATGCTGGTCAGCGTCCCGCTCACCGCGAGGGTCGAGAAGCTGACGACGCTATAGCTCGCGGTATCGATCTCGGTGAGCCGTTTGGTCGATGCGTCGAGCACGAGCACGCGGTTGGTGGACGGGCTGAGGGCGAGGGCCGTCGGCCTACCGCCTACGGAAATGCGGGCGCGCTCGGTCTGGCTCGCCGAGTCGACGGCGGTGACCTCGGCGCGCTGGGTGTCCAGGAGATAGAGCGTGTTGGTCCGGCCGTCGAAGACGACATGCTGGCTGGCGACGAGCGCGACGCCGGGCGCGATACCGGCCTGGTCCGGAGCCGCCGGGGTATTCGCGGGCAGGAAGGTCGAGCCGATCGTGATGGCGGCGATAAGTGCGACGGCCGCGGCGACCCGCCACGCGAGGAGCAGCGGAACGCGACGGGTGCCGCGCGCCAATTCGCGGTCGACGACGGCCGCGATCGCCGCGTCGACCGTCGGCGACGGGCGAGCCGGGGCAAGCGAGGCGACCAGCACATCGGCGCGCCGGAGAACCGCAACCGTCGACCGGCAATCCGCGCAGGAGATGAGGTGCGCTTCCGCGATCGCCCGTTCCGCCGGCGATGCCTCGTCGTCCACGAGCGCGGAGAGCGACGGGCGGACCGCCGAGCAGGCGAGCAAGGCGGTGTCCCGGAGAGCCGCGTCGGACCGCCCGAACGCCGCGAATGTGCCGGCGCAGGAGGAACAGGCAGCCAGGTGCGAGCGGGCGGCCGCACGCTCCGCCAGGGTCAGCTCGCCGTCAAGGAGCGCGGACAGGGTCTCGGGGGTGCAGTGCGTCGCTTCCACCTACCCCAATGACGAACGGGGTGGCTCGGTTGTCGCGTACTCCACGCGGAACGCCTCGCGGGCCCGGGCGATCCGGCTTCGGACCGCGGTGAGGCTGCAGCCCTGGATCTCCGCGATCTCCTTGTAGGAGTAGCCCTCCAAGGCGTGCAGCAGGAGGGCTGCGGCGTTCTCGGGGGCGATGGTCCGCAGGACGGCCCGGATGTGCTCGCGCTCCGGGACCGCCGCGTACCCGTCGGGCGATTTGGGCTCGTGACGGGTGCCGGCCAGCTGGGGGAGCCGGAGCCACTGGAAGCGCTTGCGGCGGCGGATCTGATCGATGGCCGCGTTATGCGCGACGCGGAAGAGCCAGGGCAGGACGCGCTGCTCGCGGGAGAGCGCGGGGAGCGCGGTCAGCGCTTTCGTGAAGGTGTCCTGGACGATGTCGTCAGAGAGCTCCGGATCCGAGGTGAAGCGCAACAGGAACGTGTACACGCGCACCTTGTACGCGCCGTAGACGAGCTCGAGGGCGGCGTACGCGTCCTCTCGGGCGAGGGCCAGCACCTGCGCGTCGGATGGCGCGCCGACCAAGAGCTCCACACCGTGGCTACCCGTTGCATCCGGCCGAAGGGCCGAGAACGCAAGGCGCAGCGCGCTCACCGCGGCAGCCTACTCAACCGCATCGCCAGCATCAACGGTCCTAGCCCCGTTTCAGCACGTAATTGAACGTGCTCGGACCGGTCGGATGGATCCGGACATCGAACTGCTGGTAGCCCACCTTCACGAAGTGGAGGTCGTAGTCGACGTTCGCGACCGGGAGGTCGAAATAGAACCTCCCGTCCTTGTCGGAGCGCGGGCTGACGGCCTGGCAGCCGACCGGACCGATGACCAGGCAAACGCCCTCGATCGGCTTGTTCGTCTCGTCGATCACGGTGCCGTCGATCCGCCACAGACCTTCGACGGTCGGCGGCGGGTACGGCGTCGCGGTCGGCGCCGGAGCGCCCTGGGTGGTCCCGTAGTACGCGAACGCGAGCGGGAACGCGATGAGCAACAGGACGATCGTCGAGACCCAGAGCCGCCGGTCGCGCCAGTCGAGCTTCACCTGTCCTCCTCACGATGAGCGAGGGGCGCCGACCTCGTAGCCGGCGCCCCTCAGACGGTCCGTTGGGGATCGAGCGTAGCGCTACGGGGCCGGGAAGCCGCCGTAGATCATCGCGTTGTCGCCGCCGGAGCTGTTGAGCTCCATGACGATCGCAGCCACCGTGCCGTTCGCGGTCACGGTGACCGCGTACTGCGC
>DATCOD010000129.1:0-4044 GCA_036564905.1 Candidatus Limnocylindria bacterium
GCGCTCGGTGCTACCTTGCTCGTCGCCGCGGCGCTGACCGCGTTGTGGCCGGAGTTCTTGCCGTTTGCCGCTAGGCCCATGTAAGGAGATCAGATGACGATGCCCGAGCCGACACTGAAGTGGAAGATGAAGGGCAGGGTCGCGATCGCCTGCAACTGCGAGGTGGGCTGCCCGTGCAACGTGAATGGTCAGCCGACCCATGGCGAGTGCGAGGGTGGCTGGGTATGGTGGATCGAGGCCGGTACCTATGGGGAGACGAACCTCGACAACCTTCATGTGGGTCTGTTCGCCGACTGGCCCGCGGCCATTCACGAAGGTAACGGCGTCGCGATCGCGTTCATCGACGAGCGTGCGGGCGAGGCGCAGCGCGCGGCGCTGCGTGCCCTCGTCATGGGTGAGGCGGGTGGGCCGTGGGGTATCTTCCGCAAGACATTCGCGACCCTGCATGAGCCGTCATTCCATACGTTCGCGAGCGAGTTTGGGGATGTGCCCCGCGTGCGCATGGGCGACGTCCTGGAGCTCGAGACCGAATACATCCCCAATCCTGTCACCGGAGCCACGATCCACCCGCGGATCGTCCTACCGGAGGGTCTGGTCGTGAAGGACGCGGCGCTCGTGCGCTCGAAGCGGTTTGTCCTCAAGGACAAGGTGGCGTACGACCACTCCGGTAACTACGCGGCGTTCGGGTTCTTCGAGTATTTCGGCCCGTAGAGCTCGCCGGAGTCAGCGCGCGAACGAACCGCACGGCTGATCTGAAGCGGCTCGATCCCTTTGACGACCACGCGCTCCACTCCTTGCGACCGGCGAGGGTGATGCGATGTCCACTGATGCGACTCCGCGGGGTCAAGCCCAGTAGAGCCCACCGACACGAAGTCCAGATGTCGAGCCCACACGACCTCGCACGGATCGACTCGCCACGCATGACCCATGTAGAGTCCGCGGCAAAGCGTGCAAGCGCTGGGCAGATCGCCCGCTTGTGGGAAAGGTCGGGTCATGCGGTCTCTGAAGTCGTTGCCGCGCGCATTCCTCAGCAGCAAGACTGGCCTGGTCATCGCGCTGGTCGCCGCGCTCATCGGGACCACGACGATCGGTCTCGCGAGCGCGGTCGGTACCGGGATCATCGACGCATGCGTGAACAACAGCAGCGGTCAGCTGAAGATCGTCGGGGCCGGCGACACCTGCCCGAACCACTGGACCGCGCTGCAATGGAACGCTCAGGGAGAGACGGGTGCGACAGGCGCGACCGGAGCCACCGGCGCCACCGGTGCGACTGGCGCCACGGGCGCGGCTGGTCCGAGCGGCGCTCCGGGCCCGATCGGCCCGACCGGGGCCTCCGGTTCGGCGGGGGCCACTGGTCCGGCGGGTCCGACAGGGGCGCAAGGCGCGATCGGGCCAACGGGCGCGACTGGCCCGACCGGAAACACCGGCGTGACCGGCGCGACCGGACCGCAAGGCCCGGCGATCACCGGCCTTGGGGCGAACACGAACTGGGCCCGCGCGGGCAGGGGTGAGACCTGCACGCTCGGCGAGATCATCCTCAGCGCGGGAGCGGTGGCGAACGGTGTCCCGGCGAACGGTCAGCTGCTCCCGATCAACCTGAACCAGGCGCTGTTCGCGCTGCTCGGCACGACGTATGGCGGCGACGGCGTGACGACCTTCGCGCTCCCCGACCTTCGCTCGGTCGCGCCGAACTGGACCACGTACTCCATCTGCACCGAGGGCATCTTCCCCTCGTCGAATTGACGAGCGCGACCTGCCATCGAACGAGGCCCTCGGCGCCACGCGCGTCGGGGGCCTCGTTCGGTGTACGCGCTCGTTACGCCAGGGACGCTGATCGCGGTAGAGCCCACCGCAGGGTCAGCTCCCGGAGGCGATCTGCGTGATCGGAAAGCGCTCGAGCAACCTTCTGAGTTCATCGACGCTCATCCCGCCGCACACGCGCCACTCGTGGCCGGTGGTCCGAGCCGATGGGCAATATGCCCACTTCTCCTCATGGACCGTCAGGGCCTCGCTGAGCGTGGTCACCTGGTGGTCAAGGCGGGCGCAAACGAAGTCGATCTGGTTGGTCATCCCGCTTGTTGAACGAAGAGGAGGTGGGCGGACGCTCACCCGTAGCGGGGAACTCTGGCCGGGCGAGAGGACCGTCCTCCGCTTAGGCCGCGGCCTCTCGAAGACGCTGAATACTCACTCGCGCCGCGGCGTCGCCGAACAGGCCCTGGATGGCGCTCTTGCCGCTGCTCGCGTCGAGATAGCCCACCGCGCCGAGCGTGAGCGCGCGGGATCCGTACCGCGGCCCAAGTCCCATCGCGAGGACGATCAGCTTGAACCGTTGCATCAGCGGTCGGGCGTCCTCGATGTCCTCAGGGGTGTACGCGGCCACGACCACGATCTGGGTGCTCTGGAACCGATCAAGGTCGGCGGCGAGGCTCGTCCGCCAGAGGCTGCGGCCGAGGTCGATCGAGCGGAGCAGATCGAAGCCCTGCCCGTGGACGTCGAGCAGGGCGATGTTCCCGTCGTCGAGGAGCGGGACCATCGCGGGTGCGACCCGGGTCGATGCCGTGGCTCGATCTCGACCGAACATCAGCGGTCGTCGACCTGGGTGACGGGGAGGTGTGCGCTGACGATATTCATGACCGGATTGAACGCGGCCGGGCCCGGGTTCGGTCACCCTCCAGAGGGAGGACGTTCGGCCGGACCGGCACCCTAACCCGCGTGCCGGATCGACGTTAGGCACTTCGACCTGCTCGGGTTCGCGCGCCTCAGTCCGTGGCCGCGGTCCGGGCGGCGGCTCGGGCGTCTCCGGAAATCCCCAATCGCACCCGCAGGCCCATCTTCGCCAGCGTGTGCCGCATGCCCTCGCCCATGTGGCCGGCCAGGACGGTGTGCACACCGTGCTCGCGAAGGAACGTGACCACGCGGGCGTGGTGCGCGCCTTCAGCGCTTTGGTCGTGCAGCGTGCCCCAGGACACCTCGATCTCTTCCCAGCTCACGATCTGCCCGGCCTCGACCTGGGCGAGCGCGACCCGATCGGCGCGCCCCCAACGGGTGTCGATCGTTCCATCCGCGGCCACCGGCACGCAGACCGTGATGGCGGATCGACCCATCGTCGTCATTGCCCCTCCGCTCGCGTGGCGGCGAGCCGCACCGCTCCGCCGCTCACCAGAACCTACACCGCGAGCTCGACCCGGGCGGTGGACATGCGCGCCACGCGCGGCACGAACACCGGCTGCTAGCGTTCCTGCGCGATGGCTTCGCCGCCGGACCGCGAGGGGTCGATGGATCGGATGCGCATCCTCGGGGTGTTCGCCCATCCTGACGACGAGGTCTTCGTCGCCGGCGGGACCTTGGCGAAGTACGCCGCCCAGGGCGCCGAGGCGATGGTGCTCTCGGCGACCCGGGGCCAAGCAGGTCAGATCCGCGATGCGACTGCCGCCACACGCCACACGCTCGGTGCCGTCCGCGAGCAGGAGCTGCGCCGGGCCTGCGCGATCCTGGGGGTCCAGCACGTCACCTGCCACGACTATCTGGACGGCGGGCTCCGGGAGGCCGACTTCGATGCGCTCGTCGGCTCGGTCGCGGACGCCATCCAGGACTTCCAGCCCGACGTCGTCATCACGTTCGGCGAGGACGATGCGTACGGCCATCCGGATCACGTGACCATCAGCGCGGCCACGCGGCGAGCGTTCGCGCTCGCCTACGACGGGACAGGCCGCTCCGGTTCCCACGGACCGGCGCGTCTGTACCACAGCCATTTCGCACGCAGTCGACTGCTCATGCTCGACCGCCTCGCCCGTTGGCTCGTTTCGCTCGAAACGCGGTTCCGCGTCAGCGCGGAATTCGTCCGTTCCTTGTCGCTATTCGCGGAGGAGTCGACGACGCTGCGCTACGCGGGAGACTTCATCGAGGTCCGCTGGTTCCCGGCCGGAACGTACATCGTCGAGCAGGGTGAGGTCGGAAGGAGCCTATTCCTCGTCGTCTCCGGAACAGTGGAGGTCGCCGACGAGCCCACACCGGGCGAGCTTCGCGCGCTGCGGCGTCTCGGTC
>DATCOD010000130.1:0-56992 GCA_036564905.1 Candidatus Limnocylindria bacterium
CCGGCGGCGACGATCAGCGGCATCAGCTCCTCGATCCCGATGACGGTGAACGGGTGCGCGAGCGACGGCACGCCGCCGTGCGCGACGACGAGCTGGACCGCCTCGAGCGGCGAAAGCCCGACGCGCGACACGTACGCCGGCGCGTCCTTCGCGATGAGCGTGTCGAAGGCGCTGTCGTAGGTCGGGACGTGCCCGGCCTCGAAGAGCGCCTGCGCCAGATGCGGCCGTCCGAGCGAGCCGCCCTGCGCGATCTCCATCACCCGCTCGAGCGCGACCGGATAGCCCTGCGCGGTCAGCTTTTCGACCATGAGCTCGATCCGGCGCCCGCGGTTCTCGCGCAGCCAGCGCAGTCGATCCTCGAGCGCCGCGTCAGCGGGATCGAGGAAGTACCCGAGGATGTGGACGTCCCCCCACTCCGACTCGGTGTTCAGCTCGGTCGAGGGGATGACCCGCACGCCGAACCGCTCACCTGCCGCGATGGCCTCGGCGGCACCCGCGAGCGTGTCATGGTCGGCCAGGGCTTGGATCCGCACGCCGCGCGCCGCCGCGCGTTCGATGAGCGCCGCCGGCTCGAGCGCGCCGTCGGAGCGAAGCGAGTGCGTGTGCAGGTCGATGGCATAGCCGACGCTCACGCCGGATGCAGCCGATCGACGCGCTCGATCGAGCGCGCCTTGCCGGTGGCGTCGTCAGCGTCGATGAGCACGCTCCCGAACGCGACCTGACCGTCCGCGACCTCGAACCGCCTCGGCATCCCGGTGCGGAACCGCTCGACGATGACCTCGGTCCGCATCCCGAGGATGGAATCCCGCGGCCCCACCATCCCCGCGTCACAGACGAGCGCGGTCCCCTGTGGCAGCACGCGCGCGTCCGCGGTCGGAACGTGGGTGTGGCTGCCGACCACCGCGGTCACGCGTCCGTCGAGGTGCCAGCCCATCGCGAGCTTCTCGCTCGTCGCCTCGGCGTGCCAGTCGAGCACGCGGACCTTCGGCAATTCCGTGGCAAGGAGCTCGTCCATGGCGCGGAACGGATCGTCGGCCGGCGCCATGAATGTTCTTCCGATGGCATTGACCACGAGCACACCCTTGCAGACAAGGAACCCACGGCCGGGGTTGCTAGTTGAGAAATTAAGAGGCCGCAGGACGAAGTCGAGCTGCTCGATCTCGTTCGCGAATTGGCGCTGGTCCCACACGTGATTTCCGGTCGTGACGACGTCGGCACCACCGGCCCGCAGCTCGCGGGCGATCTCCGTGGTGAGCCCCGCCCCGCCCGCGGCATTCTCACCATTCACGATCGCGAGGTCGACGCGCAGCTCGGCCCGCAGCGCCGGCAGGAGCGCCGCGACGGCGTCACGGCCGGGTCGGCCGACGACGTCACCGACGAACAGGATCCGCATCGCGGCTACTTCGCGTAGTCGACCGCGCGCGTCTCCCGGATGACCGTGATCTTGACCTGGCCCGGGTACTGGAGCGTGTCCTGGATCTTCTGGGCCATGTCGCGGGCCAGCCGGGCGGCGTGCAGGTCGTCGATCTCGCCCGGCCGCACCATCACCCGGACCTCGCGGCCGGCCTGGATCGCGAATGACTTCTCGACGCCGGGGAAGCTGTTGGCGACGGCCTCGAGCTCGGTGAGCCGCTGGATGTAGTTGGAGACGATCTCGCTCCGGGCGCCCGGTCGCGCCGCGCTGATCGCGTCGGCCGCGGAGATGAGCGTACCGATCATCGTCACGGGTTCGACGTCGCCGTGGTGGCCGACCACGCCATCGATGACGGCCTGGGGGAATCCGTACCGCTTCAGGAGCTCGCCGCCGATCACCGTGTGCGCGCCCTCGACCTCGTGGTCGATCGCCTTGCCGATGTCGTGGAGCAGACCCGCGCGCTTCATCGTCTGCTGGTCGTAGCCGGCCTCGGCCGCGAGCATGCCCGCCACGTGCGCGACCTCGATGGAATGCCGAAGCACGTTCTGCCCGAACGATGTGCGGAAGTGCAGCCGGCCGAGGTACTTCACGAGGTCCGGGTGCAGCGCGCCGATGCCCACCTCGTAGACGGCGGCCTCTCCGGCTTCCTTGATGGACTGGTCGATCTCGGTGCGGGCGCGACCCACGGCCTCCTCGATGCGCGCGGGATGGATCCGGCCGTCGACCAGGAGCCGCTCCAGGGCGCGCTTCGCGACCTCGCGGCGGATCGGGTCGAACCCGGACACCACCACGACCTCAGGCGTGTCGTCGATGATCACGTCGACACCGGTGAGGGTCTCGAGCGCGCGGATGTTGCGACCCTCACGTCCGATGATGCGGCCCTTCATGTCGTCGCTCGGCAGCGACACCGAGGTCACCGAATGCTCGGTCGTGTGCTCCGCCGCGTAACGCTGGAGCGCCATCGTCAAAATTGCGCGGGCCTTGTCGTCCGCGCGCTCGCGCGCCTCGATCTCGTACTCACGGACCTTCCGGTTCGTGATGTCGCGCATCTCCTCCTCGACGCTCTCGAGGAGCAGGGCCCGGGCCTCGTCCTGGGTGAGGCCGGCGACGCGGGCGAGCTCGACCTGCTGTTCCTCCTGGAGCTGCACGATCTTCGCCCGCTCGGCCTCGAGCGCGGACTCTTTCTCGGTGAGCTTTCGCTCGCGTCCGACGAGCTCGGCGGTCTGGGCGTCGACCTGCTCGTCCTTCTTGTCCAGCCGCGTCTCGTAGCGCTGGAGCTCCGCCCGCCGGTCCCGGTTCTCGGCCTCGGCCGATTTCGCGACCTTGAGGGCCTCATCCTTGGCCTCGAGGATGATCTCTTTCTGTTTGGTGCGAGCCTCGGCGAGCAGCCGGTCGGCGGTGGCGCGCGCGGTCGTCTCGCTGTTGAGCGCGATGCTCCGGCGGACGAGGAGCGCCGCCGCGAACCCGATCGGGACGGCGACGACGAAGACGATGAGCCCAACGACGAACGTGTCGGGCATGCTGAGCGTCCTTTCCGTGTGCCACGTGCGCGAAGCCGGCGCCGTTGTGAGGGCGCGGGCCCCCGTCCGCGGAATCGGCGCTCGGGACGGCGTGCCCCGGTCGCCGGGAGTTCACAAGTGTTAAGTGAGGCGACAATAGCAGGATGGCCGTGCCGGACAGCGAACGCCGCCTGGAGGAGCCATTGCTCACCGAATTGCTCGGCGAACTGGAGGGCTGGCAGCGCGACGGCGAGGCGATCACGAAGACCTACGTCCTGAAGGGCTGGAAGTCAGCGGTGGCGTTCGCCGATCGGGTGGCCGTGGCGGCCGCTGCCGCCGACCACCATCCGGACATCCACATCGAGCGCTACAAGACGGTCCGGATCGTCCTCACCACCCACATCACCCACGGGATCTCGCAGGCCGATATCGACCTCGCAAGAGCGATCGACGCGATCCCTTAGCGCCGGTCCCAGTCGTCGGGGCCACCACGTCCGGCGACGAGCACGAACACCCCCATCAGCGTGGTCAGGCTGCCGGCGATCGCGACCCCGACCCCGACCGCGTTGATCGCGACGTAGTCCGAGCCGCTGGAGAAAGCGGGTCCGCCCCAGGGCCAGGCTCCTGACCACGACCACGCCGCGACAGCCAGGCCGAGAACGATCGCGAGCGCGCCGGCGCGCCTATTCGTCATCGGCTTCCGCGTCCGGCTTCGCGATGACCTCCTCGATCACGTCATAGGAGAATCCGCGCGTCCCGAGGTACTGGTGGATCTTCCGCTTGCGTTCGTTCTCGGTCATCGATACCCAGCGGGCCATCGGCCGGCGGATCGTTTCCCGTGCCCGCTTCGTCTCGGCGTCGGGGTCCGCTTCGCCCAGGACCAGGTCGATCGTCTCGCGCGCGACGCCCTTCGCCATGAGCTCGCTCACGATGGCGCGCTGGCCCTTCGGCCGGAAGCGGGCGCGCTGCTCGACCCAGTAGCGGGCGAAGGCCTCATCGTCGATGTACCGCTGCGCGCGCAGCTTCTCGATCGCGATGTCCTGCGCGGCGTCGTCGAACCGCTTCGTCCGCAGGTGCCGTTTGATCTCCGAGACGCTGCGCGGACGCGATCCGAGATAGCGGACCGCGGCGTCGTAGGCATCGCCGACCGGAGGATCGTCGCGTGACGGCCGGCTAGCTTTCCTCATCCGGGCCGCCGGCCGGAATGGCGCCCGACTTCTCGCGGACCTTGCCCTCGACCTCGGCTGCGACGTCGGGGTGGTCGCGGAAGAACTGCTTGGCGTTCTCCCGGCCCTGCCCGAGCCGGGTCTCGCCGTAGTTGAACCACGCGCCGTACTTCGTGACGACGCCGGTGAGGATGCCCATGTCGACGAGCCCACCTTCGCGCGAGATGCCTTCGATCGCGAGGATCTCGAGCTCGGCCAGGCGGAACGGCGGGGCGACCTTGTTCTTCACCACCTTGACCCGCACGCGCCGGCCGATGACGTCCGTCCCGTTCTTGATCTGCTCGATCGGTCGAACGTCGAGGCGCACCGAGGCGTAGAACTTCAGCGCCTTGCCGCCCGTGGTCGTCTCCGGCGAGTTATGGACGACAACGCCGTCGGCAAGATAGTTGTGCGTACCGGCGATCTCGATGTCGTAGCGGTAGGAGTTACGTCCGCCCCACATCGCGGGCTTCGGTTTGATCGTGGCGATCTCGGCAGGCACGAGGCGGCGGTCCGGCTCAGAGAAGACGGGCTCCACAGAGAACCGGCCGCGGTATTTCGGCAGGAGTTTGTACTCCATCGATGGGTGGACGTGCTGCGCAACTACCGACAAGAACTGATCGGTCGCGTCGCGCTCCATACGCAGGATCGCCTTCGAGCGGACCTCATGGAGCTTCGCTACGACGCCGAACCGGTCGCGGAGCATTGCCACGAGGCGCTGCTGCGTGTCGATGCTCATCGCTTCGACGCAGATCGCGATCCGGCCACTCTCGCGCTTGCCGCGGATCGTCAGGCCACCGTCGTCCATGTACCAGAGGGCAAGTGCGAGCGGCGAGAGTGATGCGAGGTATCTCTCGTCGAACTGCTTCACGCCGAGCTTGTAGGCGCCCCGACGCAGGTCGTAGAGCTCCGGTAGAGGCGTGCTGTCCCAGAAACTGTCACCGTCCTCGTTCTCCCAGTACGAGCCTGGAATGTTCGAAAGGAGCGACATCTTCCACTTGAGGTACTCGCGCTGTTTGACGCCGTGGCCGAGCCGGAACTTCACGCCTTTGGAGTGCGGCTTCTTTGGCGCGCTCAGGGATCCATCGCCGAGGAGGCTTCCCCGCACGACGTCCCACTGGAACTCGCTCAAACGGAAGAGCTGCGCGAGCATCACCGGGTCGCCCGGTCGCAGGTCCTTCACGCGGGCGAAGCCCTCGGTCGTGAGGATCTCGTGGTCGGGAGTCGCGGAGAACTGTGCGCGGCCGTTCCCGCTCGGACGGTGCACGGTCACCGAAAGGAAGTCCTTGGTCGCGCCGTTGTTGAACCAGTTCGTGATGGGCGCTGAACGGACCTCGCCGGACTGAAGGTCTGCGGTCAGGACCTCGACCGCGCGCCGCTGATTGACGATCTGGCCGATCTTCGCCGGCGAGCCGTCGGCGAGCGTGACGCGCGTGCCGTAGCTGAAGCAACCGAACATCACGCCGATCTTCTCGCGCAGCTGGTTGATGAAGATGACGGTCGTCTTGGTCTTCGAGACGGTGCCGGTGATCTTCCGCAACGCTTGGCTCATGAGCCGGGCCTGCAAGCCCATGTGCGACTCGCCCATCTCGCCCTCGATCTCCGCCTTCGGCACGAGCGCCGCGACCGAGTCGATGACCACGAGGTCCACCGCGCCGCTCCGGACGAGCGTGTCCACGATCTCGAGGGCCTGCTCGCCGTTATCGGGCTGCGAGATGAGGAGCTCGTCCGTGTTCACGCCACAGATGCGGGCCCAGGCCGCGTCCAGGGCGTGCTCGGCGTCGATGAACGCTGCGGTGCCCCCGCTCCGCTGGACGCCGGCGACGGCGTGCAGCGCCAGGGTCGTCTTGCCGCCGGCCTCGGGGCCGTAGATCTCGACGACGCGCCCGCGCGGGTAGCCGCCGACGCCCAGCGCCAGGTCGAGCGCGAGCGAGCCGCTCGGGATGCTCTCGATCTGCTCCCCGGTGTTCGCACCGAGCTTCATGATCGAGCCCTTCCCGAACTGCTTTTCGATCTGGAGGATGGCCGCATCGATGGCCTTGGACTTCTCGCTCATCTTCTTGGACCCCTCGGACGACAACGGCACGGACTTGCTCGGCGTCGCCACCGCTAGAACTTCTCTTTGCGCTTGGGCTTGATGACCTCGAAGGCCATCGGGTTCACGGGGGCGACGGTCCCGTGCTTCTTCAGCTCCTTTTCGAGCTGCTCTTTGGACTTCTTCTTGGCCTTCTTGCCGCCTGCATCTCCACCACCGGTGGGCATGGGTCTCCCTCCCTGAACCGCGTTTGGAAGCAGGCCGAGCATAGCAGCGGGATCGCGTGCCTAGACTTGCGCGGATGCCCGATGCGAAGCGTCAAGCGCGCGTGACGACGAAGACCGGCGACACGGGCGACACCTCGCTCTTCGGTCCAGGGCGGATCCGGAAGTCCGACCCGCGGATCGAAGCGCTCGGCGACCTCGACGAGACCCAATCCGCGATCGGCCTGGCCCGCGCGATGGCCTCGGGCTCCATCGCCGAGACGCTCCTCGAGCTACAACGCGCGTTGTATGTGGCGATGTCCGAGGTGGGCACGCCCGACAGCGATCGCGCGCGCCTGCCGAAGCGCATCGACGCCACCGCGGTCGCGGAGCTGGAGGAGCACGCCGCCGCCGTCCGAGCGACCGTCGATATCGGGGCCAGCTTCGTGATCCCCGGGGAGGACGAGCTCTCGGCGCGCCTCGATCTCGCGCGCGCGGTGTGCCGGCGGGCGGAGCGCCGGGTCGTCGCGCTCGCCGACGGCGGGCAGATCGACGGAAAGCACCTGCTTGCGTGGCTGAATCGTCTCTCGGATGTGCTGTTCGTGCTGTCGCGAGCGGTCGAGCCGGGCGCGCGCCCGGCACGCGAGGACTAGCTCAGCGCAGCCAGGGCGGCGCTTCCCATTTGTCGGGAAGCACCGTGACCTTCATCGGCATCTCGGCGGCCTGCTCGGACACCGACTGGATCTGGTTGATCAGCATCGGGCCGTACGGGCAGAACGGGGTGGTGAGGACCATCCTGACCTCGCCCTCCTCGTGGTCGAACACGACCTCGCGGATCAGGTCGAGGTCGATGACCGAGAGGCCGATCTCCGGGTCGAGCACGGCCTGGAGCGCGTTCAGGACCTTCTCCTGCCGCTCGGCGTTGGAAACGATGGGGGTGGTGTCTTCTGTCATGCCCACATTATTGTCTCATCCGCCGAGCAGCTGCCGGAACAGCGGCGCGATCGGCGACCACAGGCCGGGCGTGAGCGGACCGATGGGCTCCGCGTCGCTGATCGGTTGCCAAGCCACTCCGTGGACCACCTCGCCATCGACCGTCTCGGTCGACTCGAGGGCATCCGTGTCGACGCTGCCCAGGAACAGCCCGTAGCCGGCCATGCCGGCGACGCCATCCGGCAATTCGAGCCGCCGAACGATGCGGCAGCGCGCGCCGGCCTCCTCCCGAACCTCACGGATCGCGGCCTGCTCCAACGTCTCGCCGGGCTTCACGCCACCACCCGGCAGGATCCAAAAGAGCCCGTCGGCGTCCCGGTGCTGGACCATGAGGATCCGGTCACCCCATGGGATGACGACTCGGACGCGGGTCGGCTCGGGGTTCATTTCGCCGGGTCATTCTCGTCCCAGAGCGTGGCCCGCTGCGGCGCGGCGATCCCGAGGTGCTTGTAGGCGCGCTCGGTCGCGATCCGGCCCCGTGGGGTCCGCTGGAGATAACCCTCCTGGAGCAGGTAGGGCTCGTACACGTCCTCGATCGTCTCGGTGTCCTCGCTCACCGCGGCCGCGAGCGTCTCGAGCCCGACCGGGCCGCCGGAGAACTTCAGCACGATCGCGGACAGCAGCATCCGGTCGACGGCGTCCAGGCCGACCTCGTCCACCTCGAGCGACAGGAGCGCGGCCTTCGCGACCGCGAGCGTGATGACGCCGTCGTGCTTCACCTGCGCGTAGTCGCGCACCCGCTTCAGCCACCGGTTCGCGATCCGGGGCGTCCCGCGCGAACGGCGCGCGATCTCCTTCGCCGCCGCCGGCTCCGTCGGGACGCCGAGGATCCGCGCGGATCGCTTCACGACGAGCTCGAGTGCCTCCGGCGTCAGAAGGTCGAGGCGGTAGGTCGCGCCGAAGCGGTCGCGGAGCGGCGAGCTGAGCCGGCCGATCCGCGTCGTCGCGCCGACGAGCGTGAATCGCGGGACCGGAAGGCGGAGCGTGCGCGCGCCCGGGCCCTTGCCGAGGACGATGTCGAGATGGAAGTCCTCCATCGCCGGGTAGAGCACCTCTTCGACGATCCGCGGCAGGCGATGGATCTCGTCGACGAACAAGATGCTGCCCGGCTCGAGATTGGTGAGGATGGCCGCGAGGTCGCCGGCGCGCTCCATCGCCGGCCCGCTCGTCACGCGGATCTGGACGCCCAGCTCGTTGGCGATCACGTTCGCGAGCGAGGTCTTCCCCACCCCGGGCGGCCCGTAGAGCGCGACGTGCTCGAGCGACTCGTTCCGGCCTTTCGCCGCGTCGATGAGGATCCGCAGGTTCGCCTTGACCTTCTCTTGGTTGATGTACTCGTCGTCGGACAGTCGCCGCGGGCGGAGGGTCGTCTCGAGGGTGTGCTCCTCCTCGAGCGCGACCGGTGCCACCGGCCGCTGGGTCACCGGGCCGCGGCCTCGCGGGCCCGCCGGACGATCTCGATGATGCGGTCGGCCGCGATGTCCTGCGGGAGCAGCTCGGCCTCGGCCGAGGCCCGGCCCTTCAGCTCCACGCTCTGCGACTTCAGCGACCGCTTGCTCACGGTGACCCGGTACGGGATGCCGATGAGGTCGGCGTCGGCGAACTTCACCCCCGCCGACTCGTCGCGGTCGTCGAACAGGACCTGGACGCCCTTCTCCTCGAGCGTCGCGACCAGCGCGTCGGCGGTCGCGCGGACGGTCTCGTCGTTCATCGGGAGCCCGACCAGGTGGACCTCGTACGGCGCGACCGAGAACGGCCAGATGATCCCCTTGTCGTCGTGGCTCGTCTCGATGATCGTCTGCACCGCGCGCCCGATGCCGATGCCGTACGAGCCGCCGACGAACGGCTTGCGGGTGCCGTCCTCGGCCAGGTACGTCGCGTTCATCTTCTCCGAGTAGTAGGTCCCGTAGGCGAAGATGTTCCCCACCTCGACGCCCCGCTTCACCTCGAGCGGCGCGCCGCACTTCGGGCAGGCATCGCCGGCGACGACGTCGTGCAGGTCCGTGACCTCGCCGGTGAAGTCCCGGCCGAGGGCCACGTCCTTCAGGTGGAGGTCCTTCTGGTTGGCGCCAGCGATGTAGCCCCGCCCCGCGACGACGCTCGTGTCCACGAGCACGGGCGCGCCCAGGCCCACCGGGCCCACGAATCCGGCGACGCTGCCGGCCGTCGCGAAGTCAGCGTCTCCGGCGAACCGCACCTCGCTCAGCCCGAGCCGTTTGCGGAGCTTCGCCTCGTTCAGCGTCCGGTCGCCCGGCAGCACGACCGCGATCGCCTTGCCGTCGCGGTCCTTGATCAGAAGGGTCTTGAGGAACGCGCTCGGGGGCAGCCGCAGCGACGCCTCGAGCGCCTCGATCGTGCTCGTGCCGGGCGTGGCGATCTCGCTGCGGGTCGCGGTCGGGAGCGGCTCGCTCGCCGGGTCGATCCGGCGCGCGGCCTTCTCGAGGTTGGCGCTGTAGTCGCAGGCGGTGCAGATCGCGATACGGTCGTCACCGGCTTCGATGAGCACCTGGAACTCATGCGCGACATCGCCGCCCATCGCGCCGGTGTCCGACTCCACGCTGATCGCGGCCAGGCCCATCCGCTGGAAGATCCGGACGTAGGCGCCGTGCTGCGCGGCGTACGAGCGCTCGAGGCCCGCCTGATCGAGGTCGAAGGAGTACGCGTCCTTCATCACGAACTCGCGCACGCGAAGCAGCCCCGCGCGTGGGCGGAGCTCGTCGCGGCCCTTCGATTGGAAGTGGTAGACCATCTGCGGCAGCTGGCGGTACGAGAGGATCTCGCTCATCGCGTGCAGATGCACGGCCTCTTCGTGGGTGTAGCTGACCATGAACTCGCGCCCGTTGTGGTCCTTGGTCCGGAACGTGATCGGCTCGAGGAGATCCCACCGGCCGGTCGTCTTCCAGAGCTCCGCCGGCGTCAGGACCGGCATCTCCATCTCCTGGCAGCCGATGCGGTCCATCTCCTCGCGGACGATCTGCTCCACCTTCTTGGCTACCCGGAACCCGAGCGGCAACCAGGTGTAGAGGCCCGCCGCCAGCGGACGGGCGATCGCGGCCCGGAGCATGAGCTGGTGGCCGGGGGTCTGGGCCTCCGATGGGGACTCCCGAAGGGTGCGGCCGAACAGCCGCGACATGCGCATCCGCGAATTGTCGGTGAAACGAGGACGGGCACGCTTTCGCGGGCCCCGGGCGACTCCGAGCGCTCGGCCGGGCGGCTAGGGCCTTTCGCTCGACCCTTCGCGGCGGTTGAGCGTCACGAGATTCGAGCCGGCGCTGTCCATCTTGGAGTTGCCGTCGAACTGCACGCCCTTGTCGACCATGAGCGACGGCGTCGTGATGTCGCCCTTGACCTTCGCCGGCTTGTGGAGCTCGACCATCTCGCTCGCCTTGATGTTCCCGGTCACCTCGCCGTTGATGACGACCGACCCGCAGGTGATGTCGGCCGTGACCTTGGCGCCCTCGCCGATGATCAGCATGTCGTTCGTGCCGATCTCGCCGGTGAAGGTCCCGTCGATGCGGACGGTGCCTTCGAAGTTCAGCTTCCCGTCGAACTCCGAGCCGCGGCCAAGAAGCGCGTTCAGCGCGTTATCCGCCGGTGTGTGTGCTCGATCCTGCATGTCGGTCGCTCCCCTTTTCTCGTCCATCGATCCGTCCTCCGTCAGATGGAACGATGAACGTCAGCGAATGGTACGCGAGCTGCGCTAAAGAACGGTCGCGAATTCGTCCCAGAGCCGGGACTGCGCCTCGGATGAGAACTTGAGCCGCGGGTCCTCCCGGCGGTACACGAGCTCGGTCTGCTCGCCGTACATCGTCTGGAGGTGCACGAGCATGTCGAGCGCCTCCTGCCGGAGCTCGGTGTCCCGCCAGCGCATCACGATCGCCCGCAAGCGCTGCGAGCGCTGGTGGAACCGGTCGATGTGCACCCAGTCGGGCCTGCCCGGCCAGAGCTGCTGGTCGAAGTGGATGCCCTGGATGAAGACGGTGTCGATGAGCTCGGCCTTGCGGAAGTCGTTGCCGCGGAAGTCATTGGTCGCGCGGCGCGGGTCGAGGTGCTGCGCCGCGAGGCCCCACGGCCGTCCGTAGAAGCGGCACTTGTTGATCGGGCCGGCGAAGGTGCAGTCCACGAACTCGGCGCAGGTCGCTTGCCACTTCTCGAGGTGCGAGTCCGCGAAGCTGCAGCCCTCGAACCGGGTCTGCCCCGGATCGGCCTTCGACAGATCGGCGTCCTCGAACTTGCAGTCCTTGAACACGCTCTGGATCGGGCTCGAGAACAGCGGCTGCCACTTGCGGTCGAACACGAGGCCGCGAAAGTCGCAGTTCACGAACGTGCACGCGTCCGGCGTGAACCGCGAGAACGCCGACTTGCGGAAGTCGACGTCCGCGATCGTCGCGCGCCGGATGTGAACGACGCCGCTGGAGGCGTCGAGATCGAGCGCTATGTCCGTGTCCCCGCGGGTACCGACCGGCCGGGCGTGAGCTGGCCCTCGTGCGAGAGCTTCGGCGCCTTCTGCGAGTACGGCTCCTTGCCGTTCTCGATGAGGATCTTGTCGATCTCAGCGAGCAGCGCGTCCATCAAGCCGGCCTCAGGGTACACACCGACGACCTTCCCTTTGCGGAAGATCGCGCCCTTGCCAACGCCGCCGGCGATCCCGACGTCCGCATCCTTCGCCTCACCGGGCCCGTTCACCTCGCAGCCCATGACGGCGATCTTCATCGGGACGGGCAGCGCTCTGAGGCGCTCCTCGGCGACCTTCGCGAGCGGGATGAGGTCGATGTCCGCGCGGCCGCACGACGGGCAGGCCACGAGCGTGAGGCCCTTGTCGCGGAGCTCGAGCGACTTCAGGAGATCGAACGCCGCCCGCACCTCCATGACCGGGTCCTCGGACAGCGAGACCCGGATCGTGTCGCCGATCCCCTCGTACAGCAGCACGCTCATCCCGGCGGTCGATCGGATCGAGCCGGAGATGAGCGTGCCCGACTCGGTGACCCCAAGGTGCAACGGGTATGGAACGGCCTTCGCGAGCCGGCGGTACGCGGCGATCATCTTCGGGACCTCGAACGCCTTGACGCTCACGCTGATGTTGTCGAAGTCGAGGTCCTCGAGGATCCGGATCTCGGACAGCGCGAGGTCGACCATCCGCTGCGCGTCGTCGCGCAGCTCGCCGTCGACCTTGTCCGGGATCGAGCCGAAGTTCACGCCGATGCGGATCGGGGTGCCCTGCTCCTTCGCGCGCTTGACGACCTCGCGGACCCCGTCCTTGTTGTGGATGTTCCCCGGGTTGAGGCGCAGCTTGTGGACCCTGGCGTCGAGCGCCATGAGCGCCAGCTTGTGGTCGAAGTGGATGTCCGCGACGACGGGGAGGATGCTCCGGCGAACGACCTCTTTGAGCGCCTCACCCGCCCGGCGGTCGGGGACCGCGACGCGAACGATCTCGCAGCCGGCCTCCTGTAGGCGCTCGATCTGCGCGATCGTCGCGTCCACGTCGTGCGTGAGCGTCGTGCACATGGACTGCACGGCGATCGGCGCTCCGTCGCCGACGGGGACGCCGCCCACCCAGACCCGCTTGCTCGGCCGGCGCGCGCGGGGGCCGACGCGGTCCTCAGGGAGGTTCAGATCGACGGTCATCGGGGCCTGCATCCGCCCCTAAGGGTACCCGCCCGGGGTCGGCCGGACATGCCAAAACGGTTTGCATCGGCCCACCACGCCGGCCCCCGTCCCAGCGGCCGGGCTCACGAACAGAGCGACGGAGGATCGCTGCGCGGCCAGCGTTCTGCGCCCGACGGGCCGACCAGATAGATCGCCCCGTCCTCGTCCGACGGGCTCACGAAGATCTCGAGCGCGCCGTGCCGGTAGCCCGTCGGACGCGCGTCGCTCGGCAGCGTTGCCTGCAGGACCAGCGACTCGCGGTAGGCCGTCCGAACGACGCCCAGGGGATCGCGGATGTACAGGCGAGCCTGCGCGAAGGTCGTTGCGCTCGTGCCGAGCGGCCACCCGATCGTGAGGAAGGTCGCGGATTGCCAGCCGCAATGATCGGGCCCGGCGGCGGTGACGAGCTCCTCCGGACCGACCGGCCGGCCGCTCCGAGTCCACCCGTAGCCCGGATATGCCGGCGCGGGGTCGAACGCGGTCGCGACCGAGGCGAGCGGCGATGACGCGCGAACATCGAGCACGTTGAGCCGCCAGCCGAGCCCGAGGACGGCGGCGCCGACGAGGACCGCCATGATGGTCACGGGCGCCCGGGGCCGACGAGCGCTCATCCGCCGCGGAGCCTAACGAAGGGCCAGGCCGCGCGAACGCGCCCGGCCGGGCTATCCGCCGATGGCGCGGCGGATGTCGGAGATGCTCACGATGACGAGCAGCCCGAGGAGCAGCACGAAACCGACCGCGTGGATCGCGGCCTCGACCTGCGGCGAGAGCCGGCGTCGCAGCAGCGCGCCGATGAGCACGAAGAACAGGCGTCCGCCGTCGAGTCCCGGGAACGGGATGATGTTGATCACGCCGAGGTTCACCGAGAGCACCCCGACGAGCTTCAGGAACGTCGGGATGCCGAACTGCGCGACCTGCCCGGTGACCCGGAAGATCTCGATCGGCCCGCCGACGACCGGCGCGCTGCCGCTGGGCGCCGTGCGCTGCGCGAGCAGCTGGCCGGGGAGCGCGACGATCTGGCCCACGACATCGCCGATGAGGCCGGCGGCCGATCCGACGGCCTGCGCCGGCGGCACCGCGATGGCCGCCTGGACCTCCTCGAGCTGCACGCCGAGCGGACCTTCGCCCGCGGGCGGATCGGCGCGCGGGGTCGCCTTGATCGGCGGCTGCTGCTGCCCGTTGCGGGTCACGTCGATCGTGATCTCCTGCTGCTTCAGTGCGGCCTTGCTCGTGAGCGTGACCATCGCGCGTGCGGTGTGGATCGGCGTGCCATCGACATCCACGACGATGTCGCCGACCTGGAGGCCGGCCGTCGCGGCCGGGGAGCTCGGACGCACGTCGAAGACCCGAACGTCGCCCGTCGGCGCGGTCGTCCCGGTCGCGAACGCGATGGTGAGGATGACCAACGCGAGCACGAAGTTCATGGACACGCCCGCGGCGAGCACGATGGCCTGGGCCCACCACGGCTTCGACGTGAACGCCCGCGGGTCGCCGGTCCCCTGTTGGTGGATCGTGAAGTCGTCCTGGCCGAGGATCCGCACGAAGCCGCCGAACGGGATCCAGTTGATCGTGTAGTCGATCTCGCCGCGACGGATACCGGTGAGCCGGGGCGGGAACCCGAATGCGAACTCGAGGACCTTCATGCCCAGGAGCCTGGCGGTCGCGTAATGCCCGAATTCGTGGACGGCGACGATGACCGTGAACGTGGCGACGAACAGGATCAGCGTCCGCAGATCCGTGAAGATCGAGAGGATCCCGGTCACGCTCGGACGCCCCCCGGCTGGAGCTCGCTTCGGACGCGCTCGTCGATCCGCACTATCTCGTCAAGGGTAGGCGCCGCGCCGGCGCCGGCACCGAGCTCGCTCCCACGGCGGAGGAGCCCCGCGATCTCGGTGAATTTGATCTCGCCGGCGAGGAACCGCGCGACGGCGACCTCGTCCGCGGCCGACAGCCCGACCATCGAGCCCTGATCGCCACCGCGGGCGACCGCGAGGACATGCGAGAAACAAGGGTACCGCTCGATCTCGACGTCGCCGAAATGCAGCGCGCGCTGGCGCGTCCACTCGAACCGAGGCGCCAGTGACGGCGCGTGGTCGAACAGGAGCGCGTACTGGATGGCCAGACGCATGTCCGGCTCGGCGATCGAGGCGATGACGCTCCCGTCGACCAGCTCGACCATCGCGTGCACGACGCTCTCCGGGTGCAACACGACGTCGATGCGGTCGTACCCGAACCCGTACAGCCAGTGGGTCTCGACGACCTCGTACGCCTTGTTCGCCAGGGTGGCCGAATCGATCGTGACCTTGGGGCCCATCCGCCACGTCGGATGACGGAGCGCTTCGTCGGCCGTGATCGATCCGAACGTGTTGAGCGCGCGCTCGCGGAACGGGCCACCCGACGCGGTGACGGCGACGCGCCGGACGCGCGCCGGATCCACGCCGCGCAGGCACTGCCAGAGCGCGCAGTGCTCGCTGTCGACCGGCCGGAGCCGCTTCCCCGCCCCGCCGGAGGCGGCGCGCACGAGGTGGCCGCCCACGACCAGGACCTCCTTGTTCGCGAGCGCGACATCCTTGCCCGCGGCGAGCGCGGCCAGCGTCGGCCGGAGGCCCGCGATGCCCGGCGTCGCGACGAGCACGAGATCCACGTCATCCGCGGTCGCGAGCGCCGTCAGATCGTCCGCGCCGGTGGCGATGTGAGTGACGTTCAGCTTGGTCGCAAGGGCCTTCAGCGCGTCACGCCGTGACCGGGCGGCGAGGGCCGTCACGGTGAGGAGATCGGGGTGGGCGGCGATGACCTCGATGGCCTGCTGGCCGATCGAGCCGGTCGCACCGAGGATCGCGACGCGCGTCGGCCCGCTCATCGAGCCATCATCCCAGACCGGCAAGGCGCGTCAGCCCGACGACGAGCGGCGCGACGGCGAGCAACGAGTCGATGCGATCCAGCATCCCGCCATGGCCGGGGAAGATCGCCCCCGCGTCCTTCACGCCCGCGCGCCGCTTCATCCAGCTTTCGAGCAGATCCCCGCCGAACGCGATCGGCCCGATCGTGACCGCGGCGATCGCCGCCTCCGGCCGGCCGAGCCCGAAGAGCGCCGAGATGCCGAGCACCGCCAGGGCGGCCGCGCCGAATCCGCCCCAGGTGCCCTCCCAGGTCTTGCCCGGGCTGAGGCGCGGCGCGATCTTCCGCCGGCCGACGAGCGAGCCGACCGCATACGCGCCGACGTCGGCGGCCCACGTCGTGCCGATCGCGAGCAGGAGCCAGACCGGAAGGCCGGCGGCCGCACCGTGCGCCGCACCCCGGTCGCCGAGGTCGCGCAGAGAGACGAGTGCCGCGCTGCCGGTGAACAGCAGCCCGAGCTCGAACCACGCGGCGGCGCCGGCGCGCCGCAACGCCCAGAGCTCGGCGAGCGCGATGCCGGCGGCGACCGCGACGAGCGCCGTGAATACCGGCGGCGGCGCGAACGCGGCCGCGAGCACGACGGCCGCGTAGACGGCCCCGGTCATCGTGCGCCGCCGCAGATCGGTCAGCGGCCGTACCGCCGTTCCCGCCGCGCGTAGGACGCGAGCGCCTGGTCGAGGTGCTCGACCGCGAAGTCTGGCCAGAGCACATCGGTCGCCCACATCTCGGCGTACGCGACCTCCCAGAGCAGGAAGTTGGAGACGCGCAGCTCGCCGCCGGTGCGGATGAGGAGGTCGGGGTCCGGATGCTCGGGCGCGTACAGGCGCGCGGCGATGGCCGGCTCGTCCACGCTCTCGATCGGGACACCGTCCCGGATCAGCGCCTTCACCGCGTCGACGATCTCCGCGCGGCCGCCGTAGTTGAACGCGATCGTCATCGTGCCGTTCTTCCCGGCGTCGGTCGCGCGGGCCGCCTCGTCGATCGCGCGGCGCACGCCGTCGGAGAGCTCGTGCAGCCGGCCGATGATCCGTAGCCGCACGCCATCCTGGACGAGGGTCGGGGTCTCCCGACGGATCGTCTCCTCGAGCAGGTTCATGAGCCCGCCGACCTCCTCGCGAGAGCGCTTCCAGTTCTCGGTCGAGAAGCTGTAGAGCGTGACGTACTCGACGCCGCGATCGCGCGCGGCGCGCACCGTGCGGCGGATGGTCTCGACGCCCTGCCGGTGTCCCGCGATGACCGGGAGGTGACGACCACGCGCCCAGCGGCGGTTGCCGTCCATGACGATCGCGATGTGACGCGGAACGGCCGTCACGCTAGACCGCCAGGATCTCCTTCTCTTTGGCGTGGCCGATCTCGTCGGCGGCCGAGATATACAGGTCGGTGAGCTTCTGGAGCTGCGTCTCGAGCCGCTTCTCGTCATCCGCGGAGATGCCGGCGCCCTTCGACTTCGTACGGAGCTCGTCCTGCGCGTGGCGGCGGAGCGTCCGCACCTCGACCCGGCCCTCTTCGACCTTCTTGTGCAGCTGCTTCACGAGGTCCTTGCGGCGCTCCTCGGTGAGCATCGGGATCTGCAGGCGGATGAGCGCGCCGTCGTTGTTCGGGGTCAGCCCGAGGTCGCTGCCGATGATCGCCTTCTCGATGGCCTTGATCAGGCTCTTGTCCCACGCCTGGATGACGATGAGCCGCGGCTCGGGCGCGCTGATCGCGGCGAGCGAGATGAGCGGCGTCGGCGTGCCGTACGCCTCGACCTCGAGGCCCTCGACGAGCGAGGGGGTCGCCCGCCCGGTCCTGATGGACTGGGCCTCGTGGCGAAGAGCCTCGATCGCCTTCTTCATCCGGGCTTCGGTCAGCGTGAGGACCTCTTCGAGCGTCACGTCCCTATCCGGCGTGGACGAGCGTGCCGACGTGCTCGCCCAGGACCGCACGGACCATCGCGTCCTTCTCGCTCACGTCGAACACGATCGTCGGCATCTTGCGGTCCTCGGCGAGCGCGGCGGCGGTGGCGTCCATGATCCCGAGCCGCTTCTCGAGGAGGTCGCGATAGCCGATGTCGTCGTACTTCTTCGCGGTCTTGTCGGTGCGCGGGTCGCCCGAGTACACGCCGTCCACCTTGTTCTTCCCCATGAGGATGACCTCGGCATCGATCTCCGCGGAGCGGAGCGCCGCGGCCGTGTCGCTCGTGAAGAACGGGTTGCCGGTGCCCGCGGCGAAGATCACGATCCGGCCCTTCTCAAGGTGGCTGATCGCCTTGAGCCGGATGTACGGCTCGGCGACCTCATTGATCGTGAGGGCCGTCTGCACGCGCGCCTCGAGTCCGGCGGCCTCCAGCTGGGACCGCAGGGCGAGGGCGTTGATGACCATCGCGAGCATGCCCATGTAGTCGGCGGTCGCGCGGTCGATCCCGTGCTCTGCGGCGTCCGCGCCGCGCAGCCAATTCCCGCCGCCGAGGACGACGCCCACCTGGACCCCGACCGCGTGGACCTTGCGGATCTCCTCCGCGAGGTAGGCCGTGTACTGCGGCGAGATGCCGAACTGGCGGTCCCCGAGGAGCGCCTCACCCGAGAGCTTCAGGAGGACGCGGTGGTACTTCGGGGTCGCGGTCACGCGGCCTCGCCGAGCTGGAAACGGGCGATCCGGCGGACCTTGATGTTCTCGCCGGTGGCCGCCGCGAGCTGCGCCACGAGATCGCCGATGGTCTTCGACTGGTCCTTGATGTACGGCTGGTGCATGAGGACCGCTGCCGCCTTCGCGGCCTTCTCGTCGCCGTGCTCGTCGAGGAGCGCCTTGATCTCGTCGTCCTTCAGAAGCTCCCAGCTCACGTGCTTCGGCGACATCGCCGCGACCTGCATCGCGATCGCCTTCGCGAGCTCGCGGAACTCCGGATTGCGTGAGACGAAGTCCGTCTCGCTCGACAGCTCGACGAGCGCGCCGATCCGGCCCCCGCTGTGGATGTAGGCCTCGACGACGCCTTCATTCGTCTCGCGGTCACCGCGCTTCGCGGCGGAGGCGAGACCCTTCTCCTTGAGGATCGTCTTGGCCTTCTCGAAGTCGCCCTTGGCCGCCTCGAGCGCCTTCTTGCTGTCCATGACGCCGGCGCCGGTCTCCGTGCGGAGGCGCTGGACGTCGCTTGCGGTCGCCATCGCTATTTCTCCTCTGTGGTCCCTGATGCGTCCGCCGCCGGAGCGGCGAGCGCCTCATCGCCGGCCGGAGCGGCCTCACCGGCCTCGGCGGCCGGCTCCTCCTCGTACCCGCCGATCGGGTATTCATCCTCTTCGGGCTCGTACACGCGCGGCGTGCGCTTGGCGCGCGGCAGCCCGACCTCGGCGTAGCCCTCGGCGGTCGCCGCCGGCGCGTAGCCCATGTCCTCGGGGCTCGCCTCCTTGGACGACGCGTCGAGCTGCGTGCGGCCCTCGATGACCGCGTCCGCCATCTTCTGGCAGATCAGCTTGACCGCGCGGATCGCGTCGTCGTTCGCGGGGATGATCACGTCGATCAGATCCGGGTCGCAGTTCGTGTCGACCATCGCGACGATCGGGATCTCGAGGCGGCGTGCCTCTTCGACCGCGATGTGCTCCCGGTGTGGATCGACGACGAACAGTGCGCTCGGCGGGCGCTTGAGCTCGCGCACGCCCTGGAAGTACCGGTCGAGGTGCTGAAGGTCGTCCTCGAGGCGCTGCGCGTCCTTCTTCGGCATCGTCAGGAAGTCGCCGCGCTCCTTGCGCTCGATGAGCTCGTTGAGGCGCTGGATCCGCTTCTGGATGGTGACGAAGTTCGTCAGGAACCCGCCCAGCCAGCGCTGATTGACGTAGTGCATGTTCGCCCGCTTCGCCTCTTCGGCGATCGATTCCTGGGCCTGTTTCTTGGTGCCGACGAACAGGATCTGCCCGCCGTCGGAGGCGAGGTCGCGCACGAACGCGTAGGCCTCCTCGACCCGCACGAGGGTCTGCTGGAGGTCGATGATGTGGATCCCGTTGCGCTCCATGAAGATGAAGCGCTTCATCTTCGGATTCCACCGCCGAGCCTGATGTCCGAAGTGGACACCGGACTCCAAGAGCTGCTTCATGGTGACGACTGCCAACGCGTTCTCCCTTGATGCCTCCGCCTCACGGCCACGCCGCGCCCGGGCGGGGCGACGCAGGGATCTCGTGAGGCGTGCGAAGTATCGAGTCCGACTGACCCGATCCATGAAGAAGTGTACCAAGGCCGGGCACAAGAAAGAGCCCGGGCACGACGCCCGGGCTCTTCCTGTGGAGCGAAGGTCTAGGTCAGGTTGTTGCCGATGTTGCTGAAGATGTTCTGGAGCTGACCACGGAGGAAGATCATGGCGACGATGACGGCGATGGCGATAACGGCAATGATGAGAGCGTACTCAACGAGACCCTGGCCTTCGTCGTCACGGAAGAATGCGAGCATTTTTGTGCCTCCTTTCTTCCTTCACTCGGCAGGCGAGGGCCTGCCTCGGTTGAGTTTAGGAACACGCAACCGGGAGACAAGACCCCCGCTCGGCCTAGGACCTTCGGCGTTCCGGCCCGAAACCGACCGAATACCGCTCACTTTGCGCCTAGCGGAAGTCCGGATGGCCGCGCGATCCGACCCTGGACCGCAGCTCCTCGAGCGGGCTCGGTGGCCTGGGCGGTCGGAGTGCGGACACGTCGCCGAGCGTGGTGCCGATCGCATCCCGGAGCTCGGCGAGGGTGCACCCGAACAGCTCGCCGGACGTCTCGAACTCGGCCCGCAGCCGAAGGAAGCCGAACTGGTTGTGCCGCGAGACGTCGACGCCCGCGCAGAGCTCGTCGAGGAGCAGGAACAGCCGCTCCCGCGTCTCGCGCGGTACCGTGTCGAGCCAGGTCCGAATGCGCTTCGCCGACAGCGGCTCCACGCCGCCCATTATCCCCGGGCGCAATGCTCCGCGACGATGACCCCGATCCCCTCGCTCGGGACCCGCTGCAGTCGTACCGCCGGCAGGGACGCGAGGAACGTCGGCCCGTAGTCCTGCACGATCACGCGGCGGTCGAGCAGGACGACCGCGCCGCGGTCGGTCTTCGAGCGGATGAGCCGGCCGTAGCCCTGACGCAGACGCAGCGCGGCGAGCGGAAGCTGGTACTCGCGGAACGGGTCGTCGTAGCGCTCCGAGCGGCCCTGGATGAGCGGATCGTCCGGCACCGGGAACGGAAGCTTCGCGATCACCACGCACCGCAGCTGATCGCCGGGTAGGTCGACTCCCTCCCAGAACGACTGCGTGCCGAGCAGCACCGAGCCGCCGGCGGAGAAGCGCTCGAGGATCGCGCGGCGTGAGCCATCGATGCCCTGGGTCAGGACCGCGATGCCCGTGTCCTCGAGGCCGGCGAGCTGGGCGCCGACCTCGCGCATCGCGGCGTGGGAGGTGAACAGCACGAGCGTGCGTCCCTCGAGGGCCCGCGCGACGTCGCCGATGATGGCCGCCGCTTCCTCCGGGAAGCGGTCGTCGTGCGGCAACGAGATGTCCGACGGCACGATGAGCACCGCCTGGTCCGCGTGATCGAACGGCGAGCCGACGCGGAGCGTCCCGGCGACGTCGCTGACGCCCAGACGGTCCATCGTGAAGGTCATCGTGCCGGCGACACCCAGGGTCGCCGACGTCATCACGACGGAGCGATGGCGGTCGATGAGCGTGCGCCGGATCGCGGCGCCGACGTGCGCGGGCGCGACATACAGCCCGATCCCATCGTTGCTCCGCTGGAGCCAGGCGATCTCGCCCGGCTTCGGCCGGTGGATCCCGTGCTCGATGGCGCCCTGCTCGCCGATGAGCTCCTTCATCGCGCTCTCGTGCTCGACGAGCTCGTCCTCGTCGCCACCGCGAGCTGCGAGGCGATCTCCGGCCGCTTTGATCCCCGCCAGCGCGTCGGCCATCCGCTCCGCCGCGAGCTCGACCGCGAGCCAGCGGCTGTCGCTCGCGCGTACCCCGCCGGTCAGCCGCAGCCGGTCCGTCTGTTCGGGAAGCAACATTGCGAGCGCCGAGAACGTCTCGTCGGACATGAGGTTCGCGCGCACGATCTCCAGGCGGAGGGTCTGTGCCGCCTCGACCAGGCCCGCCTCATCCCCCTTCAACCCGCTCACCACCAGTGGCGAGTGCGCGATCCGATCGAGGTCGCGCCTGGTGCGCCACGTCTCGAGCTTGAACCCGAACGCGTCGGACGCGACGTCCTCGAGGTGATGGGCTTCGTCGACCACGACGTGGTCCGCCTCGGGTAGCAGGTTGCCGCCGCCGCGCGCGTCGTGCAGCAGCAGCGCGTGGTTCACGACGACGATGCCGGCCTCGGCGGCGGCGCTCCGCGCGCGCTCGAGATAGCAGCCACCGCGGGTCGCGGCGCACCGGCGGCTGGTACAGGTCTCGTCGTCCGCCGAGACACGCGACCAGAGCGCGCTCTCGCCACCGAGGAGGTTGAGCTCCGCCCGATCGCCGCTCACGGTCGTCATCCGCCAGATCAGGGTCTTCAGCGCGAGGCGCGCTTCTTCGCGCGTCGTCACCTGCGTGCGGAGGAGCTGCCAGCGCCGCGGACAGAGGTAGTTCGACCGGCCCTTCAGCACCGCAACGGATACGTTCGTCCCGAGCGCGGCCTGCAGGTCGGGCAGATCCTTGCGCACGAGCTGGTCCTGGAGCGGGAGGGTGTGCGTGCTCACGATGACCCGCTCGCCGGCGAGCGCCCGACCGAGGGCGGGCACGAGGTAGGCGATCGACTTCCCCACGCCGGTGCCGGCCTCCGCAACGAGAACGCCGCCGGTCGCCATCGTGCGCTCGATCTCCAGCCCGAGCTGCCGCTGCTCGGGCCGGTCCTCGAAGCCGCCGATCGACCGCGCGAGCGGGCCGTCCAGGCCGAGCGCCGTCGCAGTGTCGAGGGAGCCAGCGCGTACGGCCGGCCCCGGCGGTGCCGGCGCCGGCCGAGCCCCCTTCGAAGGATCCGTTCCGCCCGCGGGGACGCTGGCGGCGTCCCACGCATGGCGGATCGAGTCGCCGAGCGCCTCCTCGAAGAACCGCTCGGTCGGCGCTCCGAGGACCGCCGCGTACGAGCGCGCCTCCTCGAGCAGCGGTGCCGGCAATGCGCGTGCGCGGGACGCGAGGTTCGCGAGCACCGCGGCGCAGGTCAGCGCGTCGTCGAGGGCGCGGTGGGCGGACCGGGGCACGATGCCGTCGTCGGCGGCGAGCCGCTGGAGCGCGTAGGACGGCGCCTGCGGCAGGAGCATCGAGGCGAGATCCGCGGTGTCGAGCCGCTGGGCGCCAGGCGCGAAGCCGTTGCGTTCGAGGAAGGCCAGGTCGAAGCCGACGTTGTGCCCCACGAAGACGCCGTCGCCGGCGAACGCGGCGAAGCGCGCGACCGCGTCGGCCGCCGCCGGCGCGCCGATGAGATCCCGGTCGCGGATGCCGGTCAGCCGCGTGATCGCTGAGCCGATGTCACGGCCCGGATCGACGAAGGTGCTGAACCGCTCCCCCGGCTCCGCGCCGTCCGCCGTGAGGCGCACACGCACGGCGCCGATCTCGATGATCCGGTCCGTCTCCGGATCGAATCCCGTCGTCTCCAGGTCGACCGCGATGAGGTCTTGCAGCTGATCGCCGTTCTAGGCCACCCCGGTTGACGGGGCGGCACGCGTCTACCGGTACTGCGTCACGGATAGATGCCTCGCGTGAGGGTCGCATCGGCCACGCGGGCGACCGCGACCATGTACGCGGCGGTCCGCATGTGCACCTTGTTCTTCAGCGACATCTGCAGGACATCGTTGAACGATTTCACCATGACCTCTTTCAGCCGGGCGTTGATCGTCGCTTCGCGCCAGAACAGGTTCTGAAGGTCCTGTACCCACTCGAAGTACGAGACCGTGACCCCGCCCGCGTTGCAGAGGATGTCCGGGATCATGAAGACGCCCTTGTCGTGCAGGATCCGGTCGGCCTCCGGGCTCGTGGGCCCGTTCGCCGCCTCGGCGACGAGCCTCGCCTTGATCTGCGGGGCGTTGTGCTCGCCGATCTGGTTCTCGATCGCCGCGGGGATGAGGATGTCGCAGTCGAGCTCGAGGAGCTCGCTGTTGCTCACCTTCTCCGAGCCGGGGAACCCGACGACGGTCCCGGTCTCGCGTTTGAACGCGTCGACCTTGTTCGGGTCGAGGCCCTTCGGGTCGTGGATGCCGCCCTGCGTGTCCGAGAGGCCGACGACCACCGCGCCGAGCTCGGCGATGAGCTTCGCCGAGAAGGAGCCGGCGTTGCCGAAGCCCTGCACGACCACCCGCGCGCCCTCGAGATCCATCCCGAGGTGCTTCGCGGCCTCGATGACCGTGTAGACCGCACCGCGCGCGGTGGCTTCGTTGCGTCCTTCGCTGCCGCCGATCGAGAGCGGCTTGCCCGTCACCACCGCGGGGACGGTGTGGCCCGCGTGCATCGAGTACGTGTCCATGATCCAGGCCATCGTCTGCGCGTTCGTGTTCACGTCGGGCGCCGGGATGTCCCGGTCCGGGCCGATGAGCAGCGCGATCTCCGTCGTGTAGCGGCGGGTCAGCGTCTCGAGCTGCTGCGAGGTCATGGTCTTGGGATCGCAGATGACCGCGCCCTTCGAGCCACCGTACGGGATGCCTACGACCGCGCACTTCCAGGTCATCCACATCGCCAGGGCCTTGACCTCCCCGAGCGACGCGCTCGGGTGGTAGCGGATGCCGCCCTTGCCTGGTCCGCGCGAGGTGTTGTGCTGGACCCGGTAGCCGGTGAACACCTTCACCGCGCCGTCGTGCATCCGCACGGGAAAGTGGACCGTGAGCTCGCGCTGGCACTCGCGCAGGATGCCGCGCATGTTCGGGTCGAGATGCAGCTTGTCAGCCGCCGTGTCGAACTGCTCGGTCGCGACCTCCCACGGGTCGCGTTGGGTGTGATCGATCGTTGCTGCGGACCTCATGCCCAGAGCTCCTTAATTCGGTTACTTCATCCTTGGAGGGTTGAGCTTGTCGACGACCAGCCATGAGCTCGCGGTCTGGCCCATCGAGTATGGGCTGTTCCAATCTTTCAGCACCACGCGCTGGAATCCGAGACCGGTGAGCGTCTCGCGCCAAGCGCGCAGGCCCCTCGTCACGAACGCGGTGAGCCGGACATTCGGGCTCGGCGTCACGAGCCCCTCGAGGTGCCGTTTGCGCTCCAGGAGCGGGACGCCGACGAGCGAGTCACCGTCGACCTCGAGCAGGTCGAACGCGCTGAATATCTGCCGGCGGGGCAGCTCGCGGACGAACGCATTCCCGTCCTGGTCGACCTCGAGCTCCCGGTCGTCCTCCCAATCGGACACGAGCACGCCGTCGAGGATCGCCGAGCTGCAGCGCGTCTCCGCCTGGATCGCGTCGAACAGCGCGCGGGGACCGTCGACCGGCCCGTCGTACCCGACGAAGTGCGGACCGGGATGGCCGATGCGGACGAGCACCCGGGTCCCCTGCCAGGCCGGCTCGAGGATGTGATTCGGCAGCTCCGCCTGCTCCCGGACCGCCCTCGGGCGCTGCGGCGCCAGGTCGGCGCCGAACGTCGTCGCGTCCACCGAAATCGAGTATTTCACGCCCTTTGCCGACATCTTGACAGTTCGAACGCACGTTCTATGATGCCCGAACGCCTGTTCGAAGGGGAGTCTTCGGAGCAGGTGAAAACCGCCGTCACGAGGTGAGCTGTGACCATCGCTATCGCCATTCCCCTTCCATCGTCAGCGGGCGGCGCGCGAGCAGCCCTCCGCGCGCCGCTCCGCGACGTACCACCGCGGGTCTACTCGCCATTCGGTCCGCGCCGGTTGGGCCGGCCGATGGCGCTGCGGGTCGCGGAAGCGGACCGCGGGGAGAGCGGGCCCTCTGGCCGGCCGCGCTTTCCCTTCGTCCGCTCCCGCGGCCGCTCGGCCTAAGCCTTCGTCGGCGGCTCGGACGCACTTCTTGCCATCGCGGCGAGCGGTGCGGCGAGCGCGCTGAACTCGGTCGGGATGACGAACTTCGTGGCCGGCGACGCGCCGAGTGCCTTCAGGGCTTCGAAGTACTGCAACGTGATCGTCCGGGCGTCGGCGGTCATGGCGGTCTCGTTGATCTTGCCCAGTGCCAGGGCGAACCCCTCGGCGCGGAGGATCGCTGACTGACGGGCGCCCTCCGCTTGCAGGATGTTCGACTGCTTGTCACCCTCGGCCACGAGGATCGCGGATGCCCGCTTCCCCTCCGCCTCGGTGACCGACGCGCGGCGGATCCGCTCGGCGGTCATCTGGCGGGTCATCGCCTCCTGGATCTCGCGCGGCGGGACGATCTCGCGGATCTCGACGCGGTTCACCTTGACGCCCCACCGGTGGGTCTCGTCGTCGAGCTTGATCCGCAGCACCTCGTTCATCTGCTCGCGCTTGGCGAACGCGTCGTCGAGCACGAGGTCGCCGATGACCGCGCGGAGCGTGGTCGACGCGATCTGCTGGACCTGCTGGCGGAAGTTCTGCACCTTGATGACCGAGTCGGACGCCTCGACGACCTGCTGGAAGATGAGGAAGTCGATCGAGATGGTCGCGTTGTCCTTCGTGATGCAGGTCTGCTGCGGGATCTCGACGCTGAACTCCCGGAGGTCCACGGTCACGGAGCTCTGGATGGGCGGCGGGAGCAGCAGGACAAGGCCCGGGCCCGCCGTCTTCTGGTATCGGCCGAGCGCGAACACGACCAGGCGCTGGTACTCGGGGACGATATGGACCACCGTCCGCAGGACGAGGAGGGCCACGACGAGGAGGAACGCGAGGACCACGAGCTCACTAGGCATCAGTTTTCCCTTTTTCCCTTCTTCCGGAGGACGGGGCCTCCGGGCCGACGATAAGTCGCACGCCATCGATACGCCGCACGCGAACGACCGCACCTTGCGGGATCGGACCACCCTCGCTCACCGCGGTCCACTCATCCTCGCCGGCCCGCACGATCCCTGAGGGCGCGAGCTCGGTCTTCGCGACACCGAGGCTGCCGATGAGGAGCGCGGCGCCGCTGGCCACCGGCAGCCGCTGGAAACCGACCGCCATCCGCACGACGACCACGAAGAACAGCGCCGCCGTCCCCACGACGAGGAGCAGGGTGATCGGGTCGGCGGTGTAGCGGAGCCCGGGGAACGTGGGCCGTCCGGGCGGGAACACGATGATCGCGCCGAGGAGGAGCGAGGCGATCCCGCCGGCGAGCAGCAGCCCGTGGCTCACCACCTTCACCTCGGCGATGAACAGCACGAGCGCGAAGATCATGAGCGCGATGCCGGCGGCGTTCGCATCGAGCGTGCCGAACGAGAAGAGCGCGATGACGATCGCGATCACCCCGATGATCCCGGGGAAGATGAGCCCCGGGTTCGACAGCTCGAAGATGAGGCCGTACGTGCCGATGGTGAACAGCAGCAGCGCGATCTGCGGGTCGACCACGAAGTGGAGGAACGTCTCGAACGGGCTCATCCCGTCGTCGTCGATCGCCGCGGCGCTCGTCGCGAGCTGGACGGATCGGCCGTTCACCTGGACCGTCCGCCCGTCGATCTGGGCGAGCAGGTCGGGCAGATCCCGCGCGATCAGGTCGACGACGTTGAGCTGAACGGCCTGGTCGTCCCGGATGCTCACGCTGTTCCGGACGGCGTCCTCGGCCCACTGCTCGTTCCGCCCACGCGCCTTCGCGATCTTCGTGATCTGCGCGACCGCGTCGTTCTCGGCCTTGAGACGCAGATCCCCCTGGATGTCGCCGCCCGAGCTGTCCACCGGATGGGCCGCCCCGATGTTGGTCGCCGGAGCCATCGCCGCGATCGCCCCGGCCATCGTGATGAACGTGCCGGCGGACGCCGCGCGGGCGCCCGACGGCGCGACGTACGTGACCACCGGGAGAGGCGCGTTCAGGAACGCGGTCGTGATGCGGTAGGTCGAGTCGATCAGCCCACCCGGCGTGTTGATGACGAAGACGACGGCCGGAGCGCCCGCGGTCTGGGCATCCGCGATCACGCGTTCGACGTAGCGGGCCGTGATCGGGTTGATCGCGTCCTCGATGTGTCCGACGACCACGGGCGCCCCCGGCGCCGCACGCGTGATCGGCACCTCGCGCGGGCCGCTCGCGACCGACGAGAGCGACGTGAGGTCGGTCTGACCGAGCAGGGCGCCGCCGGCCCCGAGCGTGACGAGCGCGACCGCGATCGCGAGCTGGACGGTGAACCGACCCTTCCGAGGGGGCGCCATCCGTCCGGCGAGCCGGGACGAGGCGAACGCCGTCTCCCCCACCCGCTGGCTGTCGATGGCCCGACCGAGCGCGACACCGAGGCGCTCCTGATCGCGCTCGTTCATGGCCGCATCGCCCCGCGCACGAGCTGGCGGGCCGCTTGGGCGGCCCGGAGCCCGCCGAGCGCCTGCGACAGCGTCGCGCCCACCGTGCCCGTGCGGATCGCGAAGGCCTTCGCGATCTCTTCGTAGGTGAGGTCGTAGTAGTAACGGGCGACGACGAGCGCGCGCTGCCGTTCCGGCAGCTGGCGCAGGGCCGCAAGCAGGTCGACGCGCTCGATCGCGAAATCGATCTCGTCGCGCGCCGCGGGGATCGTCTCGAGCGCGACATCCGCGGACCGGCGGCGCCGGCGGTCGCGGAACAGCACGCGCGTCGCCACCACCAGGAGCCACGCTCCCGGACGATCGAGCGACGCGAGCCCCTGCCGGTATCCGCGCACGAACGCCTCCTGGACCGCGTCCTCCGCGACACCCGGGTCGCCGGCGATCGCGGTCAGCGCACGCAGCAGCCGGGGGTACTCCCGTTCGTACAGGGCTTCCCAGTCCGCGCTGTCAGCGATCACGGTCCACCTTCAACGAGCCGTCAGGAAGGCACGTTCTTTAGTTCGGTGTATCACGCGTTAGCCTCTCCTCCCCATGACCTGGCTCGAGGCGCCCGACTACTGGCTCGCCCGCCTGGTGATCGAGCGCGGCATCGGGGCGATCTACGTCATCGCGTTCGCCGTTGCGCTCACCCAGTTCACGCCGCTCCTGGGCGAGCGCGGGCTGCTTCCGGTGCCCCGGTTCGTCTCGTACGTCCCGTTCCGGGCGTCGCCGAGCCTGTTCCACTTCCGCTATTCCGACCGACTCCTCCGCGCGGTCGCCTGGACCGGCCTGGTCCTCGGCGCGCTCGTGGTGATGGGGCTCCCGGATGCCTGGCCGCTCCCCGCGGAGCTGCTCGTCTGGCTGGCGCTCTGGGCGCTGTATCTGTCGATCGTGAACGTCGGCCAGACCTTCTACAGCTTCGGCTGGGAGACCCTCCTCCTGGAGGCCGGCTTCCTGGCGATCTTCCTCGGCCCCGCCTGGACGTTCACGCCGCTGCCGCTCGTGTACCTCGTGCGCTGGCTGGTCTTCCGGCTGGAGTTCGGGGCCGGGCTGATCAAGATGCGCGGCGACGCGTGCTGGCGCGACCTCACCTGCCTCTACTACCACCACGAGACGCAGCCGATGCCGAATCCGCTGAGCTGGTATTTCCACCATCTGCCACGGGCGCTGCACCGGGCCGAGGCGCTGGGCAACCACGTCGCGCAGCTCGTGGTGCCCGGGTTGCTGTTCGCGCCGCAGCCGATCGCCACGGTGTCCGGGCTGATCATCGTCGCGACGCAATCGTGGCTCGTGTTGAGCGGGAACTTCTCGTGGCTGAACGTCATCACGATCGTCCTCGCGTTCTCCGCGTTCGATGACGCCGCGCTCGGCCACCTGCTCCCGATCGCGCGACCTGCGCTCGAGCCATCGCTCACCCACGACGTCGCGTTCGTCGCGGTCACGCTGCTGGTCCTCGCGCTGAGCTACCGGCCGGCGAAGAACCTGCTCACGTCGGCGCAGCTCATGAACTCGAGCTTCGATCCGCTGCACCTGGTCAATACCTACGGCGCGTTCGGCAGCGTCACGAAGCGCCGCTACGAGGTGGTCATCGCCGGCACCACGGATGTCGAGCCGAGCGACGCGAGCGAGTGGCGCGAGTACGAGTTCAAGGCGAAGCCCGGCGACGTCAACCGTCGCCCGCCCCAGTACGCGCCCTACCACCTCCGCCTCGACTGGCTCATGTGGTTCGCCGCGTTCTCGTCGCCGCGGTCCCACGAGTGGTTCATGCCCCTGCTCGTGAAGCTGCTCGAGGGCGATCGCGCGACCCTGCGGCTGCTGGCCAGGGACCCATTCCCCGGCGGGCCGCCACCGGTCGTTCGCGCGCAGCTCTGGCTCTACCGCTTCACCACGCCGGCCGAGCGACGTGAGTCGGGCGCGTGGTGGCACCGGACCTACGTCCGGCCGTACGTCCCCCCGGTCTCGTTGCCCCGCTGAGGCGGCGAACGGTCGCGCGCGCCGCTCCTCACGAACGGATCCTCGTCATGAAGCCGTAGCCGAGCGCGCCTCGAGCAGCCAGCGCACCACGCTCAGCTGTCGTGCCGTCGCCTCGTCCTCGCCGTCATCGAGCGGCAGCCCCAGCTGGGTGCCCCGGACGATGGCCCAGTCGCGGATGCGCCGTTCGTCGAGGCCCGCGGCCGCGAGCTGCCGGATGCGCCGCTCGGTGATCTCGCGCGTGATCGCCAGGTGGACGGGATTCCACAGGAGCGTGACCACATCGAACTCCGGCTCGGCCAGAAGCGGCTTCGGATCGATCGCGAGCCACCGGCCGGCGTGGCGGAGCAGGTTGTGGTGGTGGTGATCCCCGTGGACGAGCACGTCGTGCCGTGGCGTCAGCGACGCGAACAGCGCTGTCGCGATCGGCACGTACGGGTGATCGGTCCGTCGCGCGAGATCGCGCAGCCACCCGGCCATTTCGTCGCCGGCACGGCGGAACGGGCCACCGGACACAGGGCGCCAGAGCTCGCGACCGGTGGCGACCGCGATGTCGATCGCGTCTTCGTCGGCGATCGCGGACGCGTCGTGGCCGGGGACGCAGCGCTCGATGAGCAGGGCCCGACGGGCGCGATCGTGCTTCAGGAGCCGCACGGCCCCGCGGCCGGTCCAGAACGCGAGCGCGTCGCCCTCGTGATCGGCCTCGCCGTCCTCGGGCGGCGTCAGTTTGAGGACGGCGTCGTCGCCGGCCGGGGCGGCGAACGAGTGGCGCGCCCATTCGTAGCGCGGGCCGATGCGGATCCCCCAGTCGAGCGCGACCTCCTGGGCCACGCGCTCGAGCCGCAGCGCCGCCTGCGACCGCCATTCGGGCCCGCGGCTCACGGGTCGACGATCTTCCAATAGGAATCCTTCCGAACGCACGCGCCATCGCGAAATTCGAACAGGTCGCACCCGCGCACGTTGATCGCTTGGCCGGTCTTCGTCGTGCCGGTCAGGCGCCAGCGCGACACGGCATGATCGCCGCAGACCCAGTGTTCGTCGTCCCGGTACTGCACGTCCGGCAGGCCGGAGAAGCGCGTCGCCAGTCCGGCGCGGACCTGCGCCTTGCCGACATACCGCGTGCCGAACGGCTGATCCCCCCGAGGCATGTCGAACGAGCACTCCTCCGCGAAGAAGGTCATGACCCGGTCGAGGTCGTGCGCGTTGAACGCCGCCAGGAGATCTCGCAGCAGCTCGACCGTCACCGCGTTCCGATCCGGCATCTGTGACCACCTCTCATCCACGCACGGGGCCGGCGCGCGGCCCACTGCGCCGTCGTCCGGTCCATGGCCATAATCACTCGTCCCATGACTCCCCGCCCGATCGTCCCGTTCCGCCACCCGCTGCGCGATGTCCGCGCCCGCGTGCCCGCATCGAAGAGCATCGCGAACCGGGAGCTCGTGCTGTCGGCGATCGCGAATGGCCGCTCGCGGCTCGAGCTGGGCCCGCTGGACCCCGGTGACGACGTCCGCGCGATGCGCCAGGCCCTCGCGTCGCTCGGCTACCAGGTCGAGTGGGACCAGAGCTTCCAGGTCACGGTCCAGGGCGCCGACACGATCCCCCAGGCGTCCGGAGCGGTGCATGCCGCGGAGGCTGGGACCGTCGCCCGGTTCGCCCTCTCCCTCGCGGCCCTCGCCGACGCCGAGACCCGCTTCGACGGCTCCGAGCGCCTACGCGACCGGCCGATCGCCCCACTGGTGAACGCCCTCCGCGACCTCGGGGCCTCCGTCGACGGCGACACGCTCCCGCTCACCGTGCACGGTCCCCTTCGCGGCGGACACGCGGCCGTCCCGGGCAGCCAGTCGAGCCAGTTCGCGTCCGCGCTGCTGCTCGTGGCGCCGCGGCTCGAGCGCGGGATCGACCTCGAGATCACGGGGTCGCTCGTCTCGGCGCCGTTCGTGTTCCTGACCATCGCCGCGCTCCGGAAGCGCGGGGTCACCGTCGAGGCGTCGACGCTCGACCGCATCTCGATCGCGCGGCAGAAGGTGCGGGCCCGGTCGTTCGCGATCCCCGGCGACGCGACGGCGGCGACGTACCCGGCCGCCGCGGCCGCGATCTGCGGCGGGAGCGTCACGATCGAGAACGTCGATGCGCACGAGGTCGCCGGCGGGCAGGGCGACGTCCGCTACTTCTCGCTCCTCGAGGAGATGGGCTGCGGCGTTTCGCGCGGCAAGGGCACCGTGACCGTCCGGCGGGTGGGTCAGCTCCAGGGCATCGTCGCGAACGTCCGTGATTGCTCCGACGTCTTCCCGAGCCTCGCGGTCGTCGCGACGCAGTGTGAGACGCCGACCGAGCTCGGCGGCATCGCCCATACCAGGCTCCAGGAGAGCGACCGCATCCGCGCGGTCGCGGACGGGATCAACGCGCTCGGCGGCAGGGCCACGGCGTACGGCGACTCGATCCGGATCGAGCCGGTCCCGCTGCGTGACGGCGTGGTCGACGCGAAGGGCGACCATCGGATCGCGATGGCCTTCTCGGTGCTCGGCCTCCAGGTGCCAGGCGTCGCGATCGACGGCTCGGAGAGCGTGTCGAAGACGTTCCCCGACTTTTACCGGATGCTGAGCGGGCTCGGACGGTGATCCGCGCGCCGGCGGTCCTGCGGGCGGAGCTGACGAAGTCGCTGGGTCCCGGCGCCGCGTATCTGCTCACCCGCCTCTACCTCGCCGACGGGACGATCCTCGAACAGACGAATCCCGGCCTGCCGGATGTCGAGAACGACTGGCGGCCGATCGGCACCGAGCGTGACCTGCCCGGCGCGGCGGAGCGATTGCGCAACGAGGGCTGGACGGTCACGTCACTCCGCTAGTCGAGCTCCCGCTCGATGTCGTCGAGCGCGGCCCGAAGCTTCGCGAGCGCGCCCCGCACCTCCGCGGCATTCCCCCGCAGGAGCGCCTGCGCGAGCTCGGGCGGCGTCTGCGCGAGGCGCGTGGCGTCGGTGAATCCAGGCCCCGCGAAGGCGCTCACGTCGGCACCGACGCGCGTCAACGCGAGCGCGACCGCGAGCGGCAGCCCCGAAAGGATCGCGACGATCCGATCGTGCTCCCGCGCGGACACCACCGTCGGCACCGCGCCCACCGCTCGCGCGACGTCGCCGGCCAGGCCCATCGCGCGCTCATCCGCGCGGGCCGTCGGCACGAGGAAGAACGGCCGGCCCATGAAGAGGTCGGCGCGCGCCGCCGCGTACCCGCGAGCGGTCGTGCCGGCCATCGGATGACCGCCGACGATCAGCGCGGTCGCCGGCGCCGAGTCCGCGAACGCCGCGACCTCGCGTTTGACGCTGCCGACGTCCATGAGGACGGCGCCGCTCGCGTGCGCGGCCAGCGCGCGGAGCGTGGGCACGACCTGGGGGAGCGGGGTGGCCACGACGACGACGTCGGCGGCGAGCAGATCCTCGAGGCGCGCGGTCCCCGCGATATCGCCCGTGCCGGCCGGATCGAACGCACGGACGTCGTGCCCGCCGCGAAGGGCGAGTGCGAGCGAGCCGCCGATGAGCCCGCAACCGGCGATCCCGACGCGCATCAGGCCGCGGCGGCGACCGGACGCCCGACGGCTCCGGCGATCGCGGGAAGCATCGCCATGAGCTTCTCGAAGTTCTCGAAGGTCAACGACTGGAAGCCATCTTTCAGCGCATGATCCGGTGACGGGTGGACCTCGATGAGCAGCCCGTCGGCGCCCGCGGCGACCGCGGCGAGCGCGACCGGAGCGACCAGGTACCACTTGCCCGTCCCGTGCGACGGATCGGCGACCACCGGAAGGTGCGAGAGCTTCTTGAGCAGCGGGATCGCGTTGATGTCGAACGTGTTGCGGGTGTACTTCTCGAAGGTCCGGATCCCCCGCTCGCACAGGATCACATTCTGATTGCCCTTGGCGAGGATGTATTCGGCCGACAGCAGGAGCTCCTCGACCGTCGCGGACATCCCTCGCTTCAGCATGACCGGTTTGGCCTGCTCACCGCAGGCGTCGAGCAGCGAGAAGTTCTGCATGTTGCGCGCGCCGATCTGCAGGCAGTCGGCGTGCGAGGCGACGAGCTCCACATCGGCGGGGGTGAGCACCTCGGTGACCACCGGCAGCCCGGTCGCCGCGCGGGCCTCGCTGAGCAGGTCCAGCCCCGATGGCCCGAGGCCGCGGAAGTGGTAGGGCGACGTGCTCGGCTTGTACGCACCGCCTCGAAGCAGCTGCGCGCCGGCAACCTGCACGGCGCGCGCGGTCGCGAGCGTTTGCTCGCGCGTCTCCACGGAGCACGGCCCGGCCATCACCGCGAGCGGCTGGCCGGTGCCGATCGGGACGCCGCCGATCCGCACAACGGTGTCCGCGGGGTGCACCTCGCGCGAGCTCAGCTTGAACGGACGGCTCACGAGGACGATCTCCGCCACGCCCGGCAGCGATTCCAGCTGGTCGGCGTACTCGCGCGCGGCGATGCCGAACGTGCCGATCGCGGTCCGCTCCGCGCCCGGGAGCGGGATCGCTGTGAGTCCGAGCTCGCCGATCCGCCGGACGACGCCGGCGATCTCCTCCTTCGTCGCGCCCTGGTTCATGACGACGAGCACGTCAGACCTCCACCGCCCACGCCGGGCGCAGCTCCTTCGCCCGGTGCAGGAACGCGTGCCGCACCTCGCGCTGGCCCTTGGCCGTGTTCCATTCGATCAGGACGCGGATGCAGCGAGCGAGCGCACCCGGGACGGGGATCTCCTGTCCGCACATCAGCGGGACCTCGGTCCAGCCGAGCTCGCGCGCCGCGAACGCGGGGAACTCCGCGTCGAGGTCGGGCGTCACGGTGAACCACGCGTGCGCCACATCGTCCGGGCGTAGGCCGTTCAGCCGCACGATCACCTCGAGCAGCTCGCGGGTGGCCGACAGGATCTCGTCCCGGTCGTTGTGCTCGACCGTCGTCGCGCCACGGATCCCACGCGTCGCCATCAGGACCTCCCCGCGTCGGACAGGGCGCGCACGAACGCGCGCAGCGCGGCCGGCTTGTCGCTGGCCGTGGTCACCGCTTCGATCGCCGCGCTGCCGATCGCCACGCCGTCCACTACACCACGCAGCGCCGCGACGTGCGAGGGCTCGCTGATGCCGAACCCGAGGGCGATCGGCAGGGTGGTGTGCACACGGACCCGCCGGACGAAGGCCTCGACATCCCTCGGCAGCGTCCGCCGCGCGCCGGTGACGCCGGTCAGCGAGACGCAGTAGACGAAGCCGCGTGACCGGGGGACGAGCCGGGCCAGCCGGTCATCGGGCGTGGTCGGCGCGTAGAGATCGATCCGCGCGAGGCCGGCCGGTCCGAACGCCGCGTCGAACGGCCCCGACTCCTCCGCGGGCAGGTCCGTGACGATGACTCCGGCCGCGCCCGCGGCGCGACCGTCGGCCGCGAACCGATCCAGGCCGTAGCGCAGGAACGGGTTGGCATAGCCCATGAACACCACGGTCGCGTCGCGCTCGGCCACGATGTCGCGGGCTTCGGCAACGCAATCGGCGAGCGTGATGCCGTTGGCGAGCGCGACCTCGTTCGCCCGCTGCACCGTCGCGCCATCGGCCAGCGGATCGCTGAACGGCACGCCGAGCTCCAGCAGGTCGGCCCCTCCGTCGAGCGCCGCGCGGAGGAGCGGGCCCGTCGCGGCGCGGTCGGGGTAGCCGACGGTGAGGTAGATGACGACCGCGAGCCGCCCCTCGGACCTCGCCCGCGCGAACGCGCGCGCGATCCGTTCGGCGCCGGTCGTGGCAGCGACGCTCACAACGCGGCCATGACGGTCTCGAGATCCTTGTCGCCGCGTCCCGACAGGCAAACGAGGACATCGAGCGCGGCGCCGTGCGCGTCGCGGATGTGCGTCAGATCCGCGATCGCATGCGCCGGCTCGAGCGCCGGGATGATGCCCTCCGTCCGTGACAGCAGGCCGAAGCCGTCGAGCGCCTCGGCGTCGGTCCGCGCGACGTACTCGGCGCGGCCGCGCGCAGCGAGGTCCGCGTGCTCGGGTCCGACACCGGGGTAGTCCAGGCCGGCGGAGATCGAATGCGTCCCGAGGATCTGGCCGTCGGCGTCCTGCAGCACCATCGACCGGGTCCCGTGGAGCACGCCGACGGACCCACCGACGATCGATGCGGCGTGCGCTCCGGTCTCGATCCCGCGACCACCGGCCTCGACGCCCCGCAGCCGGACGGCACCGTCCGCGATGAACGCCGAGAACATGCCGATCGCGTTCGACCCTCCGCCGACGCAGGCCACGACCACGTCGGGAAGACGGCCGAGCGCGGCGAGCGACTGCGCGCGGGCCTCGCGCCCGATCACGGACTGGAAGTCGCGGACCATCGTCGGGTACGGGTGTGGGCCGATGGCCGACCCGAGCAGGTAGTAGGTCGACCGGACGTTGGTCACCCAGTCGCGGATCGCCTCGTTCACCGCGTCCTTCAACGTGCGCGTGCCGCTCTCGACGGCGCGGACCTCCGCCCCGAGGAGCTTCATGCGGAAGACGTTCGGCGCCTGACGGCGCATGTCCTCGGTCCCCATGTACACGATGCACTCGAGCCCGAGGAGGGCGCACGCCGCGGCCGACGCGACGCCGTGCTGGCCGGCGCCGGTCTCCGCGACGACCCGCTGCTTCCCCATCCGTTTCGCGAGCAGGGCCTGGCCGACGGCGCTGTTGATCTTGTGCGCGCCGGTGTGCGCCAGGTCCTCGCGCTTCAGCAGCACCCGGCGCAGCCCGACCGCGGCCGCGAGGCGCTTCGCATCGGTGAGCGGCGTCGGCCGGCCGACCCAGTCACGGAGCAACCCGCCGAGCTCCGCCTCGAACTCCGGATCCGCGCGCGCCGTGCGATACGCGGCCTCGAGCTCCCCGACCGCGGGCATGAGCGTCTCCGGCAGATATTGCCCGCCGAACTCGCCGAACCGGCCGCTCACGACCGGACCGCCGCGAGCGCTCGCACCAGCGCGCCCGGATCGGCGGCGGTCATGAGGGCCGAGCCCACGAGCACCGCGTCGACGCGCCCGGGGAGCGCGGCGATGTCACCGGCGGACGCGATGCCGGATTCGGCGACGAGCAGCTGGTCCGGACGCACGAGCCCGTGCAGCGCCTCGATCCGCTCGCGGTCGAGCTCCGCCGGGACACGCAGGTTGCGCGCATTCACCCCGACGACGGTGGCGCCGCACGCGATCGCGCGCGCGAAGGCCCGGTGCTCGTGCGCCTCGACGAACGCGGTCAGCCCGAGAGCAGCCGCGCGCTCGACGAACGACGCGAGCGTCGCGTCATCGAGCGCCTCCGCGATGAGGAGCACGGCCGACGCGCCGGCAGCCTGGGCCTCGCGAAGCTGCTGCTCGTCCACGACGATGTCCTTGTAGAGGATGGGCAGGTCGACGGCCTGTGCCACCGCGACGAGATCGGCCACCGATCCGCCCCAGTGCCGCGGCTCGGTGAGCACCGAGATGGCCGCGGCCCCGGACTGCGCGTACACGAACGCCAGCGACGCGGGGTCGGCGCCGGTGGCGAGCGGGCCGAGCGCCGGCGAGCGCCGCTTCACCTCCGCGATCACCGCGACGTGGCCGGACGCGCGCTTCGCGCGGATCGCCTCGCTGAACGACGGTCGCGACTCGCCGGATCGGCTGGGCGCATGGTCATCGCGGCGGGCGGCCTGCATGTCGGCCCGCCGCTCGGCGACGACGGTCTCGAGGAAGTCCATCAGGACAGCGTCACACTTCGCGCGATCCAGCGTTCGAGGGTCTTGGCCGCCGCCCCGCCGTCGATGGCCGCTGCCGCCACCGCGACGCCGGCCCGGACATCGGACGCGAGACCGGCGATGTAGCACGCCGCGCCGGCATTCAGGAGCACCGCGGTCCGCGCGCCATCGCGCGTCTCCCCGGACAGCACCGCACGAGCGATCTCCGCGTTGGTCGCCGGATCGCCGCCGCGCACCGAGTCAGCCGGCGCGCGCCCGAGCCCGACGGCCTCCGGCGTGAGCTCGCCTTCGCTGATCGTGCCGTCACGCAGCTCCCAGGTCCGGGTCGGGCCGCTCGGGCTGATCTCGTCCAGACCGTCGGCGCTGTGAACGACGAGCGCGCGCTCCGCGCCGAGCTCGCGCAGCACGTGGACGATCCGCTCGCCGAGCGCCGCCGACGGCACGCCGAGGAGTTGGCGCGTCACACCGGCCGGATTCGCGAGCGGGCCCAGGATGTTGAAGATCGTGCGGATGCCGATCTCGCGCCGGACCGGGCCGGCGTGGCGCATCGCCGGGTGGAACCGGGGCGCGAACATGAAGCCGACGCCGACATCCCGCACGCAGGCCGCGACCGATTCCGGGCCGAGGTCGATCCGCACGCCGAGCGCTTCCAGCACGTCGGCGCTTCCGCACGCGCTCGAGGCCGCGCGGTTGCCGTGCTTCGCGACGCGGGCGCCGGCCGCGGCGGCGACGATCGCGGCGACGGTCGAGATGTTGAAGCTTCGCGACCGATCGCCGCCGGTTCCACAGGTATCGATGGCGCCGTCGCCGACCGCCACCGCGACGGCCGCGGCACGCAGTCCGGTGGCGAAGCCGGCGATCTCCTCGACCGTCTCTCCCCGCACGGCGAGGGCGGCGAGCAGGGCGGCGAGCTGCGCCGGGGTCGCCTCACCGGCCATGACGCTCCCCATCGCGCGCTCGGCTTCGGAGCGCGTGAGGGTCCGGCCCGCGGCGACGATGCCGAGCGCCTCCCTGACGTCCATTACTTCGCTCCGTCCAGGAAGTTCCGGAGCATCGCGACGCCATCGGCCGACAGAACGGACTCGGGGTGGAACTGCACCGCCTCGAGCGGCAACGAGCGGTGCCGGATGGCCATCACGACGCCATCGTCACTACGGGCGCTCACCTCGAGCTCAGGAGGCAGCGTCGCCTCGTCGACCATCAGCGAGTGGTATCGGGTCGCCACGGTCGGATCCGGCACGCCCGCGAACACGCCGCGACCGTCGTGCCGGACCGGGGAGGTCTTGCCGTGCCGCGGCTCGGGCGCGCGCACGACGGAAGCGCCGAACGCGATCGCCGCGCACTGCAGGCCGAGGCAGACGCCGAACGTCGGGATCCCCCGCTCGGGCGCGGCGCGGACGAGCCGGGGCGACCGGCCCGCGGCCTCGGGCCGGCCAGGACCGGGCGAGACGACCAGGCGATCGGGGCGCGCGTCGAGCGCGCCGTCCAGCGCCGGATCGTCCGCGCGCAGGACCGTCACTTCGGCACCGAGGGCGCTCATCGCCTGCGCCAGGTTGAAGGTGAACGAGTCGTAGTTGTCGACGAGCAGCACGCGCATCACGACCGCACCGGCTTCCCGTCGACGAGCTCGATCGCGCGGAGCAGGGCCCCGGCCTTCGCGCGCGTCTCGGCCTCCTCGGCGCGCGGCTCGGAATCCGCGACGATGCCCGCGCCAGCTTGGATCCGGCACACCCCGTCCGCGATGACCGCGGTCCGGATCGCGATGCAGGTGTCGAGCGAGCCGTCGAACCCGAGATACCCGACCGCGCCGGCGTAGGTGCCCCGACGATCCGGCTCGAGCTCCGCGATGCGCTCCATCGCCCGGATCTTCGGCGCCCCCGACACCGTCCCGGCCGGGAAGCACGCGCGGAACGCGTCGAGCGCGTCGATGTCGTCCCGCAGCGTCCCCTCGACCACCGACGTGAGGTGCATGACGTGCGAGAAGCGGTCGACGCGCATGAGCTCGGGCACGCGGACGGTGCCGGCCTGCGACACGCGCCCGACGTCGTTCCGCCCGAGGTCGACGAGCATCACGTGCTCCGCGCGCTCCTTCTCCGACGCGCGCAGCTCGACCTCGTTCGCCGCGTCCGACACCGGGTCGGCGCCCCGTGGGCGCGTGCCGGCGATCGGGTGCATGACGATGGTGCCGCCCTCGACGCGCACGAACGGCTCGGGCGATGCGCCGACGAGCGTCGCGCCCGCCGTCTCGAGCAGGAACATGTAGGGCGACGGGTTCACGTGGCGGAGCGCCCGATAGAGCGCGAGCGGCTCGGGCGCTGGCCGGATGTCGAACCGCTGCGCGAGCACGATCTGGATGCAGTCGCCGTCCGCGATGAGCTCGCGCGCCCGGCGCACGAGCGCCTCGTACTCCGCGGGCGTCATGTTCGATCGCATCGTTCGCTCGACGCGTTCGGGCGCCGGCAGCACGAGCGGCGCGTCCAGCAATGCGTCGAGCTCGTCCAACCGCCGCTCCGCGGCCGCGCGATCGCCGTCGGCGGCATGCGCGATGAGGAGCATCGCGTGGCGAACGTGATCGAAGGCCACGACGGTGTCGTAGACGCCGAAGACGGCGTCCGGCAGGCCGTGCGGGTCGCGCGCCGCGACGGGCAGGCGCTCGAAGTGGCGCGCGGCCTCGTAGCCGACGTACCCGACGGCGCCGCCGGAGAATCGCGGCAGGCCAGCGCCGCCACCGCGCACGTATCCGGCCATCGCGGCGCGCAGCGCCACGAGCGGGTCGCCGTCGCGCGAGACGATGCGCTCGCGCGGCGCGACGCCGATGAACGAGTAGCGCCCCATGCGCTCCCCGCCTTCGGCGCTCTCGAGGAGGAAGGCGCCGCCGAGGCGACGCAGCTTCGCGAACGCGGAGACCGGCGTCTCGAGGTCGGCCATGCGCTCGCGCACGACCGGCTCCAGCCGGATGACGCCCGCCACCGCGCTCGCCACGCTCGCTCCTTCGGTCCTTGAAAAGCAAAGACCCTCGCTCCCATCTCGGGACGAGGGTCGTGGTGCCACCCGATCTTGGCCGCGCCCGACAGCGGGAGCAGCCCTCAGCCTGCGCGATCACGCAGCGCCCGGCGATAACGGCGGGCCACCGGCCGCAGCTACTTCGGGAGCGCCCGCCCAGGCGGTCTGCCGCTCCCTGTTCGCCGCGGCGTCTCGCGGGATCCATTCGCCTGCGTCCGCCGTCCCGGCTCACACCTGTCCCGGTTCGCTACACGGCTCGCGACGGCTACTCGTCCCCGTTCGAACGACGTTGTCCACATCTTAATGCGCCCCCCGGACGCCGAGCAAGCCAGCGCCGAATGGGATTAGCGAAATGGGCAGGCCGCTTGCTCCCTACGATCGACGGATGGCCGTCCGCTCCGTCAACGAGGGCCCTGGCCGCCCGCTCGGCCCGATGGCCGTGCGGTCGGCGCTGGACTCGCACACGCCCGCCGAGATCCGCGCCGCGCTCCGGGGCCTCCCGACCGCGACCGGCTACACGGTGACGGTCAAGCCCCTGCGCTATCGAAGCCGGCCGCACCTGGTCGCGTTCACGTTCTGGGACACCGCCGAGGTGCTCATCCAGGTGCCCGAGCCGTTCCGGCCGTTCCGCGAGCTCGTCGATCTCGGCTCGCGGACCTACCCGCTGGTCGCGTTCCGGACGCGGCGGGACGTCATCCGGTTCCTGTACCTCCACGAGTTCTGCCACTGGTGGCTCTACCTCACGCATGGCTGGGGCACCTCCGCCGAGGTGCTCTGCGACACCTACGCGTTCGAGAACTTCCGCAAGCGCGGCCCGGTCGCGCCGCCGGCCTGGCGCCGGCCGCACGAGCGCGGCGTCGTCGCGACCCAGAAGCGAGCCGCCCGGAACCGCTGACCGGCGTCACGCGATGCGGGAGCGGACCGCCCCGTCGGGGCCGACGAGCACCGCGGTCGGCACGACCGTCACCCCGTATTTGCGCGCCACGCCGGGCCGCTTCGAGACGTCGATCGTGAGGACCGCGCGCCCCTCGTCTCGCAGCTTCCGCTCGAGCTGGCGGCAGTCGGTGCAGAGCGGGTGGGTGAACTCGACGACGACCTCGCCTTCGACCACGGCGCCCAGCTCGATCAGGTCGACGCGGTCGATGACCCGAGATCGGACGCCGCGGAGCCGCGCGGCGAAGCGATACATCTCGCAGCCGACGCACAGCCCGGTCGAGGCCGCCAGCAGGGCGAGCGCGGCCACGATCCCGCCGAGGATCTGGCCCGCCGCGACGAAGCCACCGGCGTACGCGACGCTGGCCGCAGTCAGGAACGCGACGCCCACCAGGTTCGCGAACCGCGGCGGGCGAGAGTCCTCGATCGGACCTTCACCGAGCCGCGGCTGGATGAATTCGAAGTACAGCAGGCACGGGAGGCAGTAGCGGCGGCCGAAGGTGAGCCCGATCGCGAGCTGCAAGGCGACGGCGGCGAGGATCCCCCACCACCCCGTGCCGATCGCGAGGAGCGAAAGGGTGCCGACGATGGCCTGATTCGTCCGCGGCGCGCGGGCGTCGATGACCTCCGTGTCGCGGTACGGGTGCGCGGTCCGGGTGAACGTGACAGAGCTCATGACGCCCCCCTGTTGTTAATCCGAGTATGACGGTCGGAATTGGGAACGGCCACCCCGGCCGAGACATTCCGCCCAGGGCGGCGCCGGTGCGCGCTCGAGCTTCGACTAGGCTCGCGGCCGTGGGGACGCTGGATTTCGGACCTTTCCTAAGCCTCCCCGTGGACGTGCGCCAGCGGCTGCTCGCTGCCGGCGTCGCGGCCAGATTCTCGCCGGGGCAGACCCTCGTGCGGGAAGGCGATCCGCCCGGCGACGTGATCGTCCTGTCGTCCGGGCGGGTCCGGATCATGACCGGCGACCGGCTGCGGACCCTCGCGACGATGGCGGCCCCCGCGCTCATCGGCGAGATGGCCGTCGTCCTCGACCAGCCGCGCACCGCCACCGTCGTCATGTCCGCGGCGGGTGCCGGCGTGCGGATCTCCAAGGACGTCGTACTCGCGGCGATCGCGAGCCAGCCCGAATTCGCGCAGGAGCTCCAGGCCTTCGCGAGCCTCAGGGCGGCGTCGAACTTCCTCCGTCGTGACAGCCCGTTCGCGGATCTCCCGTCCGACGCGATCGCCGACCTTGCGGCGCACCTGGTGGCGGCCGGATTCGCGGCGGGCGACGTGATCCTTCAGCAGGGCGAGCGTGGCGATGACGCGTATCTCGTTCGCAGCGGCGAGGTCGACGTCGTGCGCGAGCAGGATGGCGTCGACCGCGTGGTCGGTCACGTCGTTGCCGGCGCGTTCCTCGGCGAGGTCTCCGTCCTCACCGGGGCCCCGCGCAGCGCGAGCGCACGCGCCGTGACGCCGGTGCGCGTGTTCCGTGTCGGTGGGGACGACGTCCGCGCGGTGGTCAAGAAGTACCGTCAGGTCGTCGCACGGCTCGAGTCGAACATGCAGGTGAAGCACGCGCCACAGCGAAGCGCGGCGGTCCGCGTGCTGCCCGCCCCCGACGACTCGAAGAGCGTGATCCTCCACGAGCCGACGAGCGGGACCTACCTGCGGCTCTCCACCGAGGGCCTCGCGATCTACGACGACCTCGACGGCGACCGAAGCCTGCGGGAGCTCGCGATGCGTCACGCCGAACGGACCGGGTCGGATGATCCCGCGACGGTCTTTGCGACCGTCGCCGCGCTTCAGGCCGCGGGTCTGGTCACGACCCCGCGCATCGCGAGCGATGAGCCCGATGCGCGGCTCATGCGGCTGCTCGATCTCGTGTTAGCGCCCCGACTCGAGACGAAGGATGCGGACGCGCTCGCCGGCGCGTTGCATCGGGTGTTCCGCCCCGCGTTCACCACCGCCGGCGCGGTCGTCGCAACGGTCGTCGGCGTGGTCGGCGCGGTCGCGCTCGCGCGCACATTCCGCGAAGCCACCTCCGCGGACTTCGGGCTCGGCGGCCTGGTCGTCGCATTCGTGGGTCTCGGGCTGGCCGGCCTCGGGCACGAGGCAGCCCACGCGATCGCGACGAAGGCCGAGGGCCGGCGCATCGGCCGCGCCGGCATCGGGCTGATGATGTTCACGCCGGTCATCTGGGTCGACACATCGGACGCGTGGTTCATCGGCCGGACCCGGCGGGCGATCGTCAACGCCGCCGGGCCGCTCTTCAATTTCGCGCTCGCCGGGGTCTTCGGCATCGTCGCCGCCGTCTCGGTCGGCCGCGTGCAGGACCTCGCGGTCTGGCTCGCGGTCGCGAACCTCGTGAGCGTCGTGTTCAACCTCTCGCCGTTACTGGAGTTCGACGGCTATTACGTGCTGTCCGACCTCGCGAACGTGAATGCGCTCCGCCGAAAGGCGTTGCGGTTCGTGTTCGCCGATCTGGTCCGGCATCCGCGCAGGCTCCGGACGCGCCTCGAGGCCGGGTTCTTCACCTACACGATGGCGGCGACCGCGTACATCCTCGCGATGACGCTCCTGGTGCTCTCGGGCGTGCCCGGCTTCGTGACCGGCATCGTGCCGCCGAACGTTGGGGCGGAGCTGCGGCTGCTGGCCGGCGCGGGGGTCGCGCTCGTGATGGCGGCGCTGCTCGTCGGACCGTTCGTCGGAGAGATCTACGGAGCGGTGAAGAGCGCGGAGCCTGGCGCGGCCCATGCCGAACGGCTCGAGGAGCGGATCTCCAAGACCGATCTCAGCGCCGCGGTGTCGGCGAAGACCTCGTCACCGATCCTGCGCGCCCCGTCGGAGACCCGCCGCTAACCGCGATCCCCCGAGCCCAGTGGCGCCTCCACCCGAGCGATGTAGCGCGGGCCCTTCGGCGACAGGACGCTCTCGACGACCGCGATCCGATCGACGCGCGTCCGGAGATCCGGTACGGAGAGCGCGTCGGCGGCGGCGGCGATCGTCCCGGCCTCCGGGCCCGACGATCCCTCGCGGACGCGGGCGAGGGTCAGGTGCGGCGCGAACGGTCGATCCTCGAACCGCAGTGCGCGGCGGCGAAGCTCGCCCCGAACGCTCTCCGCGAGACCGGCGAGCCGGTCCTGCCCCTCCCCGATCGCCAGCCAGACGACCCGTGGCCGGCCGGCCTCCGGGAACCGTCCGGCGCCGGCGAAGGCGAGGTCGAACGAGCCCTGGCGGGCGGCGGCCGCCCGCGCGGCGTCGCCCACGGCGTCCAGATGCAGGTCCGCGGTCCAGCCGAGGAAGGCGAGGGTCACGTGCATGAGCTCGGGGCGAACGCGCTTCAGCGCGGGGAGGTCCGCCGGCAGGAGCGCGGCGGCGCGCTCGGTGAGCTCCGGGGGGAGCGGGACCGCGATGAACAGCCGCACGGGGACCGAGGCTAGGGCTCGCTAGAGGACGGCGGCCTGCACCTGGTCGGACACGAGGAGGACCAAGAAGGCGACGGCCAGCACGATCGCGAACGCGGCGAGGATCGCCGTGCGCAGGCGCTCGTCCCGTTCGACGGTCTGCCGGATGTCGATCACGAGGTCACTCACGCACCGCTCTTAAGCAACACTCATGCCGCGCGTTACGCCCCGGCCGGCGGATGTGTTGCGTTCCTGTATCGGGCCGGGCGGGAGGCCTGCGCGGGCAGTTACGCGGGCGTGGGCGCTGCTGCGGGGCCCTTCCCGGTGTCCGGACCTGGGCGACGCTTCGGCTCGGGCGTCCCGGCCGGCGCGCCGCTCGGGGGCGTCGGGCCCGGACCGGCCGTCGCAGCCGCGATCGGCTGCTGGCCGAGGTGACCGTCCACGAGCTGGTTGAACTCATCCGAGCTCAGCGTCTCCTGCTCGATCAGCTTGCCGACCACCGCGTCGAGCACGCTCCGGTACCGCGTGAGCAGCTCATGAGCCCGGCGACGCGCGCGATCCACGATCTCGTGGACCTCACTGTCGATGAGCTTGGAGGTCTCCTCCGAGTAGTTCTTCTCCTCCTGGATCTGGCGGCCGAGGAAGATGAGCTCGTCCGTCTTGCCGTACTGCAGCGGCCCGAGCTTCTCGCTCATGCCGTACTTCGTGACCATGTGCCGGGCCATCTCGGTGGCCTTCTCGATGTCGTTCGAGGCGCCGGTCGTGACGTCGCCGCCGAGGTGGAGCTGCTCCGCGGTCCAGCCGCCGAGCGCCGCCGCGATGTCGTCCTCGAACTCCCGCTTCGTCCGGAAGTAGCGGTCTTCCTGCGGGAGCGACCAGGTGACGCCCATCGCCATGCCGCGCGACACGATCGAGATCTTGTGGACCGGGTTCGTGTTGCTGAGCAGCTTGAAGCAGAGGGCGTGGCCGGCTTCGTGGTACGCGACGATGTTCTTCTCCTTCTCGGAGATGACCCGCGAGCGCCGTTCGGGCCCCAGGGAGACCTTCTCGAGCGCCTCCTCGAAGTCGATCTGCGTGATGACCTTGCGGTTCCGGCGGGCGGCCAGGATCGCCGCCTCGTTCACGACGTTCGCGAGATCGGCGCCCGAGAAGCCGGGTGAGATCTGCCCGATGCGCAGGAGGTCGACGCTCTTGTCGAGCGGCTTGCCGCGGACATGCACGTCAAGGATCGCCTTGCGGCCCTTGATGTCCGGACGGTCGAGGACCACCTGGCGGTCGAACCGGCCCGGCCGCAGGAGCGCCGGGTCGAGGACGTCGGGACGGTTCGTCGACGCGAGGACGATCACGTTGGTCCCGGTGTCGAAGCCGTCCATCTCCACGAGGATCTGGTTCAGGGTCTGCTCGCGCTCGTCATGCGATCCGCCGAGGCCCGCGCCGCGCTGGCGGCCGACCGCGTCGATCTCGTCGATGAACACGATGCACGGCGCGTTGCGCTTCGCCTGGTCGAACAGGTCGCGCACGCGCGACGCGCCGACGCCGACGAACATCTCGACGAACTCGGATCCCGAGATCGAGAAGAACGGGACGCCGGCCTCGCCTGCGACCGCGCGCGCGAGCATCGTCTTGCCGGTGCCGGGCGGGCCCACCAGGAGCACGCCGCGCGGGATCCGCGCGCCGAGGGTCGAGAACTTCTCCGGATATTTCAGGAACTCGACCACCTCGGTGAGCTCCTGCTTCGCCTCGTCGACACCCGCGACATCGTCGAACGTCGTCGCCGGCTTGTTGCCGATGAACATGCGCGCGCGCGATTTTCCGAACGACAGCGCCTGGTTATTCGTGCCCTGCGCCTGCCGCATCATGTAGACGAAGAAGCCGCCGATCAGCAGCACCGGTAGCAGGCTCAACAGGACCGAGCCGATGATGCCGAAGGTCTGGGAGTCCTTCTGGAAGCTCAGCTGGACCCGGCTGCTGGTGGGCTGGGTCGTGTTGTAGTCGGTGACGATCTTCTGGAAGGCCCCGTTGTCGTTGGGGCCGATGTTCACGGTCTCCGTTGACTTGTCGGGCTTCTCGAGGGTCGCGGCATCGCCGCTGATCGTGACCTTCGTCACCACTCCCGACTGGATCTCCGAAACGGCCTTGTCGTACGTGACGATCACCGCCGACGGGCTTTGGGCCCGGTAGGCGTAGAGGAGCGCCACGCCCATGAGGACGAGGAGCAGGGTCAGGATGCCGTTCTTGATGATCCGGTTGTCGAGGTTCGTTGCCGTGTCCTCTCTACTCCGCCGTGTGGCGGTCGCCTCTATCGATGTTACCCGTGTAACGCCGAATTGCTTCGATCTGTGCCGGCGGCGGTTCGGCGCAGATCCACCGCCCCGGGCTCGCGGCCCCGTCGGCGTGTTTCAGGCCGACGACCCACCAGACCTCTCCGGAGCGTGTCGCGACAAGCGGGTGGGTGGCCCGGGCGCGGGCCGGCACCTTCGCGTCGGTGAACAGGTCCTGCACCTTGATACGCAGCCGACCCGCGAGCCGATCTCCCGGTCGGCGTGACCGCACGACGAGCTCGGTCGCGCTTGGCGCCGGCGCTCGGAACGCCCCCGTCGCCCCATCGCCCAGGGTGAACGTCCAGCCGGCCCACTCGACCGGCCGCCCCTCGACCAGCGTGACCTCGGCCGGGCGCTCGCCGACCCGGCGCGGCCCGATCTCGATGCGCAACGAGGCGTACTCGCGAATGGCTCGGCCGCCGGGCAGGTCCAGGCTCGCGCTGCCGTCGCTCGAGCTCGCGAGCGCCGCGAGCGCCGCGCGGTGCTTCGCCGCGAGCGTGCGAGCGGTGGCGCGGGTCCACGCGAGCGCGAGCGCGTCGTCGCGCACCGCGCCGGCCAGCCGGTCGAGGGCGATCACCTCGGCGGTCGTGGCCGCGTCGAGCGCGTGCGCGGCGGCGCGTTCCACCGCATCCGCCGCCGCTCCCGCGGCGTCGGCCAGACGCGCGAGCGCGACGCGGACCTGCGGGTTGATCCGTTCGAGCTCGGGCAGCACCTTGTGACGGATCCGGTTCCGTGCGTATTTCGGATCGGCGTTCGAGCGGTCCTCGCGCGGGGTGATCTTCGCCTCCGCGCAGACCGCTTCGGTCTCCGAGCGCCCGATCGCGAGAAGGGGCCGCACGATGTCAGCGCGTCGCGGTCGCATTCCGGCGAGGCCGGCGAGGCCGCTCCCCCGCGTCGCATGGAGGAGGACGGTCTCGGCCTGGTCGTCGCGCGTGTGTCCGGTGGCGATGCGCGCGGCCCCGACCTCGCGCGCGGTCCGGCGGAGGAACGCGTAACGGAGCTCGCGGGCCTCGTCCTCGCTCTTCGGTGCGGTCTCCGCGCGGCCGATGCGGATGGTCGCGCCGTGCGACTGCGCGAGGTCGGCGACGAACTGCGCGTCTTTGGCCGCTGCCCGCGGCCGCAGCCGGTGGTCGAAGTGGGCGACGTGGAGATCGAGGCCGAGCGCGGGCGCGAGGTCGCTCAGCAGGAGGAGCAGCGCGGTGGAGTCCGCACCGCCGGAGACCGCGACGACCAGCGGTCCGGGCGGAAGGACGTCGTGCGCGCGCGCGAAAGCGAGGACCGCGGCGCGGATCGATCGGGTGGTAGTCAACGGTGGCTGGGGTGGGATTCGGACCCACGATCGGGCGGTTATGAGTCGCCTGCTCTAGGCCAGCTGAGCTACCCAGCCGAGAGACGCAAGTGTACGGGGGTTGCTCGTTCTTCCCAGCGGCGAGACGTGCGCGGAACTCGGCCTCGCTCATCGTGTGCTTGCGCTGATTGCACGGACCGCACGCCGGGAGGATGTTGGCGACCTCGTTGGTCCCGCCACGCGCGAGTGGCGTTCTGTGGTCGACCTGCAGCATCCCAGCCGCGCCGCAGTATGCGCAGCATCCGCGGTGCTGCGCCACTAGTGCGAGCCACTCCTTGTATGTGAACGACGGACCACCAGCGTCGCCTCGCTCGCGGCGACGGTGCTTCATGGCGATGCGCACTGCCTTTCGGTTCGGACTCGCATCGATCTGACGCTGGCGCCGCTGAGGGTCACGGGCGTAGTACGCGCGGAGCTCCGCACGATGCTCTTCCGGATGTTGCTGCCGCCAGCGACGCATCGCTTCCCTGGCCTTGCCGGGATTGCGCTGCATCCAATCGCGGCCATATGCGCGCCGCTTCTCAGGATCGCTGTACGGCACGCTTGCTTGGTACCGAAGTCGTGACGCCGGTGCAATAGGACCCAGATACGAAAACACCCGGGCCTGAGCCCGGGCGCAACTGTTGCGGGAGGAAGATTCGAACTTCCGACCTTCGGGTTATGAGCCCGACGAGCTACCGCTGCTCCATCCCGCGACGTCAGTCTATGCGGTCCGCGGGCTCTTTGTATGAGAGGAAGCGAGCGGTCGCAGCGCGATCAGCGCGATCCGAAGAAGAGCGCGATCCACTTCTGCACCCGCGACGCCGTTGGCGCGCTGGCGATCGCCGCAGGCGTCGTGGCCTCCTGCTGCACGCCGATGAGCGTCTCGCCCGGCAGGACGTAGCCGTAGTCGCGGGCCTTGTTCACCACGTAGTCGTCGGTCTGCTTCGCCGCGATCTGCGCGTTCAGCCGCCCGTTGTCGGCCTGCCGCGCCACGATGTCGGCCTGCAGGCCCGCGGCCTGGTGCGCGAGCGAGTTGCGCTGGATCTGGATCGCCACGAACGCGCTCGCGAGCAGGAGCCCAGCGCTGAGCAGCAGCATCGCGAGGGACGGCCGGGCCAAGGTGGCCGCCGCCGCGCGGCCCGAGCGCGCCCGCGGCGACCTGGTCCTGCCCGACGAACTCGTGCGCATCCCTGCCATCATCGCCCCTCAGGCCACTCGGATGGAAGCCCCTTCGCGTCTCCACCCGCCGCGCCGTAGGCGAGCCAGCCGAGCAGCCCGAGCAGCGACCGCGCCGTCCGGATGTCGGCCACGCCGCTCACCAGGCCCACCGCGATGACCGGCCGCTCGCCCCAGATCACCGCCGCGTCGTTACGCACCGTCTCCAGCGACCCGGTCTTGTGCGCCACCCGCGCCCGCGCCGGCAAGTACCGCCGAAGAAGCGCTTTGGCCTCGTCGTCGCACGTCTGCGCGAGCACCGCGAGCACGGCGTCGGACGTCGATCGGTCGACGACCTCGCCGCGCACGAGCCGCAGCAACAGGCCGGCCAGCTCTCGCGGGCAGGCGACGTTGTCCAGCCCGCGGTTCGCCGCCTCGAAGTCGAACATCTTCCGGCGCAACTGGGTGCGGACGCAGCCCCATTCGCGCATCCGCTCCGCGATCCGCTCGACGCCGACGCGCTCCATGAGCCGGTTCGTCGACGTGTTGTCGCTCACGATGGTCATGAGCGTCGCGTGGTCGCGGATCGTGAGCTCGGTGACGCCCCGCACCCAGCCCAGCACCCCAGTCCCGGGCAGGTGCTCCCCCACCGCCAGCCGCTCGTCGAGCGAGAGCCGGCCCTCCGCGGCGTCCGCGTAGACCGTCATGAGGATCGGGATCTTGATCACGGATGCGGCGGGGAACGCGTCGTCCGCGGCGCGCTCGTAGAGGACCGTGCCCTCGGCGTCGAGCGCGATCAGCCCCGCCGATCCAACGAGCGCCGCGGCGCCGCGATCGAGCGCCGCCCAGTCCACCGTCAGGTCCCCATCCGCTCGCGTACCCGCGCTCGATCCGCGAGCCGGGACATCCCGAGGCCCTCGACGGCGAACGACGCCGCCGCGCTCGCGAACGTCGCCGCGCGCACGATCGGAAGCCCCTCCGCGAGTCCGAGCGCGAGGCTCGCGGCGAACGCGTCGCCCGCACCGGTCTGATCGATGACCTCGCGCACCGCGAACGCGCGCACGTGGGTCGTCGTCCCGCGCGCGTGTAGCTCGGAGCCGCGTTCGGCCTGGGTCACGACCACGGTCGTGAACGGCAGCCACGCCGAATCCTCCGCGTGGTCCTCCTCGCTCACGACAACGGCATCGACCTTCGGGAGGAGTCGGGCGTAGTCACGCCATGGCGCGGCGACGACCGTCCCGTCCGCCGCGAACGACCGCAGCAGCCCCTGCGCGGCGAGCACGCGCCTCGCGCCGGACCACGGCGCGAACAGCGAGTCGTCGAGCTCGCCGGCGATCGACGCCAGCAGCACCGCCTTCGGAGTGCCGACCGCCCGGCCGACATCGGCACGCGTGATCGGCGCGGCCTTCGCGCGGAGGCGCAGCGTGCGATGCCCCGCGGCGTCGTACGTGAAGCCGAACGTCGTCGTCACGTCGCCCGGTAGGGCGCGGAGCGCGATCCCGAGCTCGTCGCACAGCGTCTCGAGGGCGTCGCGCTCCTTCGGGCCGACCCGCGTGACCAGCGTGACCCGCGCGCCGAGCTTCGCCGCCGTCGCCGCGCCGTACAGCGCGGAGCCACCGAGCCGCCAGCGCCCGCCGGGGAACTCGTCGCGCGCGGTGTGGCCGATCGCGAGGAACGGGGTCCGAGCCCTAGACATTGAACAGGACGTTGATCACGTCGCCGTCCTGCGCGACATACGTCTTGCCTTCCGTCCGGAGCAGCCCCTGCTTCCGGGCGTTCGCTTCGCTCCCGGCTTTGAGGAGCGCGTCCCACCGGATGACCTCCGCCCGGATGAACCCGCGTTCCAGATCCGAATGGATCGCGCCCGCGGCCTGCTGCGCGGTCGAGCCCTTGAGGATCGTCCACGCGCGGACCTCGTCCTCGCCTGCGGTGAAGAACGAGGTGAGCCCGAGGAGGTCGTAGGTCGCGTGGACCACGCGATCCAACGGCGCCTCCGCGAGCCCGAGCTCCGCGCGGAATGCCATCGCCTCGTCGGCCGGGAGCTCGGCGATCTCCGCCTCGATCTTCGCGCAGACCGCGACCACGGCGGTGCCGCGATGCGTCGCCGCGGCGGCCCGCAGCGGCGCGAGCACCGCGTCCGGCGACGCGACGTCCGACTCGTCCACGTTCACGACGATGAGCTGCGGCATGAGCGTGAGGAAGCGGTACCCGCGGATGAGCCGCTGCTCCTCCGGCTCGACGTCGAGATCGCGCAGCGGGGTCTCGGCCTCCAGCGCGGGCTTCGCGCGCTGGAGGAACGCGAGCTCGCGCTCCTTCGCCTCGCGGTCGGGCCCTTTCGCGCTCCGCAGCTCGCGATCCAGCGAGTCGAGCCGCTTCTCGACGATCGCATGGTCCGAGAACAGGAGCTCGAGGTCGAGCGTCGCAATGTCGCGGAGCGGATCCACCGATCCCTCGGCGTGCGGAACGGATGGATCGGCGAACGCGCGCACCACGTGCACGATGGCGTCGGAGTTCCGCAGGTCACCGAGCTTCTTCGGACTGATCCCCTCGCCGGGCGTCGCGCTCTTCGCGAGGCCGATGTCCCGGTACGTGATCTCCGCGAACGTCGTCTTCTTCGGCTTGAACAGCGCGGACAGCCGGCCGACGCGCTCGTCGGGGACCTTCGCGACGCCGATGTTCGTCTCGCTCTCCGCGCCCGCGAACGCGCCGGTCGAGGCATGCCCTCCGGTGAGGAGGTTGAACAGGGTCGTCTTCCCGACGTACGGAAGCCCGGTGATCGTCGAGCTGAGGTTCACGCCGGCCCGGCCGGTTCTTCGGTCGGCAGGGTCGCCTGCTCGACCACGGGGAGGTCCTCGCCGAAGATGGTGCGGGCGACGCCGCGGAAACGGTCGATCGGTCCGGTCGCGAACACGCGGTGTGCCGCCGCGCCGCCATCGCGCACGAGGCGGTGCGAGAGGAGCACTTCGCGCACCGCGAGCGCGGTCGTGGCCGCGGAGTCGACGACGCGCACGCCGGGACCGGCGACGCGCTCGATGACCGCACGGAGCAACGGGTAGTGGGTGCAGCCGAGCAGCAGGGTGTCAACGACCGGCTGCACGACCCCTCCCTCGGTGAGGAGCGGCTGCACGTAGCCGCGCACCGCGGCCTCCGCCTCCGCGCCGTCGGCCTTGCCCGCCTCGACCAGCGGCACGAGGGCCGGGCAGGCCTGCTGGATGACGTCGGCGAGCGGGTCCAGGTCTCGGAGCGCGCGGGCGTACGCCCCCGAGCGCACGGTCGCGGTCGTCGCGAGCACGCCGATCGATCGACGGGCCGACGCTGAGATCGCGGCCGCCGCGCCGGGCCGCACGACGCCGATGATCGGCACGCGCGACTCGTCGCGCACCACGTCGAGCGCGACCGATGTGGCGGTGTTGCAGGCGAGGACGATGAGCTTGCAATCGCGCGCGCTGAACCACCGCAGAGCCTGACGGGTGAACGCGACGATCTCCTCGGCCGGACGCGGGCCATACGGCATCCGCGCCTCATCGCCGAGGTAGATGGTGGACTCGCCGGGAAGCTGGCGGCGCAGCTCGCGCAGCACGGTGAGTCCGCCGACGCCGGAGTCGAAGACCCCGATGGGCAGATCGGCTGTCGCGGTCACCGCTTCCGTTGCTGGCTGACGAGCGCGTTCGCGAGGCTGGCGATCGCCTGCGACACCGGCGCGTTGGCGTTCGAGAGCACGAACGGGGCCTGCTTGTTGTTCGATTCGCTCACGAGCTTCCAGTCCGAGGGGATCTCGCCGACGACCGGCAGGTTGAGCGCGTGCTCCATACCGCCCTTGGACAGTCCCGCGGTCAGGTCGGCCTGGTTCACGACGAGCAGCAGCGGCTTCTGGCCCTTGTACCCGAGCGCCTCGAACGTATCGATGGCCGACCGCGTGTTCGCGATGGTCGAACCCTGATAGGTGATGACGATGAGGATCACCGTCGCGGCATCGAGGATCGCGAGGGTGTCCTCCGACAGCCGGCTCGGCGTGTCGACGATGACGTAGTCGTGGTTGTCGGCGAGCAGCCCGATCGCGTTCGAGAGCTCGCTCGCGGCGACGAGGTCGGCCTCCTCCGGGCGCGGCGGCGCAAGGAGCACCGCGACGCCGCCCGGGCCCTCCCAGATCGCCTCCGCCAGCGACGCGCGCATCGCGGCGCCCGCGGGCAGGTCGACGATCGAACGTGTCGCCGGCGGCACCGGGAGCAGATGGCGTACCGCGCCGAATTGCATGACGCCGTCGAACAGCGCGACCGACGCGCCGTTGCGGCGCAGCACGCACGCGAGGTTCACCGCGATCGTGGTCTTGCCCGTCCCGCCCTTCGGCGAATACACGGCGATGATCTGACCCGTGCCGTCGCGCTTCGCGTCCTTGCCGCCGCCGAGCGCCGACGCGAGCTCGTTCGCCCCGCCGGGTAGGACGAAGACCGCGTCGATGCCGAGCTCCGGCCGCGGATCGACCGGCCGCTGCGGCACGGTGACCATGATGATCCGCGTCCCCGGCGACGCCGCCCGGACGCGCTTCGCGACATCGAACCCGGTCACCTTGCCCTGGAGGAGCGCGTCGACAAGGAGGACATCGGGCTTTTCGGTGGTGGCCTGGGTGATCCCGGCCTCCGCCTGCGCCTGGACACCCGCGACCTCGATGTCCTTCTCGCGCGCCAGCATCCCCTTGAGGTGGTCGGCGACCTGCGGAAGATCCTCGATGAGAAGCACGCGTTTCACGTCGCGGAGTCTAACGACGGGCCCGGCGCAACGTCGCGGCGGCGGCGATGGCGATGATCGCCATGACCAGGACGAACGTCCCGCCCACCCGCAGGGTCACCCCGTACCAGTAGGGGTCCGGATACAGGAGGAGGAGGTTGGAGTCCGGGCCGAACAGGAAATTCCCCTGCGGGAAGAAGATCTCGTGGAACAGGAGAAAGAGCGGATCGAAGGCGACCACGGCCGCGAGCGCCACGGCCGCGGCGCCGACTCCCGAGACGATCGCGGCATCCCGCAGGACGAACAGCGCGGCCGTGCGCGACCGCTTTGCCGCCCGAGCGACGAGCACGGTGGCAACGGCCACGCTGAACAGCGCCGCGATCTCGAAGCCGACGAATACCCGGCGGACGTCGGACATGTGCCGCTGCTCATCGGCAGTGAAGAAGTCAGTGAGCGTCGAGCCGCCGGGCGGGCCGCCGTGCCCGGTGATGTATCTGACCCAGCCGTTGTGGATGCCGACGAGCTCCGGTAGCTCGAGCACCGTGCGACCGCCGTCGCGTGCGACGAATTCCGTCCGCGCGAAGCCCTCGTGTGTCGCGATGTCCGCGTACGTCGCCGGGCCCGCGTACGCGAGCGCGAGGAGAACGAGACCCGCGATCGCGGTCGCGATCGCGAGGACCGCCGTCTCCCACCGGCGCGTCATGCGCGGGCCAGCACTCCGAGGCCTGGCCGATCGCTGAACACGAACCGCCCCCGCTCCACCGGCACCGCGACGAACGGGTCGTCGACGATGAGCAGATTCCCATCGAGGTCCGCCCATTCCACCGAGGGCGCGAGATGCGCGGCCGCAGCGATCGCGACGCTCGTCTCCGCGGCGCGGCACCCGAGCATGACCTTCAGCCCGAGCTCGTGCGCGCGCTCGATCATGGCGCGGGCCTCGGCGATCCCTCCGCACTTCTGCAGCTTCACATTGATGCCATCGCATGCGCCGGCGAGACGATCGACGTCCGCGAGCCGTACCGCCGCCTCATCCGCGACGATCGGGAGCGCGCTGTGCTCTCGCACGTGCCGAAGCCCGTCGAGATCCTCTGGCGCGACCGGCTGCTCGACGAACTCGATGCCGTACTGGACGATCCGCTCGATGCGCCCGGGGGCCTCCGCGGCGGTCCAGGCGGCGTTGGGATCGACGCGGATGGTGCCGTCGAACACCCGCCGGATCGCATCAAGGACCGCGACGTCGTCGCCCTTCCCGAGCTTCACCTTGAGGACGCCGAATCCGGACGCCTTCGCCGCCGCGGCCCGCTCCGCCATGAGCGCGGGCTCCGCGATCCCGATCGTGAACGACGTCGGCGGCGCCTCCGCCGGCGCGAGCCCGAGGAACGTCCGGAGCGGCTGGCCGGCCACCTGGGCCGCGCGATCGTGCGCCAGGATGTCGAGCGCGCAGGCCGCGCCGCCGCCGTGCGGGAACCGCGCGTCGAGGCGCGTGCGGAGCGTGCCAAGATCCCGCGGGTCCTCCGGCAAGAGGTCGAGCGCACCGCGAACGTCGGCCTCGAGCGACTCGGTCGTCTCGCCGAAGAACGGATCAGCTGACGCCTCCCCGTATGCGATGCGCCCCTCTTCGTCGAGCTCGACGAGCACGACCCGCTTCTCGGTGCGTACGGCCCGTGAGATCGCGAACGGGACCGCCAGATGCACGTCCACGGTCCGCACGGTGACCTTCATCGCAGGAGCGCCGCCGCCAACCGATCCGCTCCCGCGTCGCCCTCCCGTACCGGATCGGCGGCCGGCAGGCCGGTCTCGGCCGCGGCGCGTTGGATCGCGCGGGTCGCGGCCTCGCTGTCGAGCGCGCTCGTGTTCAACGCGAGGCCGGCGACGGGCACGCGCGCGCCGGCGCGGCGGCTCCAGGTCGCCGCGGCCTCGTACAGCTCGACGAGCTCGCGCAGCGGTCTGATCGGCAGCCCGGGAAAGCCCTTCACCTCCGTCCGCCCCGCGTCGTGGCACAGGAGCAACAGATCGGGCGCGCTCCCGTGGAGCAGCCCGAGGGTCACGCCCGAGAACCCGGGATGGGTCAGCGCGCCCTGCCCTTCGACGACGATCCAGTCGGCGGACTCGGCCGCGTCGCAGACCATGCGCTCGGCCGCACCGGCGATGAAGTCGGCGACCACGGCGTCGACCGCGATGCCCAGGCCGGCGATCGCGATCCCGGTCTGCCCGGTCGCGACGAACGCCGCGCGCTTGCCCACACGTTCGAGCG
>DATCOD010000131.1:0-2725 GCA_036564905.1 Candidatus Limnocylindria bacterium
GCGATGAGGATCAGCCCGAGCGTCTGCAGCGTGTTGAGCGCGAGCGGGATGCTTCCCGGCAAGGTGAGGTTCTCGTACGCCCGCTGCAGCCGCTGGGGCAGGGTCGCCGACTGGATGCGACATTGCGCGCGGAGGCCCTCGACGACCGCGGCATCGAGATCGCTCGGCTGCCGGGCGGGATCCGTGGAGAGGAGGTCGTTGCACGCGACCGTCCGCGGCGGGCGGCCGGCCTGCGACTGCAGGCTCGCCGGCACGGTGATCTCGCCGCCGGTGCTCTGCAGGTTCTGGTACGAGAAGAACGAGCCCCACACCGCAAGCTGCGCGAACAGGATCGCGAACACGAGCAGGATCCAGAGCATCCAGCGGCGCCGAAGCTTGAACCATTCCCAGACGGCGAGGTTCGCGATACGCCCGATCACGAGAGGCCTCGACCGGTGGTCGGATCGGTCCCGGTGATCTCCATGAAGAAGCTCTCGAGGGTGTGTCTGATCGGAACGAGCTTCGTCACGTAGATGCCGGCACCCGCGAGCGCCCGGGTGATCTCCGCGGCGCGCTCCGGCGGCGCGGTGACGACGAGCTCGCCCTCACCAATCTCGACACGCTCTACGGCGGGCAGCGTCGCGAGCAGCGTTGCGGCCGTGGCGTCGTCGGTCGTGCCGAGCCAGAACGAATCCTTCTCGTGCAAGAGCTCCTTGATGTTCCCCTGCACGATGAGCTTGCCCTTCCCCAGCACCGCGACGTGATCGCAGACGAGCTCGGCCTCGGCGAGCAGGTGGCTCGACAGCACGATCGTGCGGCCGCCCGTGCCGAGATCGCGGATGAGCTCCCGCACCTCGACCACACCCGCGGGGTCGAGCCCATTGGTCGGCTCGTCGAGGAACACGAGATCCGGATCGCCGAGCAGCGCGCATGCGATCCCGAGGCGCTGTTTCATGCCGAGCGAGTACGTGGCGAACTTGCTGTCCGCGCGCTTGCCGAGATCGACGAGCTCGAGGAGCCGCTCGATATCGGCCGGGCCACCGCGCCGGCCGATGGCCTGGAAGTAGCGGAGGTTCGCGCGACCCGAGAGGTACGGATAGAAGGTCGGCGACTCGACCATCGCGCCGATCCGGCGCAACGTCTCGGCGTGGCCGACGGGATCGCCGAAGATCCGCGCCTCGCCTGAGGTCCGCTGCACGAGGCCGAGCAGCATGCCCATCGTGGTCGTCTTCCCCGACCCGTTCGGCCCGAGGAAGCCGAAGACGCCGCCTTTCGGGACGCGCAGCGACAGCTGATCGACCGCGACGACCAGGCCGTAGCGCTTCGTCAGGCCCTCGGTCTCGATGACCAGATCGGAGGTCGTCAGGACCTCACCGTAAGCGTTCGTGATCCGGGTCGAACGTCACTTTCCACTCGCGGCGCGGGCCGGCCATGACATTCAGGTAGTAGACCTCGTAGCCCGGCGGTGCCGACACGGTGTGGAATCCGCGCGGCACCAGCACGAGGTCGCCGTCGCGAGCGGCGACGCTCTCATCCAGCGAGCGGTCGGCCGTGTACACGCGCTGGATCGCGAATCCGCGCTCCGCGTCGCGCAGCCGGTAGTAATAGGTCTCCTCGAGGAGCGTCTCGCGTGGCGGATCGTCGGTGTCGTGCTTGTGCGGCGGGTAGCTGGACCAGTGGCCCGCCGGCGTCACCACCTCGGTGAGGAGCAGCCGCTCGGCGTCGCGGTCCTCCATCAACAGGTGGTGGATGCGCCGCTCCATGTTCCCGCTGCCGCGCATCTCGAGCCGCGCGTCCGATGGCCGAAAGAGCTGGATCCGGGCACCCTTCGTCGCGGGCGCGGTCCCGATCGCGAGCTCGGCGCCGCCGTCGCCCGCGGTCGCGGTGATCTCGGTGCCCGGCGGCGCGTAGAGCGCGTGCGGCGGACCGTCGAATGGCGACGCGCGGCCATCCGAACCGTCGAGCGACTGCCCGCCGGCACGGAGCTCGCACGGACCTGACAACAGGACGACGCACGCCTCGCGATCGGCGAGCGTCCAGGTCTTCGACGCACCGGGCGCGAGGCGGACAGCCTCGAACCCGACGTACCGCCAGTTCGCGCGCTGCGGTGTGACCGAGATCAGCGTGCCATCCCGCGACGGCGCGCCACCCCGGATGAGCAGATCCATTAAGCGCCTACGGCTTCGATCAAAGGTAACGGCGCTGGCGCTTCTTGTTCGCCGACCAGTCCTGCCGAGCCTTCCGCACGCCCTCCTGCTCCGAGGACTCGGCCGGCACGACCTCCCACCACGCCTCGTAGCTTGGCACGCTGACCTGCGGGTCGGTCTCGATCACGATGACGGTCGTTTCGGTCCCGCTCTTCGCGTCGGCCAGCGCCGCGCGCAGCTCGGCCAGCGTCCGGACGCGGACCGCGTGCGCGCCGAGGCTGGCGGCGTTCGCCGCGAAGTCGACCGCGAGCGGGGAGACGGTCCCGAATCCCTCGGAGCCGAGCGACCGCGACAGCGCGCCGATCGAGGCGAAGCCGTGGTTGTCGACCAGCACGACGATGAGCTTCGCGCCCTCGGAGATCGCGGTGGTGAGCTCGCCAGGCGACATGAGGTACGAGCCGTCGCCGACCATGACGAAGACGTCGCGGTCAGGAGCGGCCAGCCGGGTCCCGATGCCGCCCGGGATCTCGTAGCCCATGGTCGAGTAGCCGTATTCGACGTGGTAGCCCTTCGGATCGCGCGTGCGCCAGAGCTTGTGC
>DATCOD010000132.1:0-5072 GCA_036564905.1 Candidatus Limnocylindria bacterium
TCGAGCCGAAGAGCGCGAAGCCGACCAGGCGGCGGGCATCGCGGAGCGGCAGGAGGAATGGCCGCCCGGTCCGCAGCTCGTCCGGCGCGCCCGACGCGACCGGCACGGCGTCGCCCCGGACGAACGCGCCGTCGGTGCCGGCGAGGACGCGGAGCGCATCGATCGCCTCCCCCGACACCCGGAATCGCGCCCGACGCTCGGGATCGACGCCCGCCGCCTCGATCGCGTTCAGCGTGCCGATGCCGCGATCGTCGAACAGGAGCACCGCGGGCGCGTCCGACGGGAGGTCGAGCGCGCGCTCGACGTACGCGAACAGGATCCGCGCGAGCTCCGAGTACGAGGTCGCCGCGGTGACCGTGGCGACGGACGCGTACCCCGACTCGGTCCGGCGCTGGAAGCCGCGGAATCGCGCGCCGACCGACCCCGCAAGCAGCGCGGCGGCGACGTACAGCGCGCCCCAGGCGAGGCCGCCGGCGGTGTCCTGCAGCGACGACCCGGGCTCCAGCACCCGGATCTCGACGACGATCGCGGTCCCCATGGCCGCGAGGTAGAGGAGGTACGGACGGAGGAGCGAGACCGCGCCGAAGGCGATGGGCCAGAGGAGGACCGCCGGGGCCAGGGCGTTGGACCGGCTGAACAGCGCGACCGCGAGGGCGAAGGCGAAGAACTCCGCGATCGTGCCCGCGACCGCGCCGACGGTCCGCCGCGCGCGGCGCGATGCGAGCTCCTCGATCGCCGCCGCGAGCGCAAGGGCGACGCCGACCGCGAATGCCCGCGACGGGATCTCCGGGCCCGCGAGGTCCATTTGGTACGCGATGCCGACGAACACGAGGACCGCGATCGCGAGGGCCACCCGCGCGCGGAGGTGGAGCGCGGCGAAGGCCCGTTCGGCCTCGGTCACGACGCCTGCTCGTCTGGATCGCCGTGCATCGCATCTCCTCGCCGGTCAGTCGCCGCCTAATAGAAGGAGTACCTAGGACCACCGCAAAGCCCGGTCGGGGTGAGCCGTTCAGCCTGGGTCAACCGCTCGCGCTCTGTCTGATCGCGCTGGTCGCGCAGTCCGCATGCTCACCGAGACCGGATTCGGTCGCACCTGGAACGCGTGCGGCGAGTGTGCGACGCGCGCGCACCGAACGTGTCCCTAGAATGCCTCTTTGATGGCCATTCGTGTGTTGCTCGTCGACGATCATGAGCTCGTTCGCCAAGGGATCGCGGCGATGCTCGCGAAAGCGGACGACCTCCAGATCGTCGGGGAAGCGCGCACCGGACGCGAGGCCGTCGAGTATGCGCGGCGCGAGCTACCGGACGTGATCCTGATGGACGTGCGGATGCCCGACATGGATGGGCTCGAGGCGACCAAGAAGATCAAGGAGGAGCGCCCACGTACGGCCGTGGTGATGCTCACGATGCACGAGAACCCGGCGTACCTCCGGGAGGCCGTACGCGCGGGCGCCGCCGGCTACCTTTTGAAGGATGTCTCCCGCGAAGAGCTCGTCGACGCGATCCGCCAGGTGGCCACGGGCGGAGCGTTCATCGAGTCGCAGATGCTCAAGGGGATGCTCAGTGAGATGAAGCCGCAGGGGCCGGTACCGGCCGCGGCGCGCAACCTCACCAAGCGTGAGCGCGAGATCCTCTCGCTGGTCGCCGAAGGGATGAGTAACCGCGAGATCGCGGAGCGGCTTGTCCTCTCACCTGAGACGGTGAAGAGCCACGTGGCTGCGATCCTGGAGAAGCTCGGCGTCTCCGACCGCACGCAGGCAGCGATCTACGCCGTCCGCAATGGTCTCGTCGAGGGCATGACCGCCTAACCGGACGTGCTCGAGCCACCGGGCGCGCGGCAACACCCGTCCGGCACAATTGCGGCGGTCAGTGTCAGATCAGGATCTTCTCCGCGGCCTGGAGCGCGCGACCTGGCGCGTCGGCGCGACCACGAACGACGACGACCTCTTCGCGCTCATCCTCGAGGCGGCCGCGGACGTCGGGTACGACTCCGCGTCGCTCATGGTCTACGACCGCGACCACGACGCGCTCGTCGTCCGCGCGTCCGATCGCGCCGAGCTCGTCGGCACGCAGGTCGCGGCCGGCCCGGCGATCTCGTGGCGGGCGATGGAGCGCCGCCAGCCGGTGGTCGTGAAGGGCCCGGCGGGCCCCGACCTGCCGCACACGTACACGAAGGATGTCCCCTACTCCATCGTGCTGCCGCTGCTCGTCGGCGCGAAGGCGCTCGGCGTGTTGAACGTGAACCGGTCCACCGAGCCGTCGGAATCGCAGGTCGGGTACCTCCGGATCCTCGCGTACCAGGCCGCGTTCGCGGTCGAGCGCGCGGGCCTGTACGCGGAGCTCCAGCTGTTCGCCGGCCAGGCGCTCTCGCAGGAGGAGGAGTCGCGGCGGCACGTCGCGCGCGAGCTCCACGACACCCTGGCCCCGGTCATCGTCTCGGCCTACGGGATCCTCCAGAACCCCGGGAAGACCGAGGTCGACCTGAAGCGCGCGACCGATCTCCTGCGCACGGCGATCCAGGAGACCCGCGCGATCATCGGGAGCGTGCGGCCAGCGACGTTGGAGGACCTCGGGCTCGCCGGCGCGATCTCCTCCGCCGCGACCGAGGTCGCCGCGGAGGCCGGCTGGGAGATCGACGAGGACATCGGCGAGATCGGCCCGATCCGGCCGGATGCCGAGGCCGCGCTCTATCGCGCGACGCTCGAGGCGCTGCTCAACGCGAAGCGGCACGCCGGCGCGCGCAAGGTAGCGGTGAAGCTGAAGCAGGACGAGGCGTACCTCGAGATCGTCATCGCCGACGACGGCCAGGGCTTCGCGATCGAGCAGTGGGGCGAGGCCTCGGCGAAAGCGGGCCATTACGGCCTCCTGCACATGCGCGAGCGCATCGGGCTGCTCGGCGGCGTGTGCAAGATCGCGAGCAAGCCGGGCGAGGGCACCACGGTGCGGATCACCGTGCCGCGGGACCGGGTCAGCTAGATCGACGCGATCGATCGGGCGGTCACCGCGGCGCTCCAGTCGGTCGCGTCGCCGCCGCTCGATCTCCTCGCCAACCTCGACACGCTCGTCGGCCACGGCGCGATCACCGCGGGCCTGGCCTGCGCGATCGCGCTGTACCTCTGGCGGCGCCGGGGCGTGCCGCTCTGGGTCGTGCCGCTCTGCTTCGCGCTGACGGTGCTCGCGGAGCTCGCCCTCAAGCTCGTGCTCCCGCACGCCGGTCCGCAGCAGGCGCTGTCGCGCAGCTTTCTCGACCTGCCGACGGTCCCCACGCCGTACAGCTTCCCGAGCGGCCACGTCGCACGGGTGACCTTCCTGGCGCTCCTGGCCGGCGCGCTCTGGCCGTCGCGCGCGGTGCGCTGGGCGGCCGTCGCGGTCGTCGGGCTGACGGTGTGGGCGCGGGTATACATCGGCGACCACTGGGTGTCGGACGCGCTCGGCGGGCTCGTGCTCGGCGCCGCGCTCGCCTGGCTCGCGCTCGCGCTGATCTCCCGCACGCGGGGTCGCTAGGCCGGCTCGGCCTCCTCGACCAGCATCACCGGGATCCCGTCGCGCACCGGATAGCGGCGGCCACAGGACGAACAGACCAGGTGCGTCTCCGTCTCGCGCACCGGCGCGTGGTCGACCGGACAGGCGAGGATCGCAAGGAGCTCCGGGGCGATCGGCATGCCCCGAACGGTAGCGTGCCGCCACGGTCCGTCACAATCGCTCCGGTCAGTGTCCGAAGTGACGGCCGCTCGCGTCGCGATCGTCGGTGCCGGAGTCACCGGCCTGGTCGCGGCGCGCGAGCTCCTGAAGCGCGGGTATCGGGTCGAGCTCTACGAACGCTGGCCCGACGTCGCTGGTCAGGCGAGCGCGTTCGACGTCGGCGGCGGCGTGCGGATCGAGCGCTACTACCACCATCTCTTCCCGAGCGATCGCGAGATGATCGACCTGCACGACGAGCTCCTGCCCGGATCGCTCGAGTGGTTCCGCTCGTCGGTCGCGATCCAGGCTGGTGGCCGGCAGTGGCCGTTCAGCGGCCCGCTCGACCTCCTGCGCTACGGCCCGCTCTCCCCCGCCCAGCGCGCCCGGCTCGGCGCGTCCGTCCTGCGGCTCCAGCGGAGGACCGACTGGGTCGCGATGGACGACCTGCCGGCGCTCGCCTGACTGCGCCGGAACGTCGGCGACCGGGCGGTCGAGCAGGTCTGGCGGCCGCTGCTGCTGGGCAAGTTCGGCGCTGCCGCGGCCGACGTCCCGCTCGCGTGGCTGTGGTCCAAGCTCGTCCTTCGCCGCCGCCTCGCGGGCAAGGGGTTGCGCGGCGAGTGGCTCGGCTACCCGCGCGGATCGTTCCAGGCGATCTGCGCCGCGCTGCGCGCGGACATCGAGCTGCGCGGCGGCACCGTCTGGCTGGACCGCGCGGTCCTGTCCGTGACGACCGAGCCGGGCCGGCACCGGCTGCGCTACGGCGCCCCGGGCGGCTACCGGCGGGCGTTCGATCCGCACGCGGCGGCCGCCGGGGAGGCGACCGCCGACGCGGTGCTGTTTACGACGCCGACCGACACCACGCGCGCGCTCACGGCCTGGCCGGCGGAATTCGATCGGCGGCTCGGGTCGTGGGAGTACCGCGCGGCGGTCGTGCTCCTGTTGGAGCTCACCCGGCGCTTCACCGCGACGTACTGGACGAACATCGCGGATGCCAGCATCCCGTTCCTCGGCGTCATCGAACACACGAACCTCGTGCCCGCGGAGCGCTACCCGGCGCACTACGTGTGGGTCTCGCATTACGTGGCGCGCGACGATCCGATCCGGACGCTCGGCGCCGACGCGCTTCTCGCGCGCTCGCTCCCCGGGCTGCGCGCGATGGTCCCCGACCTCTCCCTGGCCGACGTGCGCGGGCGCTGGGTCTTCGCCGAGGACGCGGCCCAGCCGATCCCGCGCCTGGGGAACCGTCACCGCATTCTTCCATTCCGGACTCCGGTGCCCGGGCTGTTCGTCGCGAACACGACGCAGATCTATCCCGAAGATCGCGGCACGAACTACAGCGTCCGGCTCGGCCGCGAGGTCGCCAGCAGCATCGCGGACTCCATCGCCGGTTG
>DATCOD010000133.1:0-14594 GCA_036564905.1 Candidatus Limnocylindria bacterium
ACCTCCGGTCGATCACCAAGCCCTGGTCCTACTACTCGATCGACGACGTCAAGAAGTGCATCCCGAAAGGGGAGGAGATCCGCAGCGGCGACGTCGTCATCCTCTACACCGGCTGGGACCGCTACAACTGGACGAAGCCCACGCGCGACGACGTCACGTACTTCGACCGGCACCCCGGGCCGAAGCCCGAGGTCTGCGACTGGCTGGTCGACAAGGGCATCAAGATGTTCGGCGGCGACCTCGCGTCGATGGACCACTCGCTCCATGTGCGGGTCCGCCACTTCCGGCCCGACCTGGTGAAGGAATACGAGGCCCAGACCGGGAAGCCGATCGACGAGTCGCTTCCGATGAAGGATTTCGAGCACGTCCATTACCACATGGCGAAGGCGAACATCCCGATGTTGGAGAACCTCGGCGGCGAGCTCGCCGAGGTCGCCGGGACGCGCGTCGACATCGGCGCGTTCCCGTGGCGCTGGGTGAACGGCGAGGGCTGCATCTGCCGCGTCGTCGCGTTCGTGGGCGCGTAGCGCGATGCAGGCCCTCATCCTCACCGCGCCGCACGCGTTCGAGATCGGCGATATCCCAAAGCCGGAGCCGAAGGAGAACGAGGTCCTCTGCCGGGTGAAGGCGATCGCGATCTGCGGCACCGACGCCGAGATCATCGAAGGCTCGTTCAAGGGGCGCTGGCCGAAGGCCTACCCGTTCACGCCCGGCCACGAGTGGTCGGGCGAGGTCGTGAACGCGGGCCGGGTCGCGCTCGAGTACGGATTCGTTCCGGGAACGCGCGTCGCGGGGACCTCGCACTCGGGGTGCGGCTACTGTCGGATGTGCCGCACCGGCCGCTACAACCTGTGCTTCAACTACGGTCGCGAGGATCTCGGCCATCGCCAGTACGGTCACTACACGCAGGGCGCATACGCCGAATACGTGGTCCAGACCATCAAGAGCGTGTTCCCGATGCCCGACGCGATGCCGTTCGACGTCGGCGCGCTCTGCGACACCGCATCGATCGCCCTGCACTCGGCCAAGCGCGCGGGCATCGAGCCGGGCGACGTCATCGCGTCGGTCGGATCCGGTGGGATGGGCCTCCTGGTCGCGATGTGCGCGAAGGCCCTCGGCGCCGCGCGGGTCATCGTCGTCGGCGGCGGCAAACGTCTCGAGCGCGCCCGCGAGCTCGGCTTCGAGGTGGTCGACTACCACTCGGGCGACCCGATCTCCGCGGTGCGCGCGCTGACCGGCGGCCGCGGGGCCGACGCTGCCGTCGACTCCGCGGGCACGGGCGACTCCATCCGCCAGTCGATCGGCGTGCTGCGCAAGGGCGGTCGGGTCGCGTTCACCGGCATCCCCAAGGACCCGGTGCAGATCGACATGCAGAAGATCGTCCTCGAGGAGCTGGACCTGCACGGCGTGCGGGCGAACCGCAACACGATGGAAGAGGTCATCCCGCTGATCGCCGACGGCCGGATCCCGGCCGCCAAGCTGATCACGCACCACTTCAAGCTTGCCGACTTCGGCCAGGCGCTCAAGACGTTCAACGAGCGCGTTGACGGCGCGCTCAAGGTCATCGTCGAGCCATGAACGGCGAAGCCCTGGCCGAACTCATGCGGACCCGGCGCGCAGTGCGGAAGTTCGAGGATCGAGCGATGCCGGACGACCTGGTGGCGGAGATCCTCGAGGCCGCGCGGTGGGCGCCGTCGCCCGCGAACCTGCAGCCTGCGCGGTTCATCTGGGTGCGCGATCCGGGCCTGAAGCGGCAGCTGCAAGAGCTCGCGACCGAGTCGAAGGAGCTCTCCGGCTACTGGGATCCGATCTTCCGTCCGGATGGCAAGAGCGGGCTGGTGAACGACCTCATCCGGCCGACCGTCATCGCCGTGTGCAGCGACCCGGCGCGGAGCCTCACGAACGTGCACGCGGACAACGGCTTCGAGTGGGCGGCGGCGATGTCGATCTACGCGATGTGGCTTCGCGCGCACTCGCTCGGCCTCGGCGCCGTCTTCGTGCAGCACTGGATCACCGAGAAGGCGAAGCGGATCCTCAACGTCCCGCTGAGCTGGACCTTCCTCGGGACGTTCACCTGCGGGTACGCGGCCGAGGCGCCGACCGGCACGCGCCTGCCGCGCGAGGAGCTCGTGTCCATCGACCGATTCCCGGGCCCGGCGCGTCCGTGACCCTCCCGCTCGAGATGACGGCGGTCGTGTTCGACCGGCCCAATGAGTTCACCGTTCGAACCGTGCCGACGCCACGGCCGGCCGCCGGTCACGTGCTCGTGAAGGTCGCAGCGTCGATGGTTTGCGCGACGGACCGGAAGATCCTCGCCGGCATGTTCGCGGGCACGACGTTCCCACATGTGCCGGGGCACGAGTTCTCCGGCGAGATCGTCGCGCTGGGCCCGGGCGTCGACGGTCCGCCGATCGGCACGCGCGTGGGGGTCGAGGTGCACGTCGGCTGCGGTACCTGCGATCGCTGCCGCGAGGGCCTCTACAACCTGTGCCAGAACTACGGGAAGCGCGAGACCGGCCACGCACACATCGGCTTCACGATCGCGGGCGGGCTCGCGCAGTACGCGAGCGTGCCGGCGGCCGCCATCCACGTGCTGCCGGCCCGCGTCTCGCTCGAGGACGGCGCGTGGACGGACAACCTCGGCGTCGCGCTCTGGGCTCTCGAGCGCGGCCGGCTGCTCAGCGGTGAGCGCGTCGTCGTCGTCGGGCCCGGCGCGATCGGGCTGTGCGTGGCGCAGCTCGCGCGCGCGCTGGGGGCCCGCGAGGTCGTCATCGTCGGCCGCGGCGAGCGCCTTGAGCGGGCCCGGAGGTTCGCCGACCTCGTAGTCGAGGATGCGACGGGGCTCTTCGGCACGTTCGATCTCGTGGTCGAGTTCGCCGGGACCGCGGACGCGGCCCGCGACGCGATCCGGCTCGCGCGTCGCGGTGGGCGCGTGGTGCTCGGTGGCGCGACCGGCCAAGGCGTCGAGCTCACCGGACTTGACCTCTCAACGATCGTGCGGGGCCACCTCGACATCCTCGGTTCTGTCGCGAATCCCAAACGCGTATCGGGCCGGGCCCTTGCGCTCCTCGCGGACGGGAAGATCGACGTCCGCTCGCTGGTCACACACCGGTTCCCGCTTACGTGCTTCGCCGAGGCGTGGGCCGCGTTCACCGAGCGCCGCGACGGCGCGATCCGCGTCATGCTGCGACCCGAGGAGAAGTGATGGACAAGCAGACGGCCCTGAATCTGTACAAGGTCATGCGCGAGATCCGCCGGTTCGAGCAGCGCTCCACGACGCTGTTCGGCGAGAACAAGATCTGGGGGACGATCCACAGCTACGCCGGTGAGGAGGCCATCGCCGCGGGGGTGTGCGAGCACCTGCGCGACGACGACTGGATCACCTCGACGCACCGCGGGCACGGCCACTGCATCGCGAAGCGCGCGGACCTCGGCCGGATGTTCGCGGAGCTCCTCGGCCGCGAGACCGGCTACTGCAGGGGCCGCGGCGGGTCCATGCACATCGCGGACACGTCGAAGGGGAACCTCGGCGCGAACGGCATCGTCGGCGGCGGGATCCCCATCGCCACCGGTGCTGCGCTCACGGCGAAGCAGCTCGGCACGGATCAGGTCGCGGTGTCGTTCTTCGGCGACGGCGCGGCGAACCAGGGGACGTTCCACGAGTCGCTGAACATCGCGGCGATCTGGAAGCTGCCGGTGATCTACGTGTGCGAGAACAACCAGTACGCCGAGAGCTTCCCGGCGAAGAAGGCGTTCGCGATCGAGGACATCGCGACACGTGCCGCGGGCTACGGCATGCCCGGCGTACGCGTCGACGGCCGCGACGTCGCGAAGGTGTACGACGCGGCGGGGGAAGCCATCTCCCGCGCGCGCTCGGGGGGCGGCCCGACGCTCCTGGTCTGCGAGTCGTACCGGCACGAGGGCCACTACTACGGCGACCCGCGGAAGTACCAGAGCAAGGACGAGATCGAGGGGTGGAAGACGGCCTTCGACCCGTTGGTCGACGCGCGCGCCTGGATCGAGCGCGAGAACCTCGGCACCGCCGCGGAGCTCGACGCGATCGACCGCGGCATCGACGAAGCGATGGAGCAGGCCGTCGCCTGGGCCGAGGCGGGGCCGCCGGCCTCGCCGCTCACGCCGGAGGAGATCTATGCCAGCCACTAGCACCAGCAGCTCGTCCTCCCCGGCCGCGGTGCCGGGCACCGCGACCGTTGAAAAGGAGATGTTCTACGCGGAGGCGCTGAACGACGCGCTGCGGATCGAGATGCAGCGCGACGCGCGGGTCATCGTGCTGGGCGAGGACATCGCCGAGCACGGCGGCGCGTTCCAGGTGACCGCCGGCCTGCTCGCGGAATTCGGGCCGACCCGGATCCTGCAGACGCCGATCAGCGAGATCGGTTTGGTCGGCACCGCCGTCGGCGCGGCGCTCACCGGCATGCGGCCGGTCGCGGAGCTCATGTACATCGACTTCTCGGGGCTCGCGATCGACCAGATCGTGAACCAGGCCGCGCAGAACCGGTTCATGTTCGGCGGCCAGGCGCGGGTGCCGCTGGTCGTCCGCACCCAGGGTGGATCGGGCCGCGGCAACGCCGCGCAGCACTCCAAGTCGCTCGAGGCGTGGTTCACGCACGTCGCGGGTCTCAAGGTCGTGATGCCGTCGACGCCCGCGGATGCCAAGGGACTGCTCGCGTCGGCCATCCGAGACGACGATCCGGTCATGTTCATCGAGCACAAGCTGCTCTATCGCACGAAGGGCCCGGTGCCCACCGGTGAATACCTCATCCCCCTCGGTAAAGCCGACATCAAGCGCGAAGGCGCTGATCTCACGATCGTCACGTGGTCGCGTGAGGTCCTCTTCTCGCTCGAGGCGGCCGCGATCCTCGCGGGCGAGGGCATCAGCGCCGAGGTCGTGGACCTGCGCTCGCTCGTTCCGCTGGACAAGGACGCGGTCCTGTCGTCCGTCCGCAAGACCCGGCACTGCCTCGTGGTGCACGAGGCGATCAAGCGCGGCGGATATGGTGGCGAGATCGCCGCGCTCGTTGCCGAGGAGGCGTTCGACGACCTCGATGCGCCACCGCGGCGTCTGGCCGGCCTCGAGACGCCGATCCCGTACGCGCAGCCGCTCGAGCTCGGGGTCGTGCCCCAGGTGGCCGACATCGTCGCCGCGGCGCGGGAGCTCGTCCGGGGATGAGCGTGACCAAGGTGATCATGCCGAAGCTCGGCCTGACCATGGACGAAGGGCGGCTCATCGCCTGGCACAAGGCCGAAGGCGATCGGGTGACCGAGGGCGAGGTCCTCTTCGAAGTGGAGACCGACAAGGCGGCGATGGAGGTCCCGGCGACGACGTCCGGCTTCGTGCGCCGGCTGCTCGCGAAGCCCGAGGACATGGTCCCGGTCGCGATGACGGTCGCGATCATCACGTCGACGTCCGACGAGGAGTTCGGCGATCCGGCCGGAGCGGCTCCGCCGCTCGGGCGCGCTTCATCACGACCCGAAGATCGTTCCGTCCTGACGCCCGAGCCGGCGGAGCCGGCTCGAACCGCCCGCTCGTCGGAGCCGCCCCGGCCTGCTGACCTCGTTCCCGGGTCCTCGTCCCTCGATCGCGTCGCCACGTCCCCGGCGGCGCGCAAGCTCGCGCAGCACCTCGGCGTGGACCTCGCGACGGTGAAGCCGAGGTCGGGCTCGCGCATCACGACCGAAGACGTGGAGGCAGCCGCCGCCGCGGGTCCCTCCGCGCCCATATCCGTCGGCGAAGTGCGCATCCCCCTCTCGCGCATGCGCAAAGCGATCGCCGCGGCGATGAGCCGCTCCACGCGCGAGGCGCCGCAGTTCTCCATCGAACGCGATGTCGACATGACCGCGGCCAACGCGCGGCGCAAGCAGGCCGGTGCGTCGTACACCGATGTGGTCGTATCCGCCGCGGCCAAGGCGCTCGCCGCGCATCCGCGCCTGCGGTCCCGCTTCGATGGCGATGCGATCGTGGAGCAGCCGAACGCGCACGTGGGCCTCGCGGTCGCGGTGAGCGATGGTCTGCTCGTGCCGGTCATTCGGGATGCGGACACGAAGGACCTGGCGGCGCTCGTCCGCGAGCGCGAGCATCTCGAGGAGGGCGCGCACGCGGGCAAGCTCACGGCCGACGCCCTCTCCGGCGCGGTCTTCTCGGTCTCGAACCTGGGCTCGCTCGGGGTCGATCGGTTCACCGCGCTCGTGAACCCGCCGGAGGCCGCGATCCTCGCGATGGGCCGGGTGCGCGACCGCGTGGTCGCACGTGACGGCCGAGCCGAGGTCCGTCCGGTCGTGACCCTGACGCTCTCCGTCGATCATCGCGTCGCCGATGGTGCCGATGCGGCGCGGTTCCTCGATGACGTCGCCAAACGGCTGGAGGCGGGGGAGTGAGCGGCGTTCGTGTCGCTGCGGTGCAGCCGCCGTCCTTCATGGGAGCGGACGAGCACAAGAACGCGGCAGAGGCCGTCAGGTTCATCGAAGACGCAGCGGACCACGGCGCTGCGTACGTGGTGTTCCCAGAGGGCTACCCCGGCCCGTACTCGGGCCCGATGGAGAACGACGCGTTCGAGCGCGTCCGCGCCGCCGCCCGCAGGCGCGAGGTCTGGGTGAGCGCCGGCAGGCTCGAGCCCGCCTCGCAGCCGGACACGTTCCACATCACCCACAAGCTCATCGACGGCGACGGCAACGTGCGGGCGACATACCGCCGCGTGCAGCCGAACCACCCGATCTTCAACGCGTACCTCATGGGCGGCCGGCGTCACGTGCTGCCGGGCGACGAGCTCATGACCGTCGACGCGCCGTTCGGCCGCATCGGCCTGCTCATCTGCAGCGAGCTGTTCGTGCCGGAGCTCTCGCGGATCCTCATGCTGCGCGGGGCCGACATCATCGTCGCGCCCGGTGGCGGCGTGCATTCGCCGACCCGCACGCGCTTGCAGGAGACCTGGCGCGCGGTCGCGCGCGCCAGGGCCGCGGAGAACCTCGTGTACGTGGTCGTAGACCAGAATCTGTTCCGCGGCAGCCATGGCCGGACCTGCATCGCGTCGCCGGAGCGGATGCTCGCGACCGTGGACGGACCGGGCATCGCCTGGGCCGAGCTCGACCTCGATCGGCTGCGCGTGTTGCGCTCGCATTTCTACGACGACCTGATGCTGTCGCCGCCTGCCTCGGACGACGACGTGCTCTGGTCTCGCCCCGGCCAGTCGCACGACCGGCGCCCGGAGCTCTATGGCGAGCTCACCCAGCCGCAGGCCGACGCGTTCGAGTACCACTACGAGCGCCGCGGCCTCGAGACCTGGACCGCCGAGTACGAGAAGATCCGGAGCTCGTGATGTCGGGCGAGACGCAGAACCGGGTCCAGCTCGCGGCGTCGCACTGGAAGCCGCGCTTCGTCGCCAACGGGATCGACGTGAACGACTTCGAGCGCGCGCTCGCTTCAGTGACCGAATGGAAGGACTGGGCGCCCTTCTGGCGCGACACCGGCGACGCGCATGCGGCGCTCGCGGCAACCGCGGCGCGCGACGGCCGCACGGTCACGGCGGCCGAGGCGTCCCAGCGCGCGGCGTGGTCGTACCACCTCGGCAAGTTCCTGTGGTTCGAGGACCGCGAGCTCCATGAGGAGCTCGCTCGGCGCACCGTCGCGACCTACCAGACGGCGCTCCCGCACCTCGATCCCCCGGGCGAACGGGTCGAGCTGCCGTTCGAGGGCGCCGTGGTCCCGGGGATCCTCCGCCGGCCGCGTGGCGCCGTCCGTCCGCCGCTCGTACTCATGGTGCCCGGGCTCGACTCGGTGAAGGAAGAGCTCTTCGCGATGGAGAACGACTTCCTCAAGCGCGGTCTGGCCACGCTCTCAGTGGACGGCCCGGGCCAGGGCGAGAACGAGCGCCGCTTCCCGATCCGCCCGGACTGGTCCGGCGTGGTGACGGCGATCATCGACGGCCTGCGCGGGCGCGACGACGTCGACCTCGGACGGGTCGGCCTCATGGGCATCAGCATGGGCGGGATCTACGGCCCGTTCGCCGCGGCCAAGGAGAAGCGGCTCCGCGCGCTCATCGCGCTCGCGGGTCCCTATGACCTTTCAACGTGCTGGCCGGCGCTGAATCCGCTCACCAAGGGCGGCTACGTCTTCTACACACACTCGCGCGACGAGGCCGAGGCGTTCGAAAAGTCGAAGCAGCTCTCGCTCTACGGCGTGATCGATCGGGTCGACTGCCCGATCCTCGTCATCCACGGCGCGAAGGATCGGCTGTTCCCGCCGGAGCAGGCCGAGCGCATCGCGCGCGAGGCGAAGCACGCGACGCTCCTCATGTACCCCGACGGCAACCACGTCTGCAACAACATCACGTACAAGTACCGGCCGGCGATGGCCGACTGGATGCGCGACCGGCTCGCGACCTAATCGCGCGCGGCGAGCCCGATCGTCCGGCGCCAGTGCTGGTAGCCGAGCTCGAACCCGATCGCGCACCCGAGCTCGACCAGCTCCGGCTCGGTGAACAGCCCGTGCAGGCGCGACCAGAGCGGGTCGCCGGCGCGGTCGGAATCCCAGGCGATCGCCGCGGCCCAGTCGAGCGCGGCGCGCTCGCGATCGTCGGGGCCCGCAGTCTCGAGCCCGTCGGCGCCGGTCGCGAGGTACGCGAAGCAACGCTCCTTCAGGTGCTGTGCCACGACACCGGAGCGGAGGACCGTGTCCCGCGTCCGCTCGTAGGCCGCCAGCACCGCGGGGACGCGCGCGCGGATCTGGTCGGCGGTGCCGGGAAGGTGGGCCATCAGCGCGCGCTCGGCGCGAGGCCGGCGCCGGCCGCTCCGGGAAGCTCGTTGTGGCCGACGCCCCAGGTCTTGATGACCCGCTGCTGCCCGTAGGTCAGCGAGACGAACGCCCCGAGCTCGACGATCTGCTCGTCGGTGAAGTGCTCGCGCAGCTTCGACCACACGCGTTCATCCGCGCCCTCGGGATCCCACACGAGCATGCTCGTGTAGAGGAGCGCGGCCTTCTGCCGCGGGGTGTAGCGGTCGGACCGCTCGAAGTTCAGGAGCTCCGCGTAGTCGTCCTCGACCAGGCCATGCTCTCCCGCCCGGAGAGACCGTTGCGACCCTCAGTAGTCGCACTCGATGGTCTTGGACACGTAGACCCGGCAGAGCTCCTTCAGCTCGTGGTCCACGATGCCCTCGCGGAAGATCGCGTCCCAGGCGCGCGAGAACGCCTTCGCCACGGCCGGCACGTGGGAGCGGATGGACTGCGTCTCGGGCCGCGGCGTGCCGAACTGGCGCGCGCGGTCCAGGTCGTTCTTGAGCTCCGGGTCGGTCAGGCTCGCCGGGTCGACGTAGCTGATGCGGGCCACGAGGCGAGTCTAGGCGTTGTCCCGTTGGTCATACTTTGTCATACTGTCGCGGTGAGCAAGCGCGTGACGATCAGCCTGTCCGACGAGATGTACAAGCGCATCGAACGGGCCCGCAAGGCCGCGAAGAGCGATCGCAGCAGCTTCCTACAGGAGGCCGTCCAGCGGCGGCTGGCGGCCGATGAGGACGCCGCGCGCGTTGCGGCATACATCCGGAGCTACACCGAGCAGCCCGAGTCGGCCTCAGATGACGGGATGGATTTCGTGGACGCAGCCGCGCGCGCTCTGTTCCGCCGGCTCGATGAGGAAGAACGCTGAGCGAGCGGCCGACCTTCCATCGCGGGGAGCTCTGGTGGGCCACGTTCGCGCCGCCGGACAAGGCGCGACCGGTCGTTCTCGTCTCACGCGAGGATGCCTATCCGCGACGGGGGCGGTTCACGGTCGCGCCGATCACCGGCCGGGTGCGCGGGATCCAGACCCACGTCGCGGTCGGGCCTCGCGACGGACTCGATCGGGACGGCGAAGTGAACTGCGACGCGGTGATCACCGTCGATCGCACAACGCTCATCGAGCGGATCGGTGCGCTCGATCCAGCGACGATGGCCGAGATCGACGACGCGCTGCGCTTCTCGCTCGGGCTCGAGTAGCTACATCCGGAAGACGCCGTAGCGCGGCTCGCCGATCGGGGCGTGCCGCGCCGCGGCCAGGCCGAGGGCCAGGACCGCGCGGGTGTCCATCGGATCGATGACCCCGTCGTCCCAGAGCCGCGCGGTCGAGTAGTACGGCGAGCCCTGGGTCTCGTACTGGGCGCGGATATCGGCCTTGAACGCTTCGCGGGCGGTGTCGTTCTCGAACGTGCCGACGAGCGACAGCACCGTGGCGGCCTGCTCGCCGCCCATGACGCTGATCCGCGCGTTCGGCCACATCCACAGCTGCCGCGGACCGTATGCGCGGCCGCACATCCCATAGTTCCCGGCGCCGAAGCTGCCGCCGATGATCACCGTGAACTTGGGCACCACGGCGCAGGCCACCGCGGTCACCATCTTGGCGCCGTCCTTCGCGATGCCGCCCTCCTCGTACTCCTTGCCGACCATGAAGCCGGCCACGTTCTGGAGGAACACGAGCGGCACACCGCGCTGGTCACAGAGCTGGATGAAGTGCGCCGCCTTGAGCGCGGATTCGCTGAACAGGATCCCGTTGTTCGCGACGATCCCGACACGGAACCCCATGATCCGCGCGAACCCGCAGACCAGCGTCTCGCCGTACAGCGCTTTGAATTCCGTGAACTTCGAGCCGTCGACCAACCGTGCGATCACCTCGTGGACGTCGTACGGAGTGCGCGTGTCCGCCGGCACGATCGCGTAGAGATCCGCGGGATCGTGCGCCGGGGCCTCCGGCGGGGTCAGGTCGTCGCCCCACAACAGCTGCTGCGGCCGGAGATTGCCGACGATCTCGCGCGCGAGCGAGAGCGCGTGCGCGTCGTCGAGCGCGTAGTGGTCGACCACGCCGCTCTTCCGCGCGTGGACGTCCGCGCCGCCGAGTGCTTCCGCGGTCACCTCTTCGCCGGTCGCGGCCTTCACGAGCGGCGGGCCACCGAGGAAGATGGTGCCCTGGCCCTTCACGATGATCGTCTCGTCGCTCATCGCCGGGACGTACGCGCCGCCGGCGGTCGAGCTGCCCATGACCGCGGCGATCTGCGGGATGCCGAGCGACGACATCCGCGCCTGGTTGTAGAAGATCCGGCCGAAATGCTCGCGGTCCGGGAAGACCTCGTCCTGCCGCGGCAGGAACGCGCCGCCGGAGTCGACCAGGTAGACGCAGGGGAGCCGGTTCTCGAGGGCGATCTCCTGCGCGCGAAGGTGCTTCTTCACGGTGAGCGGGTAGTACGTGCCGCCCTTTACGGTCGCGTCATTCGCGACGATGACGCATTCCCGCTCGGCGATCCGTCCGATCCCGGTGATGATCCCGGCCGACGGCGCGTCGTTGTCGTAGAGGTCGAGCGCGGCCAGGGGCGCGATCTCGAGGAACGGCGATCCCGGATCGAGCAACCGGTCGACGCGGTCGCGGGGGAGCAGCTTGCCGGCCTTCGCGTGTTTGTCTCGCGCCCGCTCCGGTCCGCCCTGGCGCACGGCATCGAGCTTCTTGTGCAGATCGGCGACGAGCTGGCCCATCGACTCTCGATTCGCGCGCGCCTGCTCGGACGCGCGGTCAAAGGAGGATGCGAGCACCGCCATCAGGGCGCGATGCTAAACTTCACTCTCCGCGCGCGCCTGTAGCTCAGTTGGATAGAGCGCAACGCTACGAACGTTGAGGTCGGGGGTTCGAGCCCCTCCAGGCGTACCGCGCCCAGACGAGCGTCGCCTATCGCCGCGCGGCTGCGATCACTCCGACCGCGAGCAGCGCCACGAGCAGAGCCACCACGATCAACATCCAGCCGCCCATCCAGCCGTTCGTCATGTAGTCCCAGTTCATCATGTCGTGATCTCCTCGTCCGGTGATGCTCCCTACCGATGGTGCATTCTGCAAGCCCGATGCCGCTGGGGCCGTTTGGCCCGTCCGGCAGCGGAGAACGGCCGCTGATGGACGCCCGTGCGCGGGGTGGCAACGAGCGCGTCATTCGAGCTCTGTGGGAAGGACAAGTACGGCCTGTCGTGGCAGATAATCCCGACCGCGCTCGGCGAGCTGATGGGCGACAAGGATCCGCAGAAGGCCACGCGGGTCATGGACGCAATGCTCAAGACGGGCAAGATCGAGATCCGGGGCCTGGAGCGGCCGTATCCTGCGGCCGTGATGTCGCTCCGCGCGCAGCTGCGGCAGGGGATCTTCGGACAGGGCGCCCGTGGCGCCGCCGTGACGGTGGTGCTCGGCGTGATCGCGATCGCCACGAGTCTCGTGTACGACGCGTTGAACCACGGGCCGAACGTCGTCTTCCTGCGCACGCCGATCGACGACCTGATCCCGGTGGTCGGTCCGTTCGTGATCCCGTACGTCTCGCTCCGGCCGTTCCTGTACGGCTCGGCGCTCGTCTTCCTGTTCTTCCGCGCGCGCATCTACCGGTCCGCCGCGATCTCGATGACCGTGGTGCTCCTGATCAGCTACGTCTTCTACGTGTTCATGCAGTCGTACATCGACCGGCCCGTCTTGCTGGGCGACGATCTCTTCTCGCGGATGATCCGTGACGTCTACGCCGGCGACCAGCCGTACAACGACTTCCCGAGCCTGCACGCATCGCTGTCGACGGTCTTCGCGATCCACTGGTGGCGGGTGGATCGGCGGATCGGCCTGGCGGTCGCGATCTGGGTGGCGCTCATCGTCGTCTCGACCGTGTTCGTCAAACAGCACTACGTCGCGGACATGATCGCGGGCACCGCGCTGGCGTTCCTTGTGTCACGCGTGTCGCTGGCGCGGCTGGTCGATCGCGGGACGGCCGCTCGCTAGATGTAGTCGGCGCGCCGGACCTTGAGCGGTCCCTTCGCGTAATTCGGCGGCGTGTCCTCGATCTTCACGTGGTTGTAGCTGTGCGTCGTGACTTCGTGCGTCGTGCGCTGCTCGCTCGCCGCGAGGAGCGACTGCATCGAGCTCTGGTCAAGGACCTGGAATCGGACATCGCACCCGGCAAAGCGGCATGGGAAACCACCGGACTTCATAACGGTCAATCCCTCCCGAGGATCCGCGTGGATGGGACTCCCCTCCGTCGGCGAACTATATCGGTGGACCCCGGACCGCGCTCCGCCACCGAGATGGATACCGCCTCGCTACCGAAAAGGCAGGCTCGCGACCCCCGGCGAGCGAGGACAGGCCGAACGGAGCCGCACCGGATCCACTACGCGAGCTTCGTCGCATGTCTTCGCGCTCGCGCACGGCTTCGCCGTGGGTACGGACTCCGCGACGGCACCGCTCCGGATCACGTTCCTCGTGACCGGCCAAGTCGTCATCGTCCTCGTCGCGTGGCGGGTGTTCAAGGCGCTGCCGCCCACGGGCGCCGAGGCCGTCGCGTACCGGCGGAAGGTCCCGTAGACTGACGCTCTCGGGGAGGGCAGAAACGATGGACAAACGCATCTTCGGCGCGCTTGGCGCGCTCGCGATCACGCTCGCCGCCTGCAGCGGAACGAGCACCGGTGGCGCCGCGAGCGGCTCGCCGACGGTGACGACCGGCGCGCCGAAGCCCGACGTGAAGGTTGGCGTGGTGATCTCGCTCACCGGTGTTGGAAACGTATACGGGCCGACCCAGAAGAACGGCGTCGAGCTCGCCGCGCAGCGGATCAACGACGCCGGCGGCGTGAACGGGGCGAAGATCGTCCTCGTCATCGACGACGATCAGTCGACCCCGGACGGAGGCGTCACGGCGTTCCGCAAGCAGGTGAGCCAGGACCGCGTCGTCGCGATCCTCGGCCCGACGCTCTCGAACACCGCGGTCGCCGCCCACCCGGTCGCGCAGAGTGCGCAGACCCCGGTCATCGCTATCTCGAACACCGGCGATGGCATCGTCGGGAAGTGCGACTACGGCCCGTGCGACTACATCTTCCGCGCGTCGCTCGGTGAGTCGACCGCGATCCCGCAGACCGTCAGCGTCGCGAAGTCGAAGCTGAACGTGAAGAGCGTCGTGCTCATGTACGCGCAGGATGACAAGTTCAGCTCCGACGGCTTCGCGATCTTCAAGAAGAGCCTCACCGCGGCCGGCATCACGATCAAGAAGGAGATCGCCTTCTCCAAGACCGACGTCGATCTCTCCGCCCAGGTGACCGCGGCGCTCGCCGAATCACCCGACGCGATCATCGACAGCTCGCTGGCCGGCCCCGCGATCCTGGTGCTCAAAGAGGTCAACAAGCGCAAGCCAGGCATGCTCGTGATCGGTGGCAACGGCTTCAACACGCCGGCGATCATCGCCTCGGCCGGTGCGGCCGCCGAGGGCGCGGTCTCCGGTGCCGCCTGGTACCTCGGCAACCCATCCGCCGAGAACAAGGACTTCGTCGCCGCCTACAAAGCGAAGTACAACGCCAACCCCGATCAGTTCGCGGCGCAGTCGTACTCCGCGCTGTACATCCTGCTCGACGCGCTCAAGCGCACACCGCTGGTGACGAGCGTGCTGCACGACAAGCTCCGCGACCAGATCGCGCTCACCACCGGCGTGAAGACGCCGCTCGGCGAGTTCTCGTTCACCGCGTCGCAGGACGTGAACCAGAAGGTCTACGTCGTCCAGATCAAGAACGGACAGTTCACGCAGATCAATTAAAGGGAGCTCGGCGGGGCCGGCAT
>DATCOD010000134.1:0-33498 GCA_036564905.1 Candidatus Limnocylindria bacterium
GGGCGCCCGCCGCGTCGCTACAGCCGTTTCTCGAGCGCGGTCACCGCCGCGGGGGTGAACTGCATCTTCGCGAGGAAGCCGGCGATGTCGGTGTCTGCGGCCGCGACCATCGTGCGGGCGATGTGCGCGCCCTGATCGCGGAAGTGCGTGAGGAGCGCGTCGATGAGCTTGCGGCCGAGATCGCGCCCGCGCACGTCGGGATCGACGCCGAAGAACTCGATCCACCCGGTCGGCTCATCGAGCCCGAATTCGCCGCCGCGGACCTCGCCCATCATGAAGCCGGCGACCTTGCCGCCGACCTCGGCCACCTGCGATGACTCGGCGTCGCGGCGGATGTAGTAGCTGACGCGCCGCTCCCAGACCTCGGGCCGGTAGCGCTTGGTGATGCGCTCGTCGATCCGGGTGATGCCCTCGATATCGAGCTCGGTCATCGGTCTGATGCGGACATCGGCGGCCACCCGCCGAGGATAAGGCGGCCGAGCGAGGTCGAATTTGGGATCAAGCGCGTGTCGGCTCCGGCCCCGATCGGGTGGCTCGTACGGTGTGCGGACATCCGCCAGCTTGATGAGGCGCGCCGGCGCATCCGGCGAGAAGTCAGAGAACAGGCCGCGATCCGCTCGGTCGGTCGCTCAGCGGGAGATCGAGCGCCGGTCAAGCCGACCGAGTGGTGACCGACTCGCGGCTCACTGAGCGGACACCGTCAGTGTTCGTGGCGGGAAGGGATGACCATCCACACCGCCCGGCTACGGGCCCGCTACGCGTGTGTCGCCGCGGCGCTGTGTCTGCTCGCCCTCGGCGGGCAGGCCCGGGCCGACGACGGGACCAGCACGCCCGCCCGTGCCGTCCCGCTCGCCCGCGCCCTTCCACTGACCTTCGCGTCGTACGACGCGCTGCTCCGCAGCGCGAGCGCCGTCGCCAACGATCAGGCCACCCTCTACGCGCAGCTGGTCGCGGCGCAGGCCGAGCACGACCTGGCGAAGACCATCCTCGCGACGGTCTCCGACCCACGGATCCGCGGTGGCCTCGTGCGGACGGAGCCGAACGTGAGCGACGAGCCGGCGCTCGTCGCCCTGCGCGCCGAGATCGCCGCGACCGCGGCCACGCAGGCGCAGCTCATCGGCGGCGGCGCGACCCCGACACCGCCGGCTGCGACCTGGAAGCGCCCGCTCGCCGGCGAGGTCAGTCAGCCGTTCGGTCCGACGTCCCTGTGGCTCGAGCCCGCGCGACTCTACCGGGGCGCGTTCTACCCGCACTTCCACGAGGGCGTCGACATCCTCGCTGCGGCCGGGACCGCGATCCTGGCACCGGCGCGCGGACGCGTCGTCTTCGCCGGCCGCATGGCCGACGGCGCGGAGGTCGTCGTGCTCGCGCACGACGACGGCCTCGTATCGCTGTACGCGCACCTTGACGATGGGAGGCTCGCTCCGACGATCAAGGCCGGCGACATCGTCCAGGCCGGGGACCGGATCGGCGCGGTCGGACTCACCGGCCTCACCACCGGCTACCACCTGCACTGGGCCGTCTACCAGAACGGCGAGCCCATCGACCCGCTCGCGACCCTCGGCCGATAGACCGGGACGCCCGCGGAGGGGCGCCCCGGTCCTTCGTCCTGCCTAGGCCGGGGTGCGGAGGGTGCGCCGGCCCCGCGTGACGATGAACGCGATCGCGAGAGCGAGGAGCGGGATCCAGCCGAAGACCAGGAGCCAGATGGCGACGTCGGCGAAGCCACGGAGCACCGCCGCGAGCGTGGCGAACGCGAGCGCCACGGTCTTCGCCGGATCCCACGTCGCGGACGGCGTTCCGACGGGCACGACGGCGGGGCTGATCGACACGGTGATCGTCGAGAACTGGGTCTTTTGGTCGATCGAGTTGACCTGACCCTGCAGCTGTTCGATCTGCGTGCGCACGCCGGACAGCGCGCCATCGATCTTCAGGATCTCGTCGATCGTGCTGGCGCGCACGAGGAGCGCGTTGTAGCGCTGCTCCTCCGCCTGCTTCGCGGCGAGGCGGGCTTTGAGGTCGACGAACTGATCGGACACGTCCTGACCAGTGACGGTCGATGAGACGACGTCGGCGTCGAGCGCACGGAGCCGGCGAAGCGCCTCGGTGAACTGGGCCGACGGGACGCGCAGAGTGAGGCTCGCGACGCGGTCGTCCTTGGTGGTGCCGCTCTCGTTCAGGCCGATGACATCGCCACCGAGAGCCGTGGCCACGCTCTGGGCCTGGTCGGCGGTCGCCCACGGGTCGCTCGCCTTCAGCGAGATGTTCGCGGTGAGGATGACCGCGCGCGTCGCGTCGAACGCCTGCGGCACCGGCACGCCATCGCTGCCGGTGTTACCGCCCTGCGGGGCGCCGAGCACGGCCGGCCTGGCGGCGACGTCCGTCGCCGGACCGAATCCGCCTTTTACCGCCGTCGCCGACCCACCACCTGATGGCGCGCTTTGGGATGCGCACGCCGCCAGCAAGAGGACCGCTGGAAGGACCCACATGGACCGCTTCATCGCGTACCTGCCTTCTCCGGGGCGTGCCCGGCTGCCAGGTAGACGTGGCTAGGGCCCCGGCGGTTCCCAACGGGCCCCGAAGAGCTCCCGGGCGACCGTTCCCGTGGCCGCCGCCAGGGACGGGACGTCCGTCCCGCGTTCCGCGGCGATGGCCGCGTAGGTGAGCGCGACATACGCGGGCTCGTTCCGCTCCCCGCGGTGGCCCTCCGGCGAGAGATACGGGGCGTCGGTCTCGACGAGCAGCGCATCGGCGGCCCGCGCCGCCGCGCGGAGCGTTCGGTTGGCGCGGTAGGTCACGGGCCCGGCGAACGACGGGACGAGTCCGAGCGCGCGCCACGCCTCGAGCTCGTCAGGTCCTTCGCTGTAGCAGTGGAGCTGCCCGCGCACCGTCCGGCCCGCGAGCAGCGCCCGGACCTCCTGGCCTGCCGCTCGCACGTGCACGACCACCGGCAGATCGAGCTCGTCGGCGAGGTCGAGCTGGCTCAGGAACGCGCGCTCCTGCACCTCGCGCGGCGCGCTGCGGCCAGAGAGATCGATCCCGATCTCGCCGATCGCGACGACCCGCCGGTCGGCGGCGAGCGCGCGGATCGCGGCGAGGGCGTGACCGTCCAGCGACGCCGCGCGGTGCGGGTGAACGCCCACCGCGACGCGGACCTCCGCATGCGCCCGCGCGACAGCGATCGCGGCCGTGCTCGACTCGATGTCCTCGCCGCAGGTGAGGATCCGCCTGACACCGGCGTCGCGGGCGCGCGCCAGCACCGCATCGAGCTCGCCGGCGAACCGCCCGTCGGTCAGGTGCGCGTGCGCGTCGATCAGGGCTTCGCGATCTCCCGCCGCGGGAAGAGCGCCGGTCCGCCGTGCACTCGGCGTCCCGGCTCGAGCAGGCCCCAGCGGCCGCTCTCCGGCCACGGTGCCGTCGCCGGTGACGGCAGGCCGAGCTGGCGGCAGATCGCGTCGGCCACGTTCGGCATATACGGCCAGACGAGGTGGGCGACGATCCGCAGCGACTCGAGGCCGGCGTAGAGGGACGCCGCGACCGCGAGCGCGTTCGCCGGATCCTTCGCGAGCGTCCACGGCTGGGTGGTCTGGTAGTGCTTGTTCGCGGCGTCGACGAGCGAGAAGATCGCGCCGAGGGCGTCGGAGAAGTGCAGCTGTGCGGCGGCGGCGTCATGCGCCTCGACGGCCCGGTTCGCGACCGCGTGCAGCGCGATCTCGGAGTTCCCTTCGCCGCCCGGCGGCGGCACGAGCCCCTCGCAGTACGTCTCCACCATCTTCGTCGTGCGCGAGACGAGATTTCCGAGGCCGTTCGCGAGATCCGCGTTGAAGCGCGCGTTGAACTGCTCCGCGCTGATCGGCGAGTCCTCGATCTTCTCGAACGGCGCGTCGCGGAGCACGAGGTAGCGGATCGCGTCGCTTCCCCATTCCGCCGCCGCCGCGATCGGGTCGATCATGTTGCCGCTCGAACGCGAAAGGCGGGAGTCGCCGCGGCTGAGGAAGCCGTGCGCGAAGACCTGGCGCGGAAGCTCGACGCCCGCGGCCATGAGCATCGCCGGCCAGAAGATGCAGTGGAAGCGCGTGATGTCCTTGCCGATGACGTGCACGTCGCAGGGCCACCACTGCTTGAACTTCACCTCGTCGGTCCCGAAGCCGATGCCCGTCACGTAGTTGATGAGCGCGTCGAACCAGACGTAGACGACGTGATCCGGATGGTCGGGGAACGGGATGCCCCAGGCCAGACCGCGACGCGACACGCTGATGTCCTTGAGTCCCCGGTCGAGCCACCCGACGACCTCATTACGGCGAGCCTCGGGCACGCAGAAATCAGGCCGATCGCGGTACAGCTGTTTGAGCTTCGCCTCGTACTTCGAGAGGCGAAAGAAGTAGTTCTCCTCTTTGAGCCGCTGGATCTCGCGGGTCGGGTGGATCGGGCAGTGGCCGTCGATGAGATCGGCCTCCTCGTAGAACAGCTCGCAGCCCTCGCAGTAGAGACCCTCATACGTGCTGAGATAGACGTCGTCGTTCGCGATCCAGCGGCGGACGAACTCCTGGACGCCCTTGATGTGATCCGGGTCCGTCGTGCGGATGAACCGGTCGTACGAGATTCCCCAGGCGTCGGCCATCTGTTTGAACTCCGCGGCGTGCTGGTCGACGAGGGCCCGCGTCGCGATGCCCTGCTCTTTCGCGGCCCGCTCGTTGCGCGGCGCGTTCTCGTCGGTGCCGGTGAGGAAGAAGACCTCGCGGCCGCGCTGGCGGTGGAACCGGGCGAGCGCGTCCGCGCCGGCCTTCTCGTAGCCGTGATGGAGTCCGGGGCGGTCGTTCACATAGTCGATCGCGGTCGTGACGTAGAACTTTGGAGCCGCCATCTCGGCATTCTAGGTCGGACGTAGTGCCGGTCGCGACGAACTAGCGGGCGATCCGCTCCACCTCGGTCGCGATCGCATCGATCGCGGTGGCGCAGCGGTCGATGAGCTCGCGCCCGACGCCGGCGCCGCCGACGGACTCGAGCCCGGCGAGCGCGGTGTAGATGTTCCGGACGAGCCGCTCCGCCTCCGTCGGTGGGTGACCGAGGGCGACGAGCGTCTTGTCCACCTGGATCGTGTGCTGACGCAGGTGCTCCTCGAACCGGTGCATCCGGAACCGGACCGAATAGCCCTTGTCCTCCCAGAAGAACGACGGGCTGTCGAGCTCAGTGTCGGCGACCGGCGACAGCTCGCCCAGGATCCGGACGTGGCTCTCGAAGAGCGCCTCCAACGCGTCGGCGCGTGAGCCCGCCGGATCGCTGACCGGTGCCTCGCGCGCTTCCCACGCCGCCTTGGTCGGTTTCGTGGGCGGCGTCCCCGCGCGGACGGCATCGAGCGCGAGGCGGATCGCGGTGAGGAATGCGCTCTCGGCATCGAGCACGTGCGCGAGCACCTGACGCACCGGCCACTGCTGGGCCGGTGGCTGCGCGTCGAGCTCCGCCTCGCTCGTCCCGGCAAGCGCGCCGGTCAGATCGCGATAGGCCTCGTGGACCTGCGCGAGGATCCGCTGGGCCTCGGTGAATGGCTTGCCCGCGCCGAGCCGGGCCGCCGCGACCGTCGCGGTCGTCTCGCGGAGGAGCTGATGCGCGGTGAGCAGCGCGAAGCGCAGCCCGTCCTCGTCATACGCCTCCCAGGCATAGGTCCGGTCCAGGTCGGCATCGCTCAGGTGGACGCTCGCTGCGACGAGTCGTTCGACCGCCTGCGTGACCGTCACGCGAGCGACACCTCGGGCACGCCGCGCAGGGTCTCGTCGGCCAGGCGATCGACGACCTGGTGGAGGTGGCCGGTCTGCTGGAACACGCGGAGCTGCCGGTCGGCGCTCGTTCCCTCGCGCGCGATGACCCGGAGGTACTCGACCTCGGCGCGCGACCCAAGCGGATCGAGCACGTCGTCGACGAATTCGAGGAGCTCCTCGGCGAGGTCGCGCATCGGGACCTCGGTCTCCTTGCCGAAGTCGATGAGCTTCGCGTCCATCCCGCCGCGCATCGCCCGCCACTTGTTCTCCTGGATGAGGCCGGGCATGTACCGCCGGAAGCCGAGGTTCCGCTCGCGGAGCTGAAGCAGCTTCGCGCAGATGGCCTGGATGAGGCCGGCGATGCAGAGCGTCTCGTCGATCGTCGTGGCCGCGTCGCAGACCCGGAACTCGATGGTCGGGTAGAAGGCGTGCGGCCGGAGATCCCACCAGATCTTCTTGCCGTCGTCGATGCACTTCGTCCGCACGAGCAGCTCGACGTAGTTCTCGTATTCGTCCCACGACGAGAACTCCGGCGGGATACCGGTCCGCGGGAACCGCTGCCACACGATCTGGCGGTACGACTTGAGCCCCGTGTTGCGCGTGAGCCAGAACGGGCTCGAGGTGGAGATCGCGAGGAGGTGCGGCAGGAAGTAGCGCGCCTCGTTCATGACCTCGATGCGCTGCTCGCGATCGGGGATCCCGACATGGACGTGCAGGCCGAAGATGAGCAGCTCGCGGATGACGTCCTGCAGCTCCTCTTCGAGGACCTTGTACCGCTCTTGCTCGGTGACGAGCTGCTCCTGCCAGTGCGAGAACGGGTGCGTGCCCGCCGACACCAGCCGGAGGCCGTCGCGCTTCAAGAGCGCGGCCAGCGTGCCGCGGGCGTTCGTGATCTCCCGGCGCGCCTCGCCCACGTCCGCGCAGATCCGCGTCCCGATCTCGACGACGGACTGCATCATCTCCGGCTTCACGCGCTCCTCGAGGTACGGTCGCGCGGCGCCGATGAGCGTCTCGCCATGGCTCTTCAGATGGCCGTCGCCATCGACGATCTGGAACTCCTCCTCGATGCCGATCGTGAGCCGCTGGACGACATTCATGTTTCGACGATATACGTCGGCACGACGCTGCCCGCGCCGGCGGTGACGTTCAGCAGCGCGCTCGACGAGAGCCGGGTGAGGCAACCGCTCACCTTGCCCCAGAACAGGTACGGATCGTGATCGATCGAAAGGTCGAGGTAGTGGATCCGGCCGAGCAGCACCGGGAACGGGTATCTCGGGACGGAGACCTTCTCCTGGACGACGTACGACGACGTGAGGCCGGCGAGGATCGTCTGCTCCCACTCATGCTGCTCCACGGTCCAGCCGAGGATCACGCCCTTGCCGCCGTACTCGTCGTTCGGCTTGAGCACGAATCGATCCTTCTTCTTGGCCACGAGGTCGACGAGATCTACCACCTTGCCCCGGTACGTCGTGTGCCCCTCGCGCATCTTGCGGGTCCACGGGATGTGGGTCGCGATCGCCCGCCGCTGCTCGGGGGTGTAGAGCTTCGCGTAGCGGTCGTCCGACAGGAGGGCGAGGCTCATCTTCTTGTGCAGCAGCTTCGCGCGAAAGCTGTTGACGACCGTGACCGCCCCGTCCAGGTACGCCTGCGTGAGCGCCCTCGCGACCTCCGGCTTCGCGAGGAGCTCGCTCGTCAGGACGCGGCGGTAGACGACGTCGATCCGCGTTCCATTCGCGCGGAGCGCCCGCCGCGCATAGGTGAGGTCCTCGGGCGCGCAGATGATCGCCCGAAGGCCGTGCTCCGCGAAGAAGCGCGCGAACATCTCGAACTCGGTGAGCGTCGGGAGGCCGCGCCAGTCGACGATGGCGACGGTCCGGAGCTCGCCGCGCGGCCGGTGCGCGCGGCGCAGGACGGCGAGCTGCTTGCCGCGTACCGGGAACGCGCCGAGCCGGTGCCGTTTCTTGAACGCCTTCATCACCGGCAGCGTGGCGAACACCGCCGAGAGCTCGTCGTTGTAGGCCATGCCCGCGGGCGACTCCGCGTTGTACTCGACGAAGCGGATGACGCCGTCGTCCCCGACGAAACCGTCGAGACGCGCGGACGGCGACGAAGCGCGGAATCCAGGATCCGCGAGGGCGAGCTCGGCCTCGCGCGGGTCCAGGTCGAGCAGCAGCCGGAGATCGTCGTCGGACAGGAGCGCCCGCTCGAGCCGGTCGAGGGCCGCGTACAGGGTCTCAGAGGCCGCCGTGATCGCGTCGTACTGCCAGCGCGAGATGAGGTTCGGCCGGAGCGCGACGCACAGCGGCCGGTCGCCGAAGACCAGGCGGCGCGCGCGCTGCCCCTCGGTCAGGGCCGCCGCGCTCGCCGCCGCGAGCTCCCCATCCTCCAGCAGTCCGTGGTACTCGATCAGCGGATGTGGTGCGACCACCGGTGATCCTTGCGCCAGGGCGGCTCCGCGGCGCCGGTCGCGTAATCGATGACGAGGTCGCTCATGTGCTCGAGCACCCACTCGAAGTTCTCGCCCTTGATCGAGAACGAGTCGAAGTCCGGCGCGGGGTTGAGGAAGTCGATGGCGTACAGGATGCCGTCGCGGATGGCGAACTCGACCGTATCCATGTCATACCCAAGGGCGTCGGTGAGGGCGATCGCGTCGTGGATCGCACGCTCGCGCACGCGCCCCTCGACCGGCTTGTCGACGACGTACCGCTCGTGGAACGGCGCCGTCGGGTCGTACCGGATCGGGTTGACGTGCTTCCGTCCGATGCAGATGCACCGGATGTAGTCGTCCCAGTGGATGAACTCCTGCAGGATCATGGTCTTCGGCCGCTGCCCGAAGGTCGACGTGCCGGTCTGGTCGTACGCCCAGAGCAGCTGCTCCATCGTGTCGACCTTGTAGACGTCCTTCCAGCCACCGCCGGTGTTCGGCTTGAGGATCGCCGGGAGACCGGTGTACTCGACGATGCCCTGCCAATCGAGCGGATACCGCAGATTCCGCAGCGATCCCTCGTTGATGTCGGGGATGTATGACTTGTTCGGGAGCACGACCGTTTTCGGGACCGCGACGCCGAGCTTCCGCGCGAGGGTGCACTCGAAGAACTTCTCGTCCGCCTCCCACCAGAACGGATCGTTCACCACGACCGTGCCGAGCACGGCCATGCTCTTGAGATGCGCGCGGTAGTACGGGACCTCGTGGCTGATCCGATCCACGATGACCTTGTAGTTGGGCGCCTCCAGCTCCATGGCGCCGCCGAGCAGCGCCATCTCGGCGCGAACGCCCTTCGCCTCACCCTTCCGGTTCACCGTGTCGATGAACGGCTGCGGGAACGTGTTCTCCCGTCCGACCAGTAGCCCGACGATCTGTGGTGTCACAGGAATGTATCCACCATCTCTTTCCAGAACGGCCAGTCATGGGCCCAGCCGTCCCACAGATGCAGCGCGGCGGGCACGGCCTTCGCCTGCAGTGCGTCCACGATCTGTCGGGATCCCGCGACGTTGGGATCGTCGACGCCGGTCGCGATCACGAACTCCGTCTCACGCAGTGGCTTGAGCTGCCGCTCGTCCGAAAGACCCGGGAGGAAGGCGAGTGGGTTCACGAAGTACGCATCGTCCTCGCGCGATCCATCGAGCCACCGCGCGGCGTCGAACGCGCCGGACAGTCCGATCACGCGGCTGGCGATGCCGGGATGGCGCGTCGCGAGCGCCACCGCGTGGAACGCGCCGAACGAGGCCCCAAGCAGCTCGAGGTACCGGTCGCCGTTCTCGGTCCGGATGGCCGGGATCACCTCTCCGGACAGGTACCGGTCATACGCGGCGTGGCGTCGCGCGCGCTCCTGGCCAGCGGCCTCCTTGTTGTAGAAGGATTCGCCGTCCACGCTATCGACGCACCACAGCTGCAGCAGCCCGTCGTCGATCCGGGGCCGGAGGTGCGCGATCATCCCGAAGTCCTCCCACTGGTAGAAACGACCCATCGACGTCGGGAAGACGACCACCGGCCGGCCGCGGTCACCGAAGACCAGCTGCTCCATGTCGCGACCGAGCGCCGGGCTGTGCGCCCTGCGGTACTCGCGCTTCACGTTGTCGCCTGCGGACCGCGCGCCGCCTCGACGACGACACCGACTCGCTCAGTCCGCATGTTCGTCGGCATCCGCTCCCCTTGCCTCACCGTCCGCGGGCGCGATGACCACCGTGACCTCCCCCTTCGGACGCGCCGAAGCATACTGAGCGGCCAGGTCCCGTGCCGTTCCGCGAACGAACGTCTCGTGCAGCTTCGTGAGCTCGCGCGCGACCACGACGCGGGCATCGGGTGCCAGCGCCGCGACATCGGCGAGGAGGTCGCCCGTGCGATAGGGGCTCTCGTAGACGACGATCGTCCGACCTTCCGCGATGAGCGCGCCGAGCAGCTTCTGCCGCCGCCCGGACTTCTTCGGCAGGAAGCCGAGGAACGTGAACTCGCGCGTGGGCAGTCCCGACGCGACCAGCGCCGCGATCGCCGCGTTCGCTCCGGGGATCGGTGTCACGGTGTGCCCGGCGGCGATCGCGGCCGCGACGAGCGCTTCACCCGGATCGGACAGCGCGGGCGTGCCCGCGTCCGAGACGAGCGCGACGTCCCACCCCCGGTCGAGCTGACCGACCAGGACGCCGACCTGCCGCTTGTGGTTGAACTCCGTGTACGAGGTGAGGTGCTTCGCCCGGATCTCGTAACGGCGAAGGAGGATCTGCGTGTGCCGCGTGTCCTCGCACGCGACCATGTGGGCCTCCTGAAGGATCTTCAGCGCCCGGGGCGACACGTCCTCCAGATTGCCGATGGGCGTCGCGACCAGGTACAGCGTCCCCACGGGGCCAAGCATGATTCCTGCAGAGAGCGAGCGTCATGGACCCGATCAGAGGCGCCGTTGCCGGCGCCATCGGCGGCGCGGCCGGTGCCTACGCCATGGAACGCTTCCAGGAATGGTGGCAGGACCTGGAACAGCGCGCCGCGCCAACGCGACGCGCACACGCGGTCAAGGATGGCGCGCCCGACACGGAGACCGACGAGCCAGCGACCGTGAAGGTCGCCGAGCGCGTCTCCACGAAGGTCCTCGACGCCGCGCTTCCCGAGGAGCTGAAGCCCGTGGCCGGCCTGGCCGTCCACTACACGACCGGCGCGACCATCGGCGCGATCTACGGCTTCGTGGCCGAGATCCTGCCGCCCGCGCGGATGTTCAACGGGCTGCTCATGGGCACGATCGTCTGGTGGACCGCGGACAACATGGCCGTCCCGGCCAACAAGCTCGGCAAGAAGCCGGAACAGGTCCCGCCGTCGAAGCACGCCTACGCCCTCGCGTCGCACCTCGTGTACGGCTTCACCACCGAATTCGTGCGCCGCCTCGTCCGCCTCGTCATCTAGACGCCCTCGCGCGTCACGCGCACCGACTGCGCGATGACGATGCCGGCGACGACGATCAGGCCGCCGACCACCTGCAGCGCCTGCAGTGATTCCCCGATGAGCAGCCACGCCGCGATCGCGGCGATCACGGGCTCCGCCGTCGACGTGAGCCCCACGCGCGCGGCGGGGATGAGCCGCAGCGCGCCGACGCTGAACAGGTATGGGACCACGGTCGCGATGACCACCACGCCGAGCACGTCGAGGCCGAGCTCGCCGCCGAGCGCGGACCACGGCAGGGTCCACGGCGGCCGCACGACGCACCACGCGAGCGCCGCGATCCCGAACCCCGCGCAGAGCAGCGCCCAGCTCGAGTACCGGTGCACGAGCCGCTCCGCGAGGAGGAAGTAGGCGGCGAGGATGAGCGCGTCGACCGTCGCGAGCAGCGCGCCGAACGCATTGATCTGGCGCAGCTGGGCGTCATAGGCGCCGACCACGAAGTAGCAGCCGATGAGCGTCAGGCCGCCGGCGACCCAGAGACCGAGCCCGACGTGCCGGCCACGCACGCGCCAGTACCCGAGGATGAGCAGCGGCGCGGTGTACTCGATGACGAGCGCGACGCCGATCGGGATCCGCTGGATCGCCTGGTAGTAGACGAGCTGGACGACCATCACGCCGAGCAGCCCGAAGAGCCCGAGCCACGGGAGGTCGGCGCGCTTGATCGTCAGGAGGTCGCGCCGCTTGAAGGCGAGCGTGACGGCGAGGAACACGACGAACGCGAACAGGATGCGGAACTCGGCGAGGGTCTCGGGCGGGACGCCGAGGTCGAACGCGCGCTTCGCGATGACGCCACCGACCGCGTAGAACGCGGCCGCGACGATCGCGAAGACGTAGCCGAGCGAGGTCCGGCTCAGTCGGCTTCCCAGTCGCGGGGATAGAGGAAGTCGTGCCCGACGGTGCGCAGGCTTACCTTCGCGATGAGCGGCATGACGCGCTTGAAGTGGTTGCGCCGGATGCGCTCGCGAAGCGTCGCGATGAGCGTCGCGTCGAACCCGGCGGCGACCAGGTCGGCAGCGCGAACGCGCCGATCGACCAGGTGATAGAGGATCACGTCCGCGTCCGCGTACGTGAAGCCGAGCTCCCCTTCGTCGGTCTGCCCTTCCCACAGGTCCGCGCTTGGGGGCTTGTCGATCACGCCAGGCGGCACGCCGATGTGTATGGCGAGCTCGCGCAGCTGCGTCTTGTAGAGATCGCCCACGGGATCGAGCGCGCAGGCGAGGTCGCCGAATTGCGTCCCGTATCCGAGAAGCAGCTCGGTCTTGTTCGACGTGCCGAGGACCAGGCCGTCGGGCCACGAGCGGTCGTATTCGATGCTCTTCCGCTCGCGGGCCATCTTGTTCCCCATCCGGACCTTGTCGACCGGCGGGAGGTCGGCGAAGTACGAGTCGACCTGCGCGGTGATGGGCACCTCTTCGAGCCGGATCCCGAACGCCCGTGCGACGGCCTGCGCGTCGGCCTTCGAGCGGTCCGCGGTCGTGCGGTACGGGGTGAACAGGCCGAGCACGTTCTCTGGACCGAGCGCCTCGGCCGCGAGCGCGGCGACCATCGCGCTGTCGACGCCGCCCGACACACCCAGTACCAAGCGGCGCGCGCCGGTCTTCAGCGTCTCGTTGCGGAGGAACGAGACGAGCATCGTGCGCACGAGCGCCTCGTCGATCCGCAGCGGCGTCAGATCGCCGGGCGCCATGTGGATCGCGCTGCGCTCCGCCTCGACGGTCACTCGGTCACCCGGACGCCCATCCGCCCGGCGAGCGCGCGGAACACGAGCTCGGGCCGCTCGTCGCGCAGCAGCGGATTGCGCGCGCGCTCACGGGCGATGAGCTCGGGATCGATGTCCGCGACGAGGAGCTCCTCCTCGAACTCGTTCGCCCGGCCGCAGACCGTGCCGTCCGGCCCGATGATCTCCGAGCCGCCCCAGAACGCGATCCCGTCCTCGTGCCCGACGCGGTTCGCGAACACGAGGTACACGGTCAGGTACTGGGCGTAGAACCGATCCATCATCCGGCACGACGCGGCGGTGCCCAGATCACCGCCCTCCGCGACGCCACGCCCGGGACTGTCGGCCGGCGCGAAGATCACGTTCGCGCCGCCGGCCGCGTAGAGGTACGGCACCGAGAGATGCCAGAGGTCCTCGCAGATGGCGATCCCGGCCGTACCCACGGCGCTCTCGAACGTCTCGAAGCGATCGCCCGGGGCGAAATAGCGGCCATCGTCGAAGATGCCGTACGTCGGGAGGTACACCTTCCGGTGGACGTGGCGCAGCGCGCCGCCGGACCAGTAGCCCTGGGCGATGTGCAGTCTCGCGTCCGCGGAGCGCTCCACGAAGCCGGCGCTCACGTCGATCTCACGCGACGCGTCGGCGATGGACTGGAGCCGCGGGTCGTCGGCGGCGCACGCGACCTCGGCGGCGAGGTCCTTCAGGTAGTAGCCGGTCAGCGACAGCTCGGGGAACACGACGAGCTTCGCGCCGGCGGACGTCGCCCGGCCGATCCAGTCGCGGTGCATCTCGAGGTTGCGCTTCACCGCACCGAGGGCGGGCGCGCATTGCGCGATGGCGATCTTCACGATGCGCGGAAGCTTCCGACGCGATCCGCATACCGCTGCGCGAGGGACCACGCGTGGTCATCGTCAGCCGCCTCGGCCCACACGCTGAACAGCGGCTGATCCGCGTCCGGCAGCACGAGCACCCACTCGCCGTCGTAGACATGCTTCACGCCGTCCACCTGCTTCGTCTTCTCCGTCGCCGGCTCCTGGGCCAGCATCCGCATCACGCGGCCCTTGTCTTCCCACGGGCAGTCGACCTTCAGCCGGACGAGATGCGCCGCGGGCGTCTGGTCCATGACCGCGGCGAGCGTCGCGCCGTGAAGCGCGAGGAGCTCGAGCAGCTTCACGATCGCGAACAGGCCGTCGAACGACGGATGGAACCGCGGGAAGATGAACCCGCCGAGCCCGTCGGCGACGAGGAGCGGGTGCTCGCGCGCGGCGAGCCCCATCTGCGCCTCTGCCGACGCGCGGACCCGCTGCACCCGGCCGCCGGCCTCGGTCACGAGACGCTCGATGACCGCGGGCGCGAAGACCGGCACGGCGATCAGGCCCGGGGTCGAGGTCGCCACGAGCTGGGCGAACGCGGTGAGGAAGTGGCGGTCCTCGACGATCCGACCATGGTCGTCCGTGAAGAACACCTTCTCGCCGCCCGAGTCGAGCGTGACCCCGAAGCTCGCATGCAGCGTCGCCGTGATCGCGGCGAGCTCGCGCATCTGCTGCTGGAACTCTTCGAAGGACCGGGAGCCGATGTTCTCCGAGACCACCGAGTTGATCCCGATCACCTCGACGTCGAGCGCCTCCATGAGCTGCGGGAGGAACTGCGCCGCGGTGCCGTGCGAGTAGTTCAGGACGATCTTGAATTTCGCGTCGGTGATCTCGCGCTTGTGCGCGACCTCGCGCAGGAAGGCGTCGCTGTAATCCTCGCCGACCCGCGGGATCTCGATGATCCTGCCGACATCGTCGTACGAGCTGCGGCGGAAGTCCTCGCGGAAGAACGTGTTCTCGACCTTCCGCTCCTGGGCCTTGTCCATGTCCAGCGCCTGGCGGTCGAAGAACTTGATGTCGCAGACCCGCACGTCGAACGGCGAGATCCGCACGTGGACCCCGCCGGCGGCGCCAAGGCGGCGCGTCTGGAAGCGGCCGATCGGCAACGGCGCCTGGGTGAGGTCCGAGACGTGGACCCCCGTGCCGACGATGCCGCTCATGAGCGCGCGCTTCAGCATCCGGCTGGAGCGATGCTGATCCCGGTTGATCGTGACCGTCGACCCGATCGGCAGCGAGGATGCGTACGCGGAGCCGAGGCGGGCCGCGAACTCCGGTGTGAGGTCGACGTTGACCAGACCGGTGACCCCGAACCGGCCGAACAGCGAGCGCCGGCCCTGCGCACCCCAGATCAGGCTCGAGCCGACGACCGCGCCGCCCTCGACCTGCTTGTCCGGCCAGATCTTCACCGACGCGCGGACGCGCGCGCCTTCGTTGACCACCGAGTTGTCGCCGACGACCGAGCCCTCCTCGAGGACGACCCGGGCCTTCAACGCGCACTGGCGACCGACGATCGTGCCCCGCAGATCGGCGCGCTCACCGACGTAGCTGTTCCGCCAGACGATCGAGCTCTCGATGTGCGCGAACTGGTCGACCGTGACGGAATCGCGGATGACCGTCGGCCCGATGATCTCGGCTCCGCCGCCGATCCGGACGCCCGCGCCGAGATAGATCGGTCCGGTGAGCGTCGCAGACGGCTCGATCTCGACGGCGCCGCCGGCGAAAACGCCCGGGAGGATCTCGCGACCGAGCGGCTCGCTCCGCATCCTGCCCAGCAGGAGATCGGAGTTCGCCCGGCTGTACTCGGCGATCGATCCGACGTCGGTCCAGTAGCCCTCGGCGACGTAGCCGTAGAGCGGCTCGCCGTCGGCGAGCAGTCGCGGGAAGAGGTCGGTGCTGAAGTCGAAGTTCTCGCCGATCGCGTACCGCTCCAGCACCCGCGGCTCGATCACGTAGATGCCGGTGTTGATCGTGTCCGAGAACACTTCACCCCACGACGGCTTCTCCAGGAACTTCGAGATCCGACCATCGGGCTGCGTGATGACGACGCCGTACTCGAGCGGGTTCGCGACGCGCACGAGGGTGAGCGTGACCGCGGCCTTCCGCTCCGCGTGGAAGGCGATGACCTTCGAGAGGTCGATGTCGGTCAGCGCGTCGCCCGAGATGACCAGGAACGTATCGTCGAGCGCCGCGCCGATCTGCCGGACCGAGCCGCCGGTGCCGAGCGGGGTCTCTTCGACGCTGTACCGGAGCCGCATGCCGACCGCGCCGCCGTCCCCGTAGCTGTCCTGGATGACCGAGGCCAGGTACTGCAGCGTGACGAAGGCATCCTGGATCCCGTGCCGCTTCAGCAGATCGAAGATGTGGCCGAGGCAGGGCTTGTTCACGATCGACACCATCGGCTTCGGACGGTTGATCGTCAGCGGTCTGAGGCGGCTCCCCTCGCCGCCGGCCATGACGACGGCCTGCATCAGGCCGAGTCTAGGCGCGCGTGCCGGGCTGTTCCGCGCCGATGGAGAAGAGCGACTCGAGGTCGTGGCGGGAGTACATCTTGAACGCGACGTGGGTGTCCGTGCGCAGGACGCCCGGTACCTGGCCGATCCGCTGAGTGACGATCTCGGCGAGCTCGTCGTGCTCGCGCGCGCGGACCATCGCGATGAAGTCCATCGGTCCGGTCACCGAATACACCTCTGAGACGCCCTCGACGGCGGCGAGCGCCTCGCCGAGGGTCGGGATGGCCTTGCGGTCCGCGCTGATCAGGACGACTGCGGTGATCACGATCAGAGGCTCTTCAGGTCGATGTCGTGCAGCGCTGATTTCAGGTAATGGGCCGCCTCCTGGAACGCCATGGCCTTGCCGCGGTTCAGCGCGGCCTCGTAGCCGTCGAGACTGTCGGCGCTCGATCGCTCGTCGTAGCGGTGGAACGCCTCTTCGAGCTGATCGACGGCGAGCTTCACGCGGTCGCGCGCGGCGGAGCTGATCACGGACACCCTCCCGATGACTGCGTCAGCGACGAGGATATCGGTGGCGCGTCCGGTCCGCCGTTCGGCCGGACGGCATCGAGCTAGCCGCCGATCTCGAGCTCCCGCGTGCCGACCCCCAGGTCGATCTGCACGATGCCGTCGACGACGCGGACGGGGTAGGCGTTCACCGGGTACACGGCCGGTAGGGCCTTGACCTGGCCGGTGAAGAGATCGAACCGCGCGCCATGCCGTGGACACTCGACGCACTGCTCGTCGAGCTCGCCCTCGCCGAGCGTGCCGCCGTCGTGGGTGCACACGTTGTCGATGGCGCCCCACCGGCCAGCCCTGGTGCGCCCGAGGGCGAACGAGCGGCCCTCGACGCCGACGACCATGACCTCGCCCGGGGCGAGATCAGCCTCTCCGGCGACGGGCCACCAGCGCGGCCCTTCGGCTGCGGTCATGCGACCTCCTCGAGCTCGGCGGTCCGGCCGATCCGCGGCGCGAGCGCCGCGAGCACGCGGGCGCCGACCTGCGGGTCGGGGATCTGGTTGATGACCCGCTGGAAGAACCCGCGCACGAGCATCTGCTCCGCGCTCGCGCGGTCGAGACCGCGCGACATGACGTAGAAGAGCTCGAGATCGTCCAGGCGTCCGGCGGTCGCGCCGTGCCCGCACCGGGCCACGTCGTTCGTGAGGATCTCGAGCACCGGGATCGGATCGGCGCCGGCCTTGTCGGAGAGGAGCATGTTCCGGCACTCCTGGTACGAGCCGCTGCCGTGCGAGGTCGGCTCCACCCGGATGACCCCGTAGTACGTGGCGTGCGCCCGCTCGTAGAGCGCCGACAGGTAGAGCAGGTCGCTCGTCGACGCCCGGCCGTCGAGCTTCTGGAGCGAGTTCACGTCGATCCGCTGATCCGCGCCCGCCGCGACGAGGCCGTACAGCTTCACCGTCGCGCCGTCGCCCAGGATGTCCGAATCGACGCCGAGCTTCGTCTTGTGGCTGCCCACGAGCACGTTGAAGCTCGCGACGGTGCTGTCGCGGCCGGAGGCGTAGCGCTGGAAGCCGAGATCCCACACGTCGTCGCCGAAACGCTGGATGCCGACGTACCGGACCTGGGCGCCGTCGCCGGCGATGACCTCGACGCCGGGGATCGCGACCCGGCCCTTCCCGCCGCCGTCGGAGGTGACCTCCTCGACCAGGGTGACGCTGCTGCCCCGCTCCGCGACGACGACGGTGCGGGACACGATCGCGCCGGTGCCCGCGGCCCAATGCTTCTGCACCTGCAGCGGAAGCTCGACGGTGACGCCCGCGGGCACGTACACGAACGTGCTGCCGTGCGCGAACGCCGCGGCGTTGAGCGCGCGGAACGCCGCGTGGCTCTTGAGCCCCAGGTTGGTGCCGAGGGCTCGTCTCACGACCTCGGGATGGTCCTTCACCGCGTCGCTCCAGCGGTCGAAGATCACGCCGTTGTGCGCGGCCTCGACGGGCATCGCGCTGTAGTACGACGGCGGTCCGGGTGGCTCGTCGACGACGAGCGGGCCGCCGGGGAGGCCCTGGAGCGGGAATCGGCGCCACTCCTCGTCCGCTTCGGACGGCCAGTCCTCCGGCCGGAGCGACTCGAGCGCGGCCAGGCGCCAGTCGCGGAGCCAGTCGGGCTCGTCGCGCCGACGCGAAAGCCGCTCGACCAGAGAGCGGTCGAGCGGCAGGAGCGCCGTTGGTGCGAGCGCGACCGCCATTAGCCGATCGCGCCCTGCATCTGCAGCGTGATGAGGCGATTCATCTCGATCGCGTAGTCCATCGGGAGCGTCTTCACGATCGGCTCGATGAAGCCGTTGACGATCATCGCGGTCCCCTCGGCCTCGGTCATCCCGCGGCTCATGAGGTAGAAGAGCTGCTCCTCGCCGATCTTGGAGACGGAGGCCTCGTGGCCGATGGTCACATCGTCCTCGTCGACCTCCATGTACGGGTACGTCGAGCTCTGCGCGGTGTCGTCGAGCATGAGCGCATCGCACCGGACCGTGCTCTTGGCGCCCTTGCAGCCGGGGTAGATCTTCACGAGGCCGCGGTAGCTCTGCTTTCCGGTGCCCTTGCTGATGCCTTTGCTCGTGATGAGCGACGTGGTGTGCGGCGCGGCATGGATCATCTTCGCGCCGGCGTCCTGGTGCTGGCCGTCGCCGGCGAACGCGACGGAAAGGACCTCGCCGTGCGCGCGCTCGCCGACCAGGTAGACGCTCGGGTACTTCATCGTCACCTTGGAGCCGAGGTTGGCGTCGATCCACTCCATGACGCCGCCCTCCTGGACCACCGCGCGCTTCGTGACGAGGTTGTAGACGTTGTGGCTCCAGTTCTGGATCGTCGTGTAGCGGACGCGGGCGTCCTTTTTCACGATGATCTCGACGACGGCGCTGTGCAGCGTGTTCGTCGTGAACACCGGGGCGGTGCAGCCCTCGACGTAGTGCACGCTGGAGCCTTCCTCGGCGATGATCATGGTCCGCTCGAACTGGCCGGCGTTCTCGCTGTTGATGCGGAAATAGGCCTGGAGCGGGATCTCGACGTGCACGTTCTTCGGGACCCACACGAACGAGCCACCCGACCACACCGCGGTGTTGAGCGCGGCGAGCTTGTTGTCGTTCGCCGGGATCACCGTGCCGAAGTGCTCGCGGAAGATCTCGGGGTGCTCCTTGAGCGCGGTGTCGGTGTCCATGAAGACGACGCCCTGAGCCGCGAGATCCTTGCGGATGTTGTGGTACACGGACTCGGAGTCATATTGAGCTCCGACCCCGGCGAGGTACTTCTGCTCCGCCTGCGGGATGCCGAGCTGGTCGAACGTCCGCTTGATGTAGTCCGGGACGTCGTTCCAATCCTTCATCGTCTTATCCGAGGCGCGCAGGTAGTAGTAGATGTCCTCGAAATCGATCGCCGAGAGATCGGCGCCCCACGTGGGCATCGGCCGGCTGCGGTAATGCTTGAGCGCCTTCAGGCGCCGTGTGAGCATCCACTCCGGCTCCTGCTTGTAGGTCTGGCTGATCTCCCGGACGACGTCCTCGGAGAGGCCCTTCTTCTTGACGTTCCGATAGACGGCGTCCTTGTCCTCCCAGCCGAACTTGTAGTTGTCGGGAAGCTGGTCGACCGCCGGATTCACTGCCATGGGGTTAATCCTACTCCCGAAGTCGGAATATCGATGGCCTGTTTCATGACGTTTTCACCTCTTCGCCGGGCCACTCGTGCAGCCCCCAGGCGCTGCCTTTCAACGCTTTCAGGCTGAGCAGGGCGCACTTGAGGCGCGCCGGGGTCAAGGTGATCCCGAGGTTCTCGATCACGTGGTCCCGATCGATCGCCTTCAGCTCGTCCAGGGTCTTCCCGCGCACCTCGTCGGTGAGGATCGAGGCCGAGGCCTGCGAGATCGCGCAGCCCTTGCCGCTGAACGCCACGTCCTCGACCCGGTCATCCGCGCCGATCTTCAGGTACATCGTGATCTCGTCGCCGCAGAGCGGATTCGTGTCGTGGTACTGATGCGTCGCTCCGGCAAGCTCACCGAAGTTGTGCGGGTTCTTGTAGTGGTCGAGGATGAACTCGCGGTAGAAGTCGTCCATAGCTCTCCGGTCTAGACCTTGAACAGCTTCTTCGCCGTGCCGATCGCGCTGACCAGCGCGTCGATCTCGGCGAAGGTGTTGTACAGGTAGAAGCTCGCGCGCGTCGTGGCCGCGGTCCCGAGCCGGGTCATGAGCGGCTGGTTGCAGTGATGCCCGGCGCGCACGCAGATGCCCTCGCTGTCGAAGATCTGCGCGACGTCGTGCGGATGGATCCCGGCGATGTCGAACGAGATGACCCCGACGCGGTCCTCGACCGTCTTCGGGCCGAAGACCGTGAGTCCGGGGATGGCCGTCAGCCGCGGGAGCGCGTAGGCGACCAGAGCACGCTCGTGCTCGTGGATCTTGTCCATGCCGACGGCCTGGAGGTAATCGACCGCGGCGCCAAGGCCGATCGCGTCGACATAGGCCGACGTCCCGGCCTCGAACTTCCAGGGCAGCTCGTTCCAGGTCGTGAGGTCGACCGCGACCCGCGAGATCATGTCGCCCCCGTACAGGAACGGGCGCATCTGCTCGAGGATCGCCGCGCGGCCCCACACGACGCCCGAACCGGGGGGCGCCAGCATCTTGTGGCCGCTGAACGCGAGGAAGTCGCAGTCGAGGTCCCGGACGTCCACCTTCGAGTGCGGCACGGACTGCGCCCCATCGATGACCACGAGCGCGCCCGCGGCGTGCGCTTCAGCGGTCAGCTCCTTCGCCGGCGTCACCGTCCCGAGGCCGTTGCTCGTGTGCGTGATCGTGACGAGCTTCGGGTGCTTCGCGAGCGCCGCGGTGAACTGATCCCGGCGCAGGCGGCCGTCGTCGTCGATGTCCACGACGATGAGCGTCGCACCGACCTGCTGGGCGAGCTGCTGCCAGGGCACGAAATTCGAATGGTGTTCGAGGACGGTGGTCACGATGACGTCGCCCGTCCCAATGTGCTCGCGGCCCCAGGTTTGCATGATCAGGTTCAGACCCTCGGTCGCGTTGCGGCAGAAGATGACCTCACGGGTCTGCGGCGCGTTGATGAACTTCGCGACCTTCTCACGTGCGCCCTCGAAGAGCGCGGTCGTGCGCTCGCTGAACTCGTACACGCCGCGATGGATGTTCGCGTTGTGCTCCAGGTAGACGCTCGACATCGCGTCGATGACCGCCCGCGGCTTCTGGCTGGTCGCCGCGTTGTCCAGGTACACGAGCGGCTTTCCGTGGGCGGTCCGCGACAGGATCGGGAAGTCGGCGCGGACGCGCTCGACGTCCAGCGGGGTCGCGGTCTCGCGCGGGGCGATCACGGCCACTATTCAGCCACCCCTGCAGGCTCTTTGCCATCACCGCGGCCTGCGGCCGCGTCAGCTGAAGGCACTTTGTACAGCTCCTCGCGGACGAACTCATAGCCCTTCTGCTCGAGCTCGGTCGCGAGCTCGCGGCCACCGGTGCGGACGATCCGGCCGTCCACGAGAACGTGCACGAAGTCCGGCAGAACGTAGCGGAGGATCCGCTCGTAATGCGTGATGAGCAGGATCCCGATGTCCGGCCCGCGGAGGGACTCGATCCCGGTCGCGATCGTCTTCAGCGCATCGATGTCGAGACCAGAGTCGGTCTCGTCGAGGATCGCGAAGGTTGGCGAGAACATGTGCATCTGGAGCGTCTCGAGACGCTTCTTCTCGCCGCCGGAGAATCCGTCGTTCACCGCCCGCTTGAGGAAGTCATCGGGGACCTCGAGCTGCTTCATCTTCTCGGCGAGGAGCTTCCGGAACTGCGGGATCGGCAGGTCGTTCTTCTTCTCGACGCCCGGCGTGGCGCGGCGCGCGTTGATCGCCGTGCGGAGGAAGTTCGCGACCGACACGCCGGGGATCACGGAGGGGTATTGGAAGGCGAGGAACAGCCCCCTGCGGGCGCGCTCGTCGACCGGGAGCGACAGGATGTCCGATCCGTCGAGGACGACCGAGCCCTTCGTCACGCGATAGCGCGGGTGGCCCATGATCGCGAGCGAGAGCGTGCTCTTCCCGGAGCCGTTCGGGCCCATGATCGCGTGGGCTTCGCCGCTGCGAACGACGAGGTCGATCCCTTTGAGGATCTCCTTGTCGTCCACGCTGACGTGGAGGTCCTTGATCTCGAGCGTCGACACGGTGTCTCCCCCTGCGGCGCGCCCTTAGGGCGCGACGGTCACATTCTGCGGCTGGGTCTGACGCGCGATCTGCTCGAGCGTCATCCCATCGAGCGCTCGGGCGATGGTCGCTTGGAGCTTGTGCCACACGGCCCGGGTCCCGCAGTCCTGCTCGCGAACGCAATTCAGGACCGGATCGCCCTCGGCCGTGCAGACCTGCGGCTCGATCGGCCCCTCGAGGGCGCGCACGACGTCGCCCACGGTGATCTCGCCCGGATCGCGCGAGAGCGTGTAGCCGCCGCCGGCGCCGCGCTTGCCGAGCACGAGCCCGGCCTTGCGAAGCACGGCGACGAGCTGCTCGAGGTACGCCTCGGGCAGCTGCTCGCGCTCGGCGACCGCGTGAAGCGAGACGCTGCCCTCGCCGTGGCGGCGGGCGAGCTCGACCATCAACCGCATCCCGTACTCCCCACGGGTCGAGACGTGGAACGCGGCCGGGGTCAGGGGCGTGAGCTGATTTCCGAGCACTCTGGTCGGAATTCTAGCGCGCTATCGTCGCCACTGCTAGCCATCCGTAGGCTCGGCGGGTGACGCTCCCGTTCATGCGCGCCGCGATCGGCTCCACGAATCCCGCGAAGGTCTCGGCGGTCCGCTCGGCGCTCGGCACGCTCGCGCCCGCGTGCGCGGTGGTCGCGATCGCGGTGCCGTCGGGCGTCGGCCACCAACCCATCGGGGACGTCGCGACCCGCGCGGGAGCGCTCGAGCGGGCCCGCGGCGCGCTGGCCGCGAGCGGCGCGGACATCGCGTTCGGCCTGGAGGGCGGCGTCGAGCTGGACGGCGGGCGGGTGTGGCTGCTGTCGTGGGTCGCCGCGATCGATCCGGCCGGCCGAGAGGGCTACGCGAGCGGCCTGCGCATGCTCCTGCCGCCGGCGCTCGCCACCGGGCTGCGTGCCGGGACCGAGCTCGGAACGTTGATCGACGACCTCTTCAACGTGACCGACAGCAAGTCCGCGAGCGGCGCGATCGGCCTGCTGACCGGCGGCGCGGTCTCACGCACGGACGCCTTCGCCGACCTTGTCGCCATGAGCCTCGCCCCGTGGATCCATCCCGATCACTATCGGTAGGTCATCGACCGGCGAGTCCGCCGGCTTCTCGTCACGGAAGGCGCGCGTGTAGAGACGCCAGTACAGCGCGTTCGCGTTCATGAGCGACTGATGCGTTCCATCCTCGACGATCCGGCCGCGCTCGAGGACGAGGATGCGGTCGGCGCGCTCCACGGTCGTGAGGCGATGCGCGATCACGATCGTCGTTCGGCCGAGCATGAGCCGCGCGAGCGCCTCCTGCACGAGGTACTCGCTTTCGTTGTCGAGCGACGAGGTCGCTTCATCGAGCAGGAGCACCGGCGAGTCACGGAGCAGCGCGCGGGCGATCGCGATCCGCTGGCGCTGCCCGACCGAGAGCTTCACACCGCGCTCCCCCACGATCGTGTCGTACTTCTCGGGGAGCCGGTCGATGAATTCCGTCGCGTTCGCCGCCTGGGCGGCCGCATGGAGCTGCGCATCGGTCGCATCGAGGCGCCCGTAGCGGATGTTGTCCGCGACGGTGGTCGCGAACAGGATCGGCTCCTGGGGCACCACCGCGATCTGCTCGCGCACCGAGCGCACGGTCAGGTCGCGCAGGTCGTGGCCATCGATGGTGACCCGTCCCTCGGTCGGGTCGTAGAACCGCGCGACGATGCTGACGAGCGTGGTCTTCCCCGCCCCGGACGGACCGACCAACGCGGTGGTCTTCCCGGCGTCGAATGAGGTCGTGATGTCCGTCAGGACGAGCGGCCCCTGCGCGTATCGGAACGAGACGCCTTCGAACGCGATGTGTCCGTCGGCCGCGGGCAGCACAGACGCGCCTGGACGATCCGCGATCTCGGGGACCGTGTCGAGCAGCGCGAAGATGCGGTCGGCCGCGCCGAACGCCTCCTGCACCTGGGTCCACTGGCTGGCGAGCCCCCCGACGGGCCCGGCGACCATGCCGGCGTAGAGGAGGAACGCCACGAGCTGACCGGTCGTCGCCTCGCCGCGGATCACCTGATGGCCTCCGTACCAGAGGACGATGATCGAGGCCGCGAACCCGAGGAACCCGATGAGCGGGAAGAGGGTCGCCGATAGCCGCGCGCGCTGGAGGACCTTCGACAGCGTGAACAGGAGCTTCGCGCGGAAGCGCTCGGACTCGTACTCCTCGCGCGTGAACGCCTGCACCGTGCGGACCTCGGCGATCGCCTCCTGGAGCACGCCGACCGCCTCACCCTGCGCGTCCTGCGCCTCGCGTGACATCGCTCGGATCTTGCGCCCGAGATATTGGCCGAGGAACCCGATCGGGGGCGCGACGACGAGGGTGAGGAGCGCGAGCCGCCAGTTCATCACGAAGATCACGACGAGGCCGCCGACGAGCGTGAGGACCTGACCCAGGACCGAGATGATCGTCTGGGTCACCACGCCGTGGACGAGCGTCGCGTCGCTCGTCACGTGCGACATGAGCTCGCCGGTCCTGCGGCGGGTGAAGAACGAGAGCGAGAGCGACTGGAGATGACGGACGATCTCCATCCGCAGATCGAAGATCACGCGCTCGCCGGTCCAGGCCATCACGTACTGCCGGACCCCATCGATCACGGCGCGGAACAGGAGCACACCGAGGAGGGCGACGACGAGCTCGTCGAGCAGCGCCCCGTCCTTGAGCCCCGCGTCCAGGACCCGCAGCACGACCTGCGGCCACACGAGGCCGAGGGCGGTCGAGAGGACGAGCAACGCCGCGGCCAGAACGAGCTTCCGGCGATATGGCGTCACGAACCGGAACAGCCGGCGGTACATCGCGATCGATGGCCGCTTCCGCTCACGGCCGCTCGAGCCCATGAACATCGCGTGCATGCCGCCGCCGCCGCCCATCATCATGCGGTCAGCGTACCGTCACTTCCCCATCCCGACATCGGCGAACAGCGCGCCCTGCACGTTGATGACCTTCTTCGTCGCGGCCGCCGCCGGCGAGCTCCACGCGATCGGGATGCGCGGGATCTCCCGTTGGACGATCTTCGTGACCTGCTTGTAGAGCTCGGCGCGCTTCGACTGGTCGGGCTCGGCCTTCGCCGCACGCAGGAGGCCGGCGACCTCCTTGTTGGTCCAGCCACCGGCCTCGGTGGGCTGGTCCTGGCCGTTCGCCACCGGCGGGATGAACGCGCTGCCGAGCAGCTCATCCGGGTCGAAGGTCGCCATCGACGCCAGGCCGACCCACATCGGGTAGCGGTTCTCCCGGACGCTCACGCCGAAGGTGATGGGGTCGATGGTCTTCGTGTCGGCGATGATGCCGGAGGTCGCGAGGTCGACCGCCACGGCCTCGGCGACCTTCCGCAGGTCGGGCCCGGTAACGGTCCCGTCGGAGAGGTACCAGAGATCCAGCTCGAGGTTCGCGTGCCCCGAATCGGTCAGCAGCTTCTTCGCCGAGGCCGGGTCGGACTTCGCGAACTCGGTGACCGACTCGTCGTAGCCGAGCATCGCGGGCGGGGTGAGCTGCGCTGCCGGCGTGGCCATCCCCGAGTACAGGCGGTCGACCAGGCTCCGCGGGTCCAGGCTTTGGGCGATCGCCTGGCGGACGCGAAGATCGTCCAGCGGGGCGATCGACAGATCGAGCGCGAGGTAGAGCACCATCGATGCCGGACGAGTGACGAGCTGCAGGCTCGGGTCCGTCCGGATCGTGCTGACGTCACCGAGCGCCAGGTCCTGCACGAAGTCGACGTTCCCCGCGCGGATCGCGGCGAGGCGGGTGCCGGGATCCGGGATCGCCGTGAGGCTGAGCGTGTCGAGGTACGGGAGCTTCTGGCCTGACCCATCGGCGCGCCAGTAGCGATCGTTCCGCTCGAGCACGAGGGGCCGCGCGGCGTCCGCGCCCGGGGGGACGCGGAACGGGCCGGTGCCCGACGTGCGGGACACGGGCGAGACGATGAGGTACGGCAGCGTGGTGAGCGCGCTGAGGAACGGCCCGTACGGCACGCGCGTCGTGAGCACGACCGTCCGCGGGTCGGGCGCCGCGGCCTTCTCGATGAGCGGATCGTTCGGGCGACCGAGGCTCTTCGCGACGGCGGCCGCGTCGAGGGCCGTCCCGTCGTGGAACGTCACGCCGTCGCGCAGCGTGAAGGTCCACGCGCGGCCGTCCGCCGCGACGAGCCACTTGGTCGCGAGCGCGGCGACGACGCCGTTCTGCCCGCCGGCCACCAGCCCTTCGAAGATCTGAGCGGCCACGAGCGGGTTCGCATCCACGCTCTGCGGATCGAGCGAGCCGATCGGCGCGGAGAGCGCGACCCGCAGCGTGCCACCGAGCGGGATCTTCGGCGCGGGCGACGGCGTCGCGCTCGGCGCGGGCGACGGCAGTCCGACGGGCGAGGGTGTGGGCGTCGGTGCGGGCGTCGTCGCCTGGCACCCGACCACGACGACGGCGAGCGCGACCCCGAGCCAACGCGGTCTCACCGAGTAGGCATACCACCCATGGTGGAATGCGGCCGGTCTACGCGCCGGGGAAGTGGCAGGCCGCCCAGTGCCGCGGCGCGTGCTCGATGAACTCGGGGTCGACCTCGCTGCAGATCTCCTGGGCCTTCCAGCACCGGGTGTGGAAGCGACAACCGGTCGGGGGGTTCACCGGCGACGGGACGTCGCCGGTCAGGATGATGCGCTTCCGCTTCACCTCGACCGCCGGATCCGGGATCGGCACGGCCGAGAGCAGCGCCTGCGAGTACGGGTGCAGCGGGTGCTCGTAGAGGTCGACGCGATCGGCGAGCTCGACGATCTTGCCGAGGTACATGACCGCGACGCGGTCACTGATGTGGCGGACGACAGACAGGTCATGCGCGATGAACAGGTACGTGAGCTTGAATTTATCCTGGAGCTCCTCCAGGAGGTTGATGACCTGCGCCTGGATGGAGACGTCGAGGGCCGAGATCGGCTCGTCGGCGACGATGAACTCCGGCTCGACGGCGAGGGCGCGCGCGACGCCGATGCGCTGGCGCTGGCCACCTGAGAACTCGTGCGGGTAGCGGTTCGTGAAGTACGGGTTCAGGCCGACGATCTTCAGCAGCTCCTGCACGCGCTCCGTCTTCGCCTTGCCCGACGCGAGGTTGTGGACCTCGAGCGGCTCGCCGATGATGTTGCCGACGGTCATGCGCGGGTTGAGCGACGCATACGGGTCCTGGAAGATCATCTGCATCCGGCGGCGCATCTTGCGCATCTGCTCGCCGCCAAGCTTCGTCAGCTCGATCCCGTCGAACTTCACCTCGCCCGACGTCGGCTTGTAGAGCTGGAGGATCGCGCGGCCGGTGGTGGACTTGCCGCAGCCGGACTCGCCCACGAGGCCGAGGGTCTCGCCCTTCTCGACGAAGAAGTCGATCCCGTCGACGGCGCGAACGGCGCCGACCTGGCGCTGGAAGATGATCCCCTGCGTGAGCGGGAAGTGCATCTTGAGGGCCGTCACCTCGAGCAGGTTCTTGCCGCTGTCGAACGTCGCCGTCGACCGGCTGCGCTGGATGAACTGGTCCTCCTGCACTGCCATTACCGCTTCTCCTCCGAGGACTCGATGCGCTTCACCTCAGGTGGCAGATCGGCGACCTCCGCCTTGATCGCCTCGAGCTCCGTGACGCTCCCGGTGTCGTGGCGCCAGTCGGTGTCCACGAGCCAGCCGCCCGCCTGCGTCCCGAAGCAGCGCGCCTCGTGGTCGGGCTTGGAGTTCGGGATGTGCGTGAGCTCGGGGACCTGCTGCGAGCAGATGTCGCGGCGATACTGGCACCGCGGCTCGAAGCGGCAGCCCGGCGGCGGCGCGATCAGGTCCGGCGGCAGCCCTTCGATGGGCAGCAGCTTCGCCTTGCGCGACTCGTCCAAGCGTGGGATCGAGCGGAGCAGACCCCAGGTGTACGGCATCTTCGGGTTCGCGAAGAGCTCGGCCGTGTCGGCCTTCTCGACGATCTGCCCGCCGTACATGACGTGGATGCGCTGGGTCATGCCCGCGACCACGCCGAGATCGTGCGTGATGAGGATGAACGCCGTGCGGAATTCGCGCGCGAGGTTCTTCAGCAGATCGAGGATCTGCGCCTGGATGGTCACGTCGAGCGCGGTGGTCGGCTCGTCCGCGAGGATGAGCTTCGGGTTGCACGACAGGGCCATCGCGATCATCACGCGCTGCCGCATGCCGCCCGAGAACTGGTGCGGGTAGTCGTCGGCGCGCTTCTTCGCGCTCGGGATGTTCACGAGCTCGAGGAGCTCGATCGTCCGCTTCTTCGCTTCGGACTTGTCCATCTTGAGGTGCAGCTCGAGGGCCTCGGAGATCTGGCGGCTGATCGTCAGCACCGGGTTGAGGCTGGTCATCGGGTCCTGGAAGATCATCGCGATGTTGTTCCCGCGGATGGCCCGGACGTCGTCGTCGTCCATCTTCAGGATGTCCTGACCGTCGAACATGATCGATCCATCGACGATCTTGCCGGGAGGCTGCGGGATGAGCCGCATGAGCGAGAGCGCGGTCACGGACTTGCCGCAGCCCGACTCGCCCACGATGCCGAGCGTCTCGCCCGCGGCGAGCTCGAACGACACGCCGTCCACGGCGCGCACGACACCGTCGCGCGTGAAGAACTGCGTTTTGAGGTCCTTGACCTCGAGCAGCTCAGGCAAGTGGTCTCCCCTTCCCAGTCGTCACAACGGGCCCGACGAGACGCGGAGTCTACGCAACGCCGGCTAGATCTTCATCCGAGGGTCGAGCGCGTCGCGGAGGCCATCGCCGAGGAAGGTGAACGCGAGCATCACGACCGAGATGCAGAGCGCCGGGAGCATCACTGGCCACGGGCTCTGGGCGAAGACGGTGTAGCCCTCGTTGATCATGACCCCCCAGGTCGCCGTCGGCGGCTTGATGCCGATGCCGAGGAACGACAGGGTCGCTTCGGCCAGCATCGCCCCGGGGATCGCGAACGCGAGCGAGACGATCACCGGCGCGAGCGCGTTGGGGAACAGGTGGCGGAACATGATCCGCCGGGTGGGCACGCCGATGGCCCGGGCGGCCTCGACGAACTCCTTCTCCTTGAGCGACAGGACCTGGCCGCGGATCAGCCGGGCGAGCCCGACCCAGCTCACGACGGCAAGGGCCATGAACATCAGCAGCAGCCCGCCGAGCACCTCGCCGAGCCCGGTGTTGCGCAGCGCCGCCATGATGATGATCAGGAACAGCAGATCGGGGAACGCGTAGACGATGTCGGTGAAGCGCATCAGCAGGTTGTCGACCCAGCCCCCGTAGAACCCGGCCAGCATCCCCAGCGACGCGCCGATGACGAAGATCAGGGCGGTGGGCACGAACCCGACGACCATCGAGATCCGGGCCGACCAGATGAGCCGGCTCAGGATGTCCCGGCCCAGCACGTCGCTGCCGAGCAGGAAGCGTGAATTCGTGTACTGCGTCCCGGTGAACAGCGGATCCATGTTGTTCAGCTTGGTGTCCTGCAGCGCCGGATCGTACGGGGCGACGAGCGGGGCGAAGATCGCGAGCGACCCGGCGATGACGATGATCGCGATGCCGAGCATCGCGGCCTTGTTGCGGCGCAGCCGGTAGAGCGCGTCACCCCAGAGCGAGCGCTGCTTGCGGACGAGCAGGTTGGCGTCGATCGCCCGTTGCTGCGCGGCGGTCGTGACGGTCGCCACTATTTCGCCAGCTTGATGCGCGGATCGAGCATGCCGTAGACGATGTCGACGCTGATGTTCGCGACCATGATCAGGAACGCGTACAGGAGCGTCGTCGCCATGATGACCGGGTAGTCGCTCTGGTTGATGCTCAGAACGTACAGCCGGCCGATCCCCGGCACGCTGAACAGGGACTCGACGATGAACGATCCCGTGATCAGGCCGGCGGTCGCGGGGCCGACGATCGTGGCGACCGGGATCATCGCGTTCTTCATGACGTGCGACACGATGACGACCTGCTCCCGCAGGCCCTTGCTCCGGGCCGTCCGGACGTAGTCCTGGCGGATGGCCTCGAGCATGCTCGCGCGGGTGATCCGGGTGATGAACGCGGCCGGTCCCAGGGCCAGCACCACCGTCGGAAGGATCATGTGCTTCACATCCCCCCAGCCGACGATCGGGAGCAACCGCAGATCGACGGCGAAGACGAAGATCAGCACGATCGCGATGACGAACGAGGGAATCGTGTAGCCGACGGTCGCGAAGAACAGGCTGCCGTAATCGATCAGCGAGTTCTGCTTGAGCGCGCTGATGACGCCGAGCGGGAGCGAGATCGCGAGAGAGAGCAACAGGGCCTGGACGCCCAGCTGCGCCGTCACCGGAAGGCCCTGGCCGATGATGTCGGTGACCTGACGATCCTTCACCAGGCTCGAGCCGAAGTCGAGCCGTATGGCGTTCCCGAGAAAGAGCACGAATTGCTCGTCCACCGGCCGGTCGATCCCGTAGAGCCGGTTGAGTCGGTCGATCGTCGCCTGCGGGAGCGGCCGGTTCTCATTCCGATCGAATGGCGAGCCCGGCGACGCTCTGGTCAGGCCGAACGTGATGAGCGCGACGAAGAACATCGTCGGGATGATCAGGAGAAGCCGCCGGATCGTGTATTGGAGCATCGGTGGTCTCTCAGGCCTCCTGACGCGGGAACATCGCCTATTTCCGAGTGTATACCGCTACACAGTCCGGACGGTTCGGACCGAGGCCCGCTGCGATGATCTTTCTCGCGGTCGTGGGTGGAACGTCGCCGGGCCGGCCTTGCGGCCGGCCCGGCGTGCGCGATCGGAACGTTGCGGCTACTGCTTCTTCGACACCGAGATGTTCGTGATGTCGAAGATGCCGTACTCGAAGTCGAGCGCGGTGTCCGTGATGCCGTGCACGTACGGCTTGAGCACGTACTTCGTGGCCGATGAGTAGAGGAACGCGACGGGCGCGTCGCCCGTCAGGATCTTCTGCGCCGCCAGATAGGTGTCGTCACGCTTCTTCGGGTCCGGCTCCTTGTCGGCCTGCCGGGTGAGCGTGTCGAACTGGGTGTTCTTCCAGCCGACGTGCGACACCGTTGAGCTCGACAGGAACACGGTGGTGAGCCAGTCCTGCTGGTCGGGGTAGTCCGCGCACCAGCCGAGGAAGAACAGCTGCGGCGTCGTAGCCGCCGTCTTCACCAGCTGGGTGTAGGTGGTGCTGGCCACCGGGTCGGCCTGGATGTCGATGCCGAGGTTCGTCTTCCACTGCGCGAGGACCCACTCAGCGCGGGTCTTGTTGCGGGCGGAGGCCGAGTACGTGTACTTGATGGTGGTCAGCTCAGGCTTCCCGGCGAAGCTCGAGCTCGCGAGGAGCGCCTTGGCGGCCGGGACGTCGTAGGCCTGCGTGTGATCGCTCGGGTCGTACCCAGGGAGACCCGGCGGGAGGAACGATTCGATCGGCTTGCCGATCCCGCCAGCCACATCGCTGACGTAGGAACCCCGATCGAACGACTTCGCGAAGGCCATCCGGACCTTGGGGTCGGTGAACGGCGCCTTCTGGGTGTTGAAGCCGTAGTAGAAGGTGCACGAGCCGGGAACATCCCGGACCTGTGCCTTGAGGTCCGCGTCGGCGTTGACGGTGCGGAGGTCTTCCGCGGCGACGCCGACGGCGTCAAGCTCGTTGTTCCGGTATGCGGCGAAGGCGACCGCGCCTTCATTGATCATGACCTTGGTCCACGTCTTGAGCTTCGCCGGGGTCCGGTAGTTGTCGTTGCGCTCGTAGACCATCTTCTCGTTGTGCTTCCACTCGGTGAGCTTGAATGGGCCGTTGCCGATGAACGTCGCCGGCTCGGTCCACTTGTCGCCACCCTTGGTGACGTCCGACTCACGCGCGGGAGCGCCGACCCAGAGGGCGGCGATCGAGTTGAAGTAGGGCGCCTGCTCGGTCAGCTTGAACGTGATGTCGCTGCCGCTCGTCGTGATCCCGAGCTTGGCCTTCGCGGCCGCGAGCTCCGCGGGCGTCGCCTTCTTCGGGTCCATGTTCGAGTAGTCCTCGCACCCGACGATGATGTAGCCGGTGAACGCGTAGTCGCCGGCGACGTTCGGGTCGCAGAGGCGCGTGAAGGCGTACACGAAGTTCGCCGTCGTGAGCGGCGAGCCATCCGAGTACTTGAGACCGTCACGCAGCGTGTAGGTGTAGGACAGCCCGTCGGCCGAGATCTTCGGCTGATCCTTCGCGGCGCCGGGGACCGGCTTGAGGGTCTTCGGATCGAGCGCCATCAGCGCCTCGAAGACCATCATGGTCTGGCCGACCTCGCCGACGAACGACTCCTTCTGCGGATCGATCGTGTCGGGCTCGCTCCCCATGTTGGTGTTGAACGCACCGTTGGGGTCGACGGCCGCTGCGGCGCTGGGTGTGGTGCCTCCGGTGCTGGCCTGGCAGGCCGTCACGATCATCGAGACCGCGACGAGCATCACCAGGATCGACCAGAGACTTGAACGGCGCTGGATCATTCGCTCCCTCCAATGTTGTGGCGTGCGACGCGTGTAGGCACTGACGACGAGTGCGGGGGTCGCCACCGCGACCGCGGGTCACCGGACCCATCCTGAAGCCGGGCTCCCTCCGCCTCCCTTCCATTTGCCCGTGCGAGCGACCGCCGCCGGGCGGGGTCGGATCGCGCGGGACACCATCATTGTTGGCCGCCCGCCGCGCAGCGTCAATTGCGCGACAGTCCGACCGATCATTCCCCTCTACCCGACGGGCGCGACGGGGGTTCATGGGCCTACGGCGTCGTGAATCTCCACTCGCGGGCGTTCCAGGTCAGCGGGGCGCCCGAGGTCGATGGATCGACGCCAAAGAGCGCTCGGGGGGCCACATCGACGAGCAGCTGCTGGTACAGCGGTAACGCCGGCCGAGCGTCGTCCCAGGCGCGCTCCAGCTCGGCGTAGAGGAGCCGCTTCTCGGACCGGTCGGTCGCCGCCGCGGCCGCCCGCGCCAAGGTATCGAACCACGGTCCCGAGGTGCCGAGGTAGCGGTCGGTCGCCGACTGGGGATCGCCGGTATCCACCGTCTCGAGGCCGAGGTCGAACGCGCCGCTGGCGAACGCGGCGGCGGCGGCCGCGGGTG
>DATCOD010000135.1:0-4986 GCA_036564905.1 Candidatus Limnocylindria bacterium
GGGAGCGTCCGCATGCCGTCGACGATCGCGTCGGCCCGCTGCGGCGAGAGCGTCACCTTCTGGCGCTTCGCGAGCAGCGCGAGCGCATCGCGTTGGGCCGTGGTGAAGTCGATGTACGAGCCGGTGAGCCCACCGACGAACGCGATCTGGAGCATGAGGGCGAACCACTGCGGCCGAAGCGCGGCATCGCCGAACGCCGCCGCGAACGGCGCGTCCAGCGCTCGCAGATCGAGGAGCGTCTCGTTGACGTCGAAGGCAAGAACGGTCATCCGGCGGAGAGGGCGAGATTCGAACTCGCGAGTCTTTCGACTACCGACTTTCCAGGTCAGCGCCCTAGGCCACTAGGCGACCTCTCCCGAGGTGGAGGTTACACGCGCGTTCTCAGGCGAACGAGGGCTTTGCCCGAGAGAGCCGCAGGTTCCTTCCTTGCGGAGCAGCCGAAGGCAGCGAAGCAAGAAGGGTTCAGCGGAGAGGGGGGGATTCGAACCCCCGTGGCTTTCGCCAACCGCTTTTCGAGAGCGGCACCATCAACCACTCGGACACCTCTCCGCCACGAAGTTTAGCTGGCGAGGTGCTTCTTCAGGAACGACAGGACCTTCGGCCAGGCGTCCTTCGCGTCGTCCGGACGATAGGCGTCCTTGCGCTGCTCGTTCAGGAACGCGTGGTCCGCGTTCGGGTAGACGATCATCTCGAACTGGACGCCCGCGGCCTTGAGGTCGGGCTCCAGATCGCGCAACGCCTTCAGGCCCATCGCCTCGTCCTTGCCGCCGAAGATCCCGAGGACCGGAGTGCCCTTCAGCTTCGCGTAGTCGGGCTTCTTCTGCGGCGGGACGCCGTAGCAGTCGACCACCGCGCCCACGACCTCAGACGCGACCGTGCCGGTCATGAGCGCGAGCATCCCGCCCATGCAGAACCCGATGACGCCGATCTTCTTCGAGGAGGTCATCGGGTGCGCGGCCAGGTACTGCGCGGCGCCGCGGGCATCTTTCGCGGTCTGCTCGAGGTCCAGCTCCATCATCAGCTTCTGCGCCGCGTCCGGCTCGCCGATCTGCGCGCTCTTACCGTGGTAGAAGTCCGGCGCGAGCGCGTTGAAGCTCTCGCGCGCGAACCTGTCGGCGACGCCCTTCACCTGATCGATGAGCCCCCACCACTCCTGGATGACGATGACCCCAGGGCCCTTCCCCGACGCGGGGCTCGCGAGGTACCCACTGGCCGTGCCGCCGTTGCTCTTGAACGTCTGCATGTCTACGACCCTCCCGCGATCGTGTTGCGCAAGATCCCGATCCGTTCGATCTCCACCTCCACGACATCCCCGGGCACGAGCCACTCGGGTGGCGTACGGCCCATCCCGACCCCTTCCGGCGTGCCGGTGATGATCACGTCCCCAGGGTGGAGGGTCAGGCCCGCGGACAGCTCGGCGATGATCCGCGCGACCGGGAAGACCATGTGCTTCGTGTTCGAGTCCTGTTTGGTGATGCCGTTCACGCGTGTGGTGATCCTGAGCGCCTGCGGTTCTGGGACCTCGTCCCGAGTGACGATCCACGGGCCGAGCGGAAGGTGCGTGTCGAAGTTCTTGCCTTTGAACCACTGCCCGCCGTGCCAGGACCGCTGGACGTCACGCACGCTGACATCGTTCGCGACCGTGTAGCCGAACACGAACTCGAGGGCGTCGGGTTCGGAGATGTCGCGACCCTCGCGGCCGATGACGACCGCGAGCTCGACCTCGTAATCGAGCTGCACGGAGATCGGCGCCGGGTACCGGATCGCGGCCTCGGGGCCGACGATGGCGAACGGGTTCTTCGAGAACAGCGCTGGGTGCGGCGGGATCTCCTGCGCCGCGTCGGCCGGCCGGAAGGCCTTGCCCTCGGCGAAGTGCTCCGCGTAATTCCAGCCGACGCAGAACACGTTGCGCTTCGGGACGATCGGAGCGAGCAGCCGGATGCTGTGGAGCGGCAGCGCAGGACCGGCGGGCGCCCACCCGGCGCCGCGGCGGATGAGCTCGACCATCTCGACGGTGTCGCGCAGCGGCAGCACGGACTCGCCGTCGACGACCCCGGTGAGCGGTCCTTCGCCCGCGTCGAAGGTGCAGAGCCTCATAGGACCGGTGGGGCCGGCGTCTCCTCCGGCCAGGCGGCGTACGTGCGCCGGTAATAAAGGAGCGGGGGGCCGCCGAGGACCCGGCCACCTTCGACGGATCCGACGAACATGACGTGATCGCCCTGCTCGATGACCTCCGCGACCGTGCATTCCAGGAAGGCGTTGGCCGCATCGACCAGGATCGGCGCGCCGCGCGCGACGTTCGACGGGATCCACCGGACGCCTTGGAACTTGTCGTCGGCCTTGGTCGCGAAACGCGTGCTCAGGTCCTCGCTGCCGCCCTTCAGGACGTTCACGACGAACAGTCCGGACTGCCGGAGCGCCGCGAGCGTCCGCGATGCCCGGTCGAGGCTGACGAGGACGAGCGGCGGCTCGGTCGAGAGGCCGATGAACGCCTGGCTCGTGAGGCCACGCGGTGCGCCGTGCGCGTCGACGGTCGTGACGATCGCGACGCCGCTCGGGAACGCGCCCGCGAGGTCACGGAACGTGGCTCGGTCGACCGGCACGAGCCGTATTCTGGACGTCGTGCGGATCACCCGTTTCCACTATGCGTGGGTCGTCGTCGCGATCACCTTCCTGGCCCTCCTGGTCACCTCGAGCGTGCGGGCGGCCCCCGGGGTCCTGATCACGCCGCTCGAGCAGGAATATGGGTGGGATCGCGCGACGATCTCGGCCGCGATCGCCGTCAGCATCCTCACCTTCGGCCTCGGCGGCCCGCTCTCGGGCTGGCTGATCAACCGCTTCGGGACGCGGAAGGTGATCCTCGCCGGGTGCACGTGCGTCGCGTTCGGTCTGCTCGCGATGCTCGCGCTGCACGACGAATGGCAGCTCTTCGTGTTCTGGGGCGTCGTCGTGGGGACGGGTACCGGAGCGGTGGGGAGCGTGCTCGGCGCCACCGTGGCGCACCGGTGGTTCCGCTCCCACCGCGGGGTCGTGATCGGCGCGTTCGGCGCGGCCACATCCACCGGCCAGCTCATCTTCATCCCCGCGATGGCCTCGCTCACGGTGAGCGTGGGCTGGCGCGCGGCGATCGAGCTGCTGGTCATCGCGTCCATCGCGGTCCTCGCCCCGGTCGCGCTGTTCATGCGCGACAAGCCCCAGGACGTCGGGCAGAAGGCGTACGGCGAGCCACCCGTGCTGAGCGATGCCGAGCGCGCGGACGACTCGCGAGCGACGCCGATGCGCGCGGCCATCCGGACCGGCGACTTCTGGCTCCTTGCGGGCAGCTTCTTCATCTGCGGGTACACCTCCACCGGCCTCATCGGCACCCACCTCATCCCGCACGCGATCGAGCACGGCTTCACGGAGGTGACCGCGGCGAGCGCGGTCGGGGTCATGGGCGCGATGAACATCGTTGGGACGCTTGGTTCCGGCTGGCTCTCGGATCGCTACGACAACCGGAAGCTCCTCGCGGCGTACTACGCGTTCCGCGCGCTGTCCCTGTCCCTGCTCCCGCTCATCTTCGATGTGCAGGGGCTCTACATCTTCGCGGTCGTGTACGGCCTCGACTGGATCGCGACGGTGCCGCCGACCGCGAACCTCGTCGCGCGCATCTATGGGCGCGCGTCGCTCGGCACGATCTACGGCTGGGTCTACTTCAGCCACATGGTCGGCGCGGCCATCGCCGCGTACGCGGCCGGCTACGTGCACACGATCCTCGGGGACTACCACCTCATGTTCATCTCGGCCGCGCTGTTCGGCGTTGTCGCGGCCGGTCTCGCGCTCCGCATCCAGGGGACCGCCCGGACCGCGACCGCGGCGGCGGCGGCCTAACATCTCCAACGCGTCGCGCAGGGGGGTGCTGGACCGATGGCCGTCATGACGAACGCGAAGGTCACGAAGGGCAAGGCCGCGGGGATCGACGCCTGCGCCGATGACCGGGGGGTGATCCGCGCCGCCGCGATGGACCAGCGCGGCTCCTTGAAGAAGGAGATCGGGAAACAGGGCGGCCAGCCCACGGGCGAGTCGCTCACCGAGTTCAAGACCGCGGTCACGAAGGTCCTCACGCGGCACGCGACCGCCATCCTCATGGACCCCGAGTACGGCCTGCCGGCCCTCCGGGCCCGCCGGCCCGGGAGCGGCGTGCTGCTCGCCTACGAGAAGACCGGGTACGACGCCGATCCACAGAACCGCACCCCTGACCTGCTCGAGCACTGGAGCGTGCGGCGCCTCGTCGAGGCGGGCGCGGACGCGATCAAGATCCTCCTGTACTACGACCCGTTCGACGACCAGGACGTGAACGACCGCAAGCACGTATTCCTCGAGCGGATCGGCGCCGAGTGCCGGGCGCTCGACGTCCCGTTCTTCCTCGAGCCGCTCGCCTATGACAAGGACCTGGACGAGAAGGGGTTCGAGTTCGCGAAGCTGAAGCCGCGCGCGGTGAAGGCGTACATGGACAAGCTCTCGGAGCCCCGGTTCGGCGTGGATGTGCTGAAGGTCGAGGTCCCGGTGAACATGGCGTTCGTCGGTGGGTCGAAGGCCAACACGACCGGCCAGATCGCGTACGACCGCAGGGCGGCCCTCACGCATTTCAAGGACGCGTCGGATGCCGCGCGACTCCCGTTCATCTACCTCTCGGCGGGCGTGACGAACGAGGTGTTCAACGAGTCGATCGAGTGGGCCGGCGAGGCCGGGGCGAAGTTCGCCGGCGTGCTCTGCGGCCGCGCCACGTGGCAGCGCGGGATCCCGGTGTACGCGAAGGAGGGCCTCGCGGCCTTCGAGGCGTGGCTCGAGCGGGACGGCGTCGCGAATATCGAGGCGCTGAACGCGATCCTCGCCCGCACCGCCTCACCGTGGTGGACGATCTACGGCTCACGCGGGGCCGCGACCGGCTAGGGTCCGCCGCGCCGGCCGGCGAAGAATCCGGAGAGCAGCGCCTCGGCCTCGGCT
>DATCOD010000136.1:0-4006 GCA_036564905.1 Candidatus Limnocylindria bacterium
GGCTCCTCGGTGATGTGCGGCGCGAACGGAGCGAGCAGCAGGACGAGCGCGTCGGTCGCGTCGTCGCGACTGGGTCCGCTCGCGTGAAAGGTCGCGGTCGACAGCTCCATCATCGCCGCGACCGCGGTATTGAAGTGATACGCCTCGAGGTCCTCGGTCACCTTCTTGACCGTGCGCTGGACCATGCGGTCCAAGGCGGCGTCACGCGGGCCCGCGCCGGAGCGCTCGGTCAGGCCGAGACCCCACACCCGATGCAGGAACCGCGACGTGCCCTCGATGCCCGCGCCGTCCCAATCGTTGCCCTCGGTCCACGGGCCCATGAACATGACGAACAGGCGGACCGTGTCGGCGCCATACCGGCGGACGTACTCGTCGGGCGCCTGCACGTTGCCACGTGACTTCGACATCTTGCGGCCCTTGAAGACGATCGTGCCCTGGTTGCGCAGGTGCTTGATCGGCTCGTCGAACCAGAGGTAGCCCAGATCGCGCAGGGCCTTGCAGACGAAGCGGCAGTACAGCAGGTGCAGGATCGCGTGCTCGATGCCGATCGTGTAGCGGTCGACCGGCAGCCACTGCTTTGCCACGTCAACGTTCATGAAGGAGGTGTCGATCTTGGTGTCGACGTACCGGTACATGTACCAGGACGAGTCAACGAACGTGTCCATCGTGTCGGTTTCGCGCTTCGCCGGGCCGCCGCACGTCGGGCAGGTCGTGTTCACGAATGACGGGAGCTGCGCCAGCGGACTGCCGCCCCGCCCCGTGAACTGCGCGTCGCGCGGCAGGACGACCGGCAGCTGGTCCTCCGGTACGGGGACCGTACCGTCCGTCGGGCAGTACACGACCGGGATGGGCGTGCCCCAGTAGCGCTGCCGTGAGATCAGCCAGTCGCGCAGCCGGTACGTGACGCTCGGCGTGCCGATCCCGGTCTTCTTCGCCTCGGACGCGATCGTGCTCTTGCCGACCTCGCTCGGCGTGCCGGTGTACGGGCCGCTGCGGACCATCGTGCCCGGCCCCGAATACGCAGCCTCGAGCGCGTGCGGAGTCGCCTCGCCGGTCGGCGAGATGACCTCCTTGATCGGCAGCCCGAACTGCTTGGCGAACGCGAAGTCGCGCTCATCGTGCGCGGGCACGGCCATGATCGCGCCGGTCCCGTACGTCGCAAGGACGTAGTCGGCGATCCAGATCGGGATGCGCTCGCCCGAGAAGACGTTCGTCGCGAACGCGCCGGTGTCGACGCCCGTCTTGGCCCGCTCCTCGTTGGTGCGGTCCATCTCGGACTCGCCGCGCGCCTTCGCGACGTATGCGTCGACCGCCGCCCGCTGCGCGGGAGCGGTGATGACCGCGACGAGCGGGTGCTCGGGCGCCAGGACCATGAAGGTCGCGCCGTAGATCGTGTCCGGACGCGTGGTGAAGAACCGGACCGCCGCGTCTCGATGACCGTCCACCGGGAACTGGATCTCGGCGCCCTCCGAGCGGCCGATCCAGTTCTGTTGCATGACGCGCACACGCTCCGGCCAGTCGAGGCCGTCGAACTTCAGCAGCTCGTCGGCGTAGTCGGTGATCTTGTAGAACCACTGGGTCAGGTCCTTCTTCACGACGAGCGTCTCGCAGCGCTCACACCGTCCGTTGATGACCTGTTCGTTCGCGAGCACGGTCTCGTCCCGCGAGCACCAGTTCACCGGGGCCGTCGCCCGGTAGGCGAGCCCCTTCTCCAGGAACTGCAGGAACATCCACTGGTTCCACCGGTAGTACTCCGGGTAACAGGTGATGACCTCGCGCCGCCAGTCGATGGCCGCGCCCATCTGAACGAACTGGTCGCGCATCTGGGCCATGTTCTTCTCGGTCCAGACCGCCGGATGCATCTTCCGGTCGATCGCGGCGTTCTCCGCGTTGATCCCGAACGCGTCGAAGCCCATCGGGAACAGGACGTTCCGGCCGCGCATCCGGATGAACCGCGCAGCGCAATCCGCGGGCGCGTACGCGTACCAGTGGCCGACATGCACGTCCCCCGAGGGATACGGGAATGCGGTCAGGAAATAGAAGTTGGGCTTGTCGCTGTCGTCCGGCGTCTCGTGGAGGCCCGTCGATGCCCAGTGCGCCTGCCACTTCGGCTCGATGGCCGACGGCGTGTAGCGCTCCGTCGTCCTCGACTCGCTCGTCATCGCGGCACCTCCTCGCGGAAAATCAAATGACCCCCCGTCCACAAGAGGACGGAAGGGCCACTTCCGCGGTACCACCTCAGTTGAGACTCCGGACCTGCGTGCGGTGGAGCTGAGGGGATTCGAACCCCTGACCCCCACACTGCCAGTGTGATGCGCTACCACTGCGCCACAGCCCCGAGTCTCCGCTCGAGCACGGTGGTAACGGGGCGTGACCCCGGCGATCGCTGGCGCCCGTTCTTCAGAAGGGCCTCACGATCGCGGCTCCCGGGCGAGTTCGCCGCTCCATCGCACCGGCTCGCACCAGCCGCCGGCTCTCTCGCGCGATGGTCACGCGGTTACTGCTCCCGTTCGTCGCCGTTGAAGGCATGAGTATAGGCGAGAGCCTTCAGCGGACGCCGCCGGAGGCGGCGGTGATGACTACGACCGGAGGCGGCTCGCATCTCGACGCATCGAGATCGACTGCAGCAGGCCGAGCGCCATGCAGACGGACAGGAGCGACGAGCCGCCGTGCGAGATGAACGGCAGCGGGATCCCGGTCACCGGCATCAGGCTCATCGCCATTCCGAGATTCACCACGAGCTGGAACGCGAGCATGGAGAAGACGCCCGCTGCGACGAAGGTCCCGAACGGGTCGCGCGCGCGGAAGCCGATGCGGAGCGTCGCGACGAGCAGGACCACGAAGAGTGCCAGCAGGATGACCGCGCCGAGGAAACCGAGATCCTCGGCCAGCCCGGCGAAGACGAAGTCCGACTCGGCGATCGGCAGGTACCCGAGCGGCGACTGCGTCCCCGCGGTGAGGCCTTTCCCGGTCGCCTGTCCGGAGCCGATCGCGATCAGCGACTGGATGATGTTCCAGCCGGCACCCTGCGGGTCGGCGTACGGATCGAGGAACGCCGTGAGCCGCGACTTCTGGTACGCCTGCAGGAATCCCCAGATGAGCGGGAACGCCGCGAGCCCGGCCGCGACGAGCGACGCGAGCTGCCACGGCCGCGCGCCGGCGAGGTACGCCATCCCGAAGAAGATCCCGACGAACACCAGGCTGGTGCCAAGATCCGGCTGCCGGTACACGAGCGCGAACGCGGGGCCGAGGAGCAAGAGGGCCCCGCCGAGCACGAGTGGCGAGCCCATGCGGTCGTGCCGGTCGGCGAAGTACTTCGCGAGGACCACGATCACGAGCACTTTCGCGAACTCGCTCACCTGGAACTGTTGTCCGGCGACCGGGATCCAGCGCTGGCCCCCGAGCACGGTGCGGCCGATGACCAGCACGAGCGCGAGCAGGCCGAGCGTCACGAGGTAGAGCAGCGGCGCGAGAGTCCCGAACCACGCGTAGTCGAAGTACGCGACCCCGACCATCATCAGGATCCCGAGGACGGTGAAGATCGCGCCGCGAACGATGAACTGCACGGGGTCACCCGCGGTGGCGTCCTCGTACGACGTCGAGTACGTGATCACGAGGCCGTAGGCCATGAGCAGCAGCGTCGCGATGAGCAGGTACGGATCGACCAGGTCGAGCCGGCGGAACGTCGGCTTGTCGTGCAGGGGCGATGCCGCGCGCGGGATGGAGAGGCCGGCGACGCTCATTTGATGAGCTCCGACTTCTTCGCCGGATCGCCGAGGACGTAGGCCTCGTACACCCGCTGGCTGATCGCGATCGCCGGGTTGAGGCACGTCTCGCACAGGCCGCGGCTCGAGTCGAACGTGAACACGACCATCGCGATCTGCGCGGTCGGATCGGTGTTGTCCTGCTGCGGCAGGTACGACACGAACCAGTTGTGGAAACCGAGCTTGTTCCGGCCCGCGCTGTCCTTGCCCGATGACAGGCCGAACTCCGCCGTCCCGGTCTT
>DATCOD010000137.1:0-21867 GCA_036564905.1 Candidatus Limnocylindria bacterium
CAGCTGCGGCGTGTCGAGCTGGCTCCGTGTGGACGACAACGCGATCCCGGCGCGCAGCAAGATCACCGGCTCCTATGTCAACGCCGCGCTCGCGAAGACCGAGGCCCAGGAGGCCGGCTACGACGAGGCGATCGTCCTCACCAACGACGGTCATGTTTCCGAAGGCAGCGCCGAGAACCTATTCATGGTCCGGAACGGCAGGCTCGTCACGCCGCCCGTGAGCGACAACATCCTGGAAGGGATCGTCCGGCAGAGCATCATCCGCATCGCGGGCGACCTCGCGATCCCGCTCGACGAGCGATCGATCGACCGGACCGAGCTGTACATCGCGGACGAGCTGTTCCTCTGCGGCACCGGTGCGCAGCTCGCCCCGGTCACGTCGGTCGACCACCGGACGGTCGGCGGCGGCCTCGTCGGTCCGATCACCCAGAAGCTGAGCCGGATCTACTTCGACGCGGTGCACGGGATCGGCGATCGCTACACGGAGTGGGTCACGCCCGTCTATCCGGCTCGCTAGCGGGACTTCTCCCTCTTCGCTTTCTGCGCTTTCAGGGTGTTGATCTTGTCCCGATCCACGATCGCCTGACGTACCGTCTTGAAGTTCTTCGAGAGCCCGGCGCGACGGTTCGCGCTGATCTCCTGCTGCATCTTCGGGCTGCGTGACACCTTCCGTGCCCGGCTCGCGTCCTTTGAGCTCGTGTCCACGATCTGGGCGAACCGTTTCAGGTTGGCGAGCTGTTTCTTGAGCGGCATGGTGGCCTCCTAGCGCTGCAGATCGGTCGCGAGACCTTTGAAGTCGCCACCGACGATGACGACGATATCCGCGTTGGTCTGGTCCGAGGGGCTCGCGTCGCGGATCGGGATCCCGCCGAGCTGCTGAGCGAGCTGCTGCGCCGTGTACCGCTGGGCCGCGTTCTTGACGATGACCTCCGAGCGGCCGGTGGCGCCCGCGGTGACGCTCCCGACCCCGAATGACCGTGCCGCCAACCGGTCGGCCACCTCCTGGGCGGTCGTGCTCTTCGCGCCCGTGCCGCGCACCTCGATCCGCGCCGCATCCTGACGGACGCGTGGGTCGTAGAAGAGCTCGGCGACCAAGTTGGCGATCTTCGCGCGGTCGGGGATCAGGTAGTAGCCGCGCCACGAATTGTCCTCGGTCAGCTCGCAATGCGGCAGGTCGCCACCGCAGGGAAGCAGCACCTCGCTCTTGATGTCGCCCGATGCCATGCCGCCACCGACACCGGCGAGCGGGAGGATGTTCGCCGGATCGAAGCTCGTCTCGACCGCCGAGCCGACGTCGCTCACGATGCCGGGGATCCGCGCGAGCATCCCGTCGGTGGAGAGCCGCGCCCGGATGGCCGTGATGACGTCCTGCTGCCGCCGCGCGCGCGAGAAGTCGTTGCTGTCATGGCGCGAGCGGGCGTACTTGAGCGCGATCTCCCCGGGCATGAGCTGCGGCCCGGGCTGGATGTTCAGCCGCTCGACGCCGAAGTCCGCGGTCGGGTAGGCCTCGTCGCGGATCGGGCGCTTCACGTCGATGAGCACGCCGCCGACCGAATCCACGATCTTCGTGAACGCTTCGAAGTTGATGAGGGCGTAGCTGTTCAGCTTGATCCCGAGGAGCCGCTCGATCGTCTGCTGCGCGAGGTCCGGGCCGCCGAGCGCGAACGCGCCGTTCACCTTCTGGTTGCCGGCGCCCGCGATCGGTACGAGGGTGTCGCGCGGCACCGAGAGCATCGCCGCGGTGCGGTTCACCGGATCGATCGACAGCACGATGATCGTGTCGGTATTCAGCGAATCGCCGGCCACGCCCCGTGAGTCGATGCCCAGCACGAGCACATTGAGGCGCTCGTGGCCGTTCCACGGCGGTGGCTGGAACACCGTGGAGGCGCCGCGCGCGGTCGTGCCGGCGACCGGTGCGAACACCTTCGCCGCCAGGCCGGCCCACGCGTTCGCGCCCCGGTACACGCTGCCGTACCCGGCGAGGAGTGCCAGGGTCACGATCCCGAGCGCGGCGTAGTCGGCGGTGTGCCTGCCGCGCAGCGAGGTCCCGTCGCGGAACACGCTGGCGAACGCGTCCGCGACCGCCCAGAGGTGATAGAGGAACAGCCCGCCGACGATCACGACCGTGAAGATGACGGCCTGGCGCACGACGAGCGAGGTGAGCGGGTCGAACGTGGCGATGAACGCTCCGCCGAGCGCGATCGCGAGGATCGGTATGAGGAAGATGACCGCGGCGCGGATCCACCGTTCCTGGTAGAGCTGTCCGAGTCCGGGCAGCAGGCCGCTGCAGATCGCGGCCAGCCCCGGCGAGCCCGGCTCGTCGCGCGTCAGGGGCACGCTCCGGGCGGTCCCGCAGCGGCGGCACGATCGCGCGGTCGACAGGTTGAGCGTCGAGCAGCGGGCGCAGGCCCAGGGCTCGCGCGGGCTCCTCATGGGACCCGTAGCGTATAGCGGGTGGAACGCATCCCGCCCGTCGACACGGCGACCTTGCGCGGCGCCCGCGCGGTCGGGATCGTCTGTGCCATCGCGTTCGTGGCTCCGGTGATCCTCTCGGTCGTCTTCCCCCAGGCCTTCCTATTCACGCCGTACCACGACGCGTACCAACGGATGTTGTCGGCCATGCTGCTGGCCTTCGGCTTGGGGCTCGCCCTGGCGCTCCGCGACCCGGTCCGGAACGCCGGGGTCTACGCGGTCATCGGCCTCGCGAGCGGGTGCCTCACCGGCGCGATCGTCTACACCCTCTTGGTCGAGCCGGGCCAGGATCGGCTCCACTGGTTCGTGCAGGTCCCGCTCCTCGGGCTCGTCGGGATCGCGCTGGTCGTCACGTACACGCGACTGCGGCGCCCGCATCCGGTCATCGTCCGCATCGTCGTGGTCGCGGTCGTGCTGTTCCCGGTCGCGCTCTATCTCTACGATCTTGCGCTCCGAGCGTTCGTCCCGCGTTGATACCGAGGACCGTAATGACCGCGATCGTCACCGTCCGCGATCTCCGCAAGCGCTACGGCGACATCGAAGCCGTCCGCGGGATCTCGTTCGACGTGCTGGAAGGCGAGATCTTCGGCCTGCTCGGCCCGAACGGAGCGGGGAAGACGACGACCGTGGAGATCCTCGAAGGTCTGCGCAAGGCCGACGGCGGCGACGCGATCGTCGACGGGATCGATGTGCACAACGAGCCGGCGAAGGCGAAGGCCCGGGTCGGCGTGCAGCTGCAGCAGAGCGCGTTCCCCGAGAACTTCACCGCCAGGGAGACGGTCGAGCTCTTCGCGCTCTGCTACGGCGTGACCGTCGACCCGCTGGCCCTCTTGAAGGACGTGGATCTCGAGGACAAGGCCGGCCAGCGTCAGGAGAAGCTCTCCGGTGGGCAGCGGCAGCGGCTCTCGATCGCGACCGCGCTGGTGAACAAGCCGCGCGTGCTGTTCCTCGACGAGCCGACGACCGGCCTGGACCCGCAGGCCCGGCGGAACCTCTGGGAGCTCGTGCGAGGCATCCGTCGATCGGGGACGACCGTCTTTCTGACGACGCACTACATGGATGAGGCGGAGGTGCTGTGCGACCGCGTCGCCGTGATGGATCACGGTCAGATCATCGCGATGGATCCACCACGGACGTTGATCACCGCGCTGCTCGCGCGCGGGTTCACCAAGCCCGTCATCCAGCAGCAGGCCAACCTCGAGGACGTGTTCCTCGACCTCACCGGCCACGAGCTGCGCGAGGACTGATGGTCCAGACGCTGCGTCTCACGCTCATGTACCTGCGGGCCTACCTGCGCGACCGAACGGCGATCTTCTTCTCGCTCGTCGTGCCGCTCATGCTCCTGCTGATCTTCGGCTCCTTGAACCTGGGCGCGTTCGGCAAGGTCACGATCGCGATCGACGATCAGGCCGCCAATGCCGCCAGCCAGGGTCTGGTCGCGACCCTCGAGAAGATCGACACGCTCGATGTCAAGCACCTGACCGCCGACGCGGCGCTGGCGGAGCTGAAGCGCACCGAGCTCGACATGCTGCTGGTGATCCCGAAGGACTTCGCGATCGCGCCGACGCGGGCCGGTCAGCCCGTGCCGACACTGACGATGTACGGGAACGACGCGCGGCCGCAACAGGTGTCCGTTGGCGAGTCGATCGTGAACGAGGTGATCACGCGGCTGTCCTACGCGGTGAACCAGAGTGCCCCGGTCGTCACCCTGAAGCAGGAGGACGTCCAGGGGGTCCGGCTGCGGTACGTCGACTTCCTGGTTCCGGGCATTCTCGGCGTGAACGTCATGCAGCTGGCGGTCTTCTCCGTCGCCTTCGCGCTCGTCGCCGACAAGCGTCGCGGGGTGCTCCGCCGGATCATGGCCACCCCGTTGCGGCCCTCGACGTTCCTGGCGTCGCAGGTCGTCACCAGGCTGGCGATGGCGGCGGTGCAGGTGCTGATCATGCTGGCCGTCTCGGTGTTCCTCTTCGACGTCCACCCCCTCGGCGGCATCCTCCCGCTCCTGCTCGTGTCGCTGCTCGGCGCGGTGCTCTTCCTGACCATCGGCTTCGCGCTTGCCGGCTGGGCGGAGACGGAGAACCAGGTGCCGGCCATCGCGCAGCTCATCACGCTGCCGCAGTTCTTCTTCTCCGGCGTGTTCTTCTCGAAGGACGCCGCGCCCGAGCTGATCCGGCCGCTGACCAACCTGCTGCCGCTCACGTTCCTGAACGACGCGCTCCGCGAGATCTCGGTGCAGGGCGCGACGCTGTGGGATGTGCGGGCGCAGCTGCTCGGGCTCGCGGTATGGACGCTCATCGGGTTCGGGCTCGCGGTGCGCTTCTTCCGCTTCGACCGCTTCTAGCGCGTCGCGCTCAACGCCTGGTGGACCGCGCGATGCGCGTGCGCGCGGAAGCGGCCCCAGGCGTCCCAGTTCGCGATCCCCGGTGCGCCGTTCGCCGGGATCCGATCGAGCCGGTCGGCGATGCTCGGAAGCTCGTCGATGGAGATCTCGCGGTACGACTCGATCTGCTCGTGCACGTCGAGTGGCGTGACCGGCGCGCCGGTCGGGTCGTCGAGCAGGAACGCGAAGGTGTGGAACACCGGCGGGCCGCCCGGCCCGTCGAGGTAGGTGAGCGCCGCGAGGAACCGTTCGACAGCCAGCGTGAGGCCGGTCTCCTCGCGCGTCTCGCGCAGGACCGCGTCGAGGATCGGCTCGTCGCGATCGATGCCGCCGGTCGGCAGGCGGTAGGCGCCGCGCGGGTAGAAGGTCTTGATCGACAGGAGCACCTTGCCCGTCGGGCGGCGGACCACCATGCAGACCTCGGCGAACCGCGACGGGTTGCCGACCGGGTCGAACGCGATGTCGTCGAGCGCGATGTCGCGCGTGATCGGGTCACCGAAGCGCCCGCCGAGCGCCACGGTCTCGCCGCGCATCACGTCGGTGAGCGGTCGCGCGACATGGGAGAACGGTCCTCGGTGCATCAGCCACCTATAGAATGGAGCGAGAGGCGACCGAGGGGCGATCGACCCCGAGCCTCCGCAAGAACGCCCCGCGCCGTGGGGCCACTAGACGCGGACGGAGCCCGCACCGTTAGAGGCGGGATCGAGCGCGGCGCGCTGAGTGGGCGCACCGAAGTTGGGTGGTACCGCGGTCCGACCGACCGTCCCATGACCGGGACGGTCTATTCATGTCCGGAGGGATCGTGACCACCAAGAAGATGACATTCGCGGCAGTCGGGTCGAGCGTCGACCTGCCCGAGCTCGAGCACGAGGTGCTGGAGCTCTGGGAGCGCGAGCGCAGCTTCGAGGCGCTGCGGAAGAAGAACGCCGGTCACGAGCGCTTCTCGTTCTTCGACGGCCCGATCACCGCGAACGTCGAGGCCATGGGCATCCACCACGGCTGGTCCCGGACCTACAAGGACGTGTACCAGCGCTATCAGGCCATGCAGGGCAAGGAGCTGCGTTACCAGAACGGCTTCGACTGCCAGGGCCTCTGGGTCGAGGTGCAGGTCGAGCGCGAGCTGAACCTCAACAGCAAGCGGGACATCGAGTCCTACGGGATCGACCGCTTCTCGGACGCCTGCCGCGCGCGGGTCGATCGGTCGGCGCGCGCGATCACGAAGCAGTCCATCCGGCTCGGCCAGTGGATGGACTGGGACAACTCGTACTACACGTACAGCGACAACAACATCTCGCACATCTGGCACGTGCTGAAGATCTGCCAGGAGCGCGGCTGGCTCTACAAGGGCCATCGCTCGATGCCGTGGTGCGCGCGGTGCGGCACCGCGCTGTCCCAGCACGAGATGATCGACAGCTACCGCGAGATGACCCACACGTCCGTGTACGTGAAGTTCCCCATTCTGAATGGGGCTCGGCCGGGGCCGGCGCAGCCGGGCCCGGCCGCACGGGAGTATTTCCTTGTCTGGACCACGACGCCCTGGACCCTGCCGGCGAACGTGGCGCTCGCGGTACATCCGGAGCTCGAGTACGTGCGCGCGAAGGTGGGTGGCGAGACGCTCATCCTCGGCAAGAAGGTGTTCGAGACGCTCGCGCTGCCCGGCGCCATGGTCGTCGAGACCGTGAAGGGGAAGGCGCTGCTCGGACTTCGGTACCGCGGACCGTTCGACGAGCTCCCTGCGGCGGCGCCGGCCGAGGCGGTCCACCGGATCATCGAGTGGGACGCGGTGAGCGAGGAGGAGGGCACCGGCATCGTGCACATCGCGCCCGGCTGCGGCGCCGAGGACTTCGCGCTGTCGAAGACCGAGTCGCTGCCGGTGCTCGTGCCGATCGACGACAGTGCGCGCTTCGTCACGGGCTACGGCTGGCTCGAGGGCAAGGAGGCGCGCGACGTCGCGCAGGAGATCGCCACTGACCTCGAGAAACGAGGCTTCCTGTTCCGTTCGGCGCCGTACACGCACCGCTACCCGGTGTGCTGGCGCTGCAAAGAGGAGATCGTCTTCCGCGTGGACGACGAGTGGTTCATCGCGATGGACGAGCTCCGCCCGCAGCTCGCGGCCGCGGCGAAGGACGTGAGCTGGGTACCGCCGGCGGCCGGCGCGCGGATGCAGAACTGGCTCCAGAACATGGGCGACTGGAACATCTCGCGGAAGCGCTACTGGGGCCTGCCGCTGCCGTTCTACACCTGCGCGAACGGCCACTTCTTCGTCATCGGGAGCGAGGAGGAGCTGCGCGAGCGCGCGACGAGCGGCCTCGACGGCCTGCGTGACCTCCACCGCCCGTGGATCGACAACGTCGTCGTCGGCTGCCCGACCTGTTCGGCCGACAGCACGCGCGTCAAGGAGGTCGGCGACTGCTGGCTCGATGCCGGTGTGGTCCCGTTCTCAACGCTCGACTGGCTCCACGACCGCGCCTACTGGGAGCGCTGGTTCCCGGCCGACTTCGTCGTCGAGATGGTCGAGCAGGTCCGGCTGTGGTTCTACTCGGCGCTCTTCTTCAGCGTCGTGCTCACCGGAAAGGCGCCGTACCGGACGAACGGATCGCACGAGAAGGTGCTCGCCGCTCCGGGCGAGGAGTTCCACAAGACCGGCGCGAACATGCTCGACCTCGGCGAGTCCTGCGAGGAGGTCGGGGCCGATGTCATCCGGTGGCTCTACGCGCGCCAGAATCCGCAGGAGAACGTGTACTGGGGCGCGGCGCCGACCGACGACATCAAACGGCGGCTCCTGACGCTCTGGAACACGTACTCGTTCTTCGTCACGTACGCGAACCTCGACGCGTTCGATCCGAACGCGGCGCAGGTCCCGCCGAAGGACCGGCCGCTCATCGATCGGTGGCTGCTCTCCGCGCTCGCGCGGCTGGTCCGCGACTGCCGGGCCGCGCTCGACAAGTACGACTCGGCGACGGCCGCGTGGAAGATGGAGGCGTTCTGGGAGGACCTCTCCACTTGGTACGTCCGCCGGAACCGCCGCCGGTTCTGGCAGGCCGCGTCGGGTGCCGATTCGCAGGCCGCGTACCAGACGCTCTACGAGGCGATCACCACGCTCGCGCGGCTCTTCGCGCCGATGATGCCGTTCCTCGCGGAGTCGATCTACCAGAATCTCGTGCGCGGCGCGCGTGGGGACGCCGAGGCGTCCGTCCATCACACGGCCTACCCGGAGGTGCAGGCCGAGCGTATCGACGACGAGCTCGAACGCCGGATGCGCGCGGCGATGCGGGTCGTCGCGCTCGGCCGCGCCGCGCGGTCCGCCGCCGGCGTGAAGACGCGCACGCCGCTACCCAAGCTGATCGCCGTATTCGACGCGACCGATCGCGATCATGGCGCGCTCGATGGGCAGAACGAGCTCGCGGCGATGATCTGCGACGAGCTGAACGTGAAGGCCTTCGAGGTTCGCGACCGTGCCGAGGGTCTGGTGCGCGAGATCGTGAAGCCGGAGCTCAAGAGCCTGGGGCCGAAGCTCGGCAAGGATCTCCCGCGGGTCCGCGCGGCGCTGCAGGCCGGGACCTATGCGAGCGTGGCGGGCGGCATCCTGGTCGAAGGCTTCACCCTCGGCCCGCAAGAGGTCTTGATCTCGCACGAGGGCACCGCGGGGCACACCGTCGGCAAGGACGCCGGCGCCGTGGTCGCCCTGGAGACGACGCTGACCCCGGACCTCGAGGCCGAGGGCCTCGCGCGCGAGCTGGTCCGGAAGGTGAACGACCTGCGCAAGGACGCCGGCTTCGAGATCTCGGACCGGATCGCGATCCGCTACGACGGCGCGATCGCGCCGACGATCGAGCGGTTCGGCGACCTCGTCAAGAGCGAGACGCTCGCGACCTCCGCGCGCCTGGGTCTCACCGGCCGCGGACACACGTGGACTGGCGAGCTGAATGGCGTCGCGACCAAGCTGGAGCTCGAGAAGACCTAGACCGACCCGAGCCCGCCGATCGCGTGCGCGGTGCGCTCGAGCAGCGCGCTCATCTCGCCGGGTTCCTCCGCGAGCGCGCCGTCGAGCCGGGTGATGATCTCGGACCAGGTGAGCGCGCGGGTGATAGTGCCGAGGGCCGCGCCGATCTCGGCGCCCCGCCGCAGCGCCTCCGGCGCGGCGCCGGTGGCCCACGGCTCGAGGTAGGCGTCGCGCAATGCGAGGATCTCCGGCGCCCCGGTCTCGCACCCGGCCCCACGCGCCGCGAAGTCCAACGTGACCGCGAGCGTGAGGAAGGGATGCGTGAGCGACGCATCGCCCCAATCGATGATCACCGGGCGCCGGCCGCGCACGAGCACGTTGTGGTCGTGCAGATCGTCGTGATCGAGGGTGGGGCCGATCCCGAGGGCGGCGAGCTCCGCGCAGGCCCGACGGATCGCCGGCAGCAGCGCGGCCACCCGTTCGCGGGGCTCGGCCGCGCCCGAGCGATCGTCCGAGAGCACTCGCTCGAGCAGCGCGGGGATCCGGTCGAGGCGCCGGTCCGGCAGGCCGAGCGCGACGAGCTCGCCGTCGCGGCCGCTGAGCCGGCGCTGCAGCTCCGCGTAGCGGGGGAGCAGCTCGCGCCAGACCGCGAGCTGCGTTCGGCCGGCCGCGTGCTCGCGAAGCTGGTCGCCGGCCTCGCCCAGGATGACCCACGGCTCGCTCGGGTGGATGGCGAGGAGGTCCGGCCCGAGGCCGGGCGCCTCTCGGGCCACGAGCTCGATGATCGCGGGTTCGAAGCGCTGGGTCGCCGCGCAGGCCTTCAGGTACAGCGCGCCGGTCGCGGCGTGCGCCCGGAACACCGTCGACCATGGCCGCACGTGCGGCTGCTCGATCGGACCGGCCAGCTCGATCCCGCGCTCCGACGCGACGTCGCTCATCCAGGCCTGCGCGGCGGCGACGAACGCCGGATCGGTCCAGTGCGCGCGGCTCACGAGAGCAGCACGCTCCGGAGCGCGGCCGAGACCAGTCGCGGCGCGCGCCGGCCGGCGGGACCGGTGAGCGCCGTGCGCCAGGTCGGGTAGGCGAGCAGCGCGTGGGCGAGCGCGATCCCCTCGGAGGTGCGCACGCGCAGGACCCGTCGGCGGGCGAGCCCGTCGATGGTCCGGACGATCAAGGCGAGCCGGACGTCATCGAGCGCGCGCAGGATCTCGGAGACCTCGCGCGGGACGCCGCCATTGGTCAGCGTCTCGAGGGTCGCGCTTTCCGTGCGATACGTCCGTTCGTGAAGCGCGACGAGCTCGTTCAGGATGCCCTCCGGGGAGTCACTCCGGGGCTGCCAGCGCTCGACGCGCCGGACGATCGCATCGGCACGGCGGCGCAGGGTGTCGCGGACCAGCCGCTCCTTCGACGGCGCGTGTAGGTAGACGGTCCGCGCGGACACCTTCGCGCGGCGCGCCACTTCGGACATCCGCAGGCCCGCGTAGCCGCGCTTCGCCGCTTCGCGCAGCGTCGCGGCCTCGATGGCCGCGTGGGTCCGCGCGCGGCGGCGTGCGCGCTCGCGCTGGTCGTATGACCGTATATTGGCTACAGGAGCACTGTAGCCAATATGACCGGCGCAGGCCATTTTTGCTAGCCTTGCGGTCGTGACCTCTCCGCTCGCGTTCGTCTTTCCCGGACAGGGCTCGCAGATCGTCGGCATGGGCCGGGCGGTCTATGAGGCGTCGGCCCGCGCCCGTGCCGTGTTCGAAGACGCCGACCGCATCCTCGGCTACAAGCTCAGCGAGATCTGCTTCAACGGGCCGTCCGAGAAGCTCGACGACACCCGAGTAGCGCAACCGGCGATCCTCACCACCAGCGTCGCGCTGCTCGAGGCGCTCGCGGAGGACGCGGGGCACGCCCCCGGCCGGATCAGCGACGGCCACGAGCCTCGCGGGGTCGCCGGACTTCCTGATGAGCTCCGTCCGTCGTTCGTCGCCGGCCACTCGCTCGGCGAGTTCTCGGCGCTGGTCGCCGCGGGAGTGTTGACGTTCTCGGACGCGCTCCGCCTCGTTTCAGAGCGTGGCCGGCTCGCCGCGACGAAGGGCGCGCGCGGCGCGATGGCCGCGGTCATCGGCCTGTCCGCCGCGGACGTCGATCGCGTGATCTCCGAGACCGTTCCCCAGGGCAGCGCCGTGGTGGCGAACGACAACGGTCCCGCCCAGGTGACCATCGCGGGCGATAGCGACGCCGTCGCCAAGGTGAGCGCCGCACTGACCAAGAGCGGCGCCCGCAAGGTCGTGCCGTTGCGGATCTCCGGCCCGTTCCACTTCCCCGCGATGGGCGCGATCGGCGGCGATCTCGCGTCATTCATGCGGACCATGAAATTCCGCGACCCGGTCGTGCCGGTCGTCGCCAACACGAGCGGTACCCCGCACGAGAGCGGCGCCCGCATCCCCGACGCGCTCGTCCGCCATCTCTCGCAGCGCGTCGAGTGGCTCCGCTCGGTACGTTTCATGGCCGAGCGCGGCGCGTCGACATTCGTCGAGATCGGCGCCGGCCAGGTGGTGAACGGCCTCGTGAAGCGCATCGCCGACGTGAAGCTGATCAACATCTCGGATCCGCCCTCGATCCGCGAGGCCGTGCGCGCCCTCCGCGCCCGCGTCGCGCCGTGAAACGCATCGTCGTCACCGGCGTCGGCGCCGTGACGCCCATCGGCGATACCGTCGATGCGACCTGGGACTCGATGATGCACGGCCGTGGCGGGATCTCGCGCATCACACGCTTCGATCCGAGCCCGTACGAATCGCAGATGGCCGGCGAGGTCAAGGACTTCGATCCGACCAAGTACATGGACCGTAAGGACGCGCGCCGCACCGACCGGTTCGCGCAGTTCGCCTCCGCGGCGGCGTCGCAGGCCCTGACCGATTCGAAGCTCGACATCGCGAAGGAGCCCGAGCGCATCGGGGTATCCATCGCGACAGGCGTCGGCGGGCTCGAGACGCTCGTCGAGCAGGTGCTGCTGATGGAGAAGCGCGGCCCGAGCCGGCTCTCACCGTTCCTCGTGCCGATGCTGATGGCCAACGCCGGCTCGGCGCAGGTCTCGATGCAGTTCGGGCTCAAGGGGCCGAACCTGACGCACGTGTCAGCGTGCGCGTCCAGCGCGCACGCGATCGGCGAGTGCGCCGCGATCATCGACCGCGGCCAGGCCGATGTCATGGTCGCCGGCGGCGCCGAGGCCGCGGTCCTTCCGCTGGCCATCGGCGCGTTCTCGACCATGCACGCGATGTCGCGGCGGAACGACGACCCGGAGCACGCCTCGCGCCCGTTCGACAAGGATCGCGACGGCTTCACGCTCTCGGAGGGCGGCGCGGTCGTGATCCTGGAAGAGTACCTGCACGCGCTCGCCCGCGGAGCGCACATCTACGGCGAGCTCGTCGGGTATGGCGCGACATCCGACGCGTACCACATCACGTCGCCTTCTCCCGAAGGTGAGGGGAACGCCCGCTCGATGAAGATGGCGCTCGCCGGCGCCAAGCTCGAGCCGACCGCGATCGACTACATCAACGCGCACGGCACCTCGACGCAGCCGAACGATCGCGAGGAGACCGCCGCGATCAAACAGGTCTTCGGCGAGCACGCGTACAAGCTGCTCGTCTCGTCGACGAAGTCGATGACCGGGCATCTCCTCGGCGCCGCGGGGGCGCTCGAGGCGATCGCGTGCCTGCTCGCCCTCCGCGACGGCTGCATCCCACCGACGATCAATTACACGACGCCGGATCCCGCGCTGGACCTCGACTACGTCCCGAACACCCCACGGCCCAGGGAGATCAAGACGGCGCTCTCGAACTCGATGGGCTTCGGCGGGCACAACGCCACGCTGATCTTCACCAAGGCCTGATGGCCCGGCTCGCGGGCAAGACCGCCCTCGTCACCGGCGCGGGGCGCGGCATCGGGCGCGCGACCGCGATCCGCCTCGCGGCGGACGGTGCGCACATCGCGATCAACTACAAGGGCAATACCGCCGCGGCCGAGGAGACCAAGCGCGCGGTCGAGGCCGCCGGCTCGGAGGGCGCGCTCATCCAGGGCGATGTGTCGCTGGACGCCGACGCCGAGCGCGTCGTGAAGGAGGCCCTCGCCTTCGGCGGCGGCCGGCTCGACATCCTCGTGAACAACGCCGGCATCACACGCGACAACCTGCTCCTCCGCATGTCGGCCGAAGAGTGGGACGCGGTCCTCGACCTGAACCTGCGAGGAGCGTTCCTCGTCACGAAGGCCGCGCTGCGGCCGATGATGAAGCAGCGCGCCGGTCGGATCGTGAACGTGTCGTCGATCGCGGGCATCGTCGGCAACGCCGGCCAGGCGAACTACAGCGCCGCGAAGGCCGGGCTCATCGCGTTCACGAAGACGGTGGCCCGGGAGATGGCGAGCCGGAACATCACCGCGAACGCCGTCGCGCCCGGCTTCGTCCCCACGGACCTCACGAGCATCGTCCCGCAGGGCGTGCAGGACGCGATGCTGGCGCAGATCCCGCTCGCGCGGTTCGGGACGGCCGAGGACGTCGCGAACGCCATCGCCTTCCTCGCGTCCGACGACGCGTCGTACATCACCGGCCAGGTGCTCGTCGTCGACGGAGGCATGGTCACCTAGACTGCGCGACCAACGCGCTGAGGAGGAACGCATGGACCAGTCGCTGCTGCTCGTGATCCTGCTGGTGATCCACGTCATCGGTGCCGTCTATGGGTTCGGTCCGACGGTCGCGTTCACGGTGCTCGGGCCGATGGCCGGTCGGTCGACGCCGCAGGGCGGCATCGCGCTCATGGAGAGCATCGTCGCGATCGAGCGGCGGCTGCTGATCCCGGTGGCCACGGTCGTCCAGCCGGTCAGCGGGCTGGCGCTGATCTTCGTTGCCGGATTCAACAACGACTTCTTCAGGCACTACTGGCTGTGGGTCGCCTTGATCATCTACGCGACCGCGTTCTACACGGCGATATTCGTCCAAACACCGCTGATCGAGAAGATGATCCACATCGCGAAGGCCGGACCGCCGACGGCCGAGTTCATGGCCGCGGCCAAGCGCACCCAGAAGCTCGGACCGGCCATCACGGTGATGCTCGCCGCGATCGTCATCCTCATGGTCGCGAAGCCCGGGGGATGATCCGCCGATAGCATCAAGCGGGTGACCTCACGTCGCATCGTCCTCATCGCGCTCGTCGCCGTCGTCGTCTTCGTGGTCGATCGGGTCACGAAGGCCATCGTCGAGTCGAGCCTGCCCGTCGGAGCGTCCATCGACGTGGTGGGGCAGTGGGTCCGCATCAGTCACATCACGAACAGCGGCGCCGCGTTCGGACTCCTTCCGGAGCGGACGACGCTGCTCTCGATCCTGTCCGTCGGCGCCGTCGTCGCGATCGTGTACTACTACCGCCGCCTCGCCGCGGACTCTCGGCTGATCGCGGCGACGCTTGGCATGCAGCTCGGAGGCGCGCTCGGCAATCTGGTCGACCGGATCGGCCAGGGCTACGTCGTCGACTTCGTGGACGTGGGGATCCCCGGCGGCGTCCGGTTCTGGTCGTTCAACGTCGCGGATTCCTCGATCGTCGTCGGCATCATCGCCGTGACCGCGCTGCTCTGGTGGCAGGAACGCCGGCACACCGGGGCGGTGGCCTAGTGGCCGAGCGGATCGAGCTCCAGGCGGATGCACCCGGACAGCGGGTCGATCGATTCCTGGCCGAACGGACCCAGCTCAGCCGTAGCGCGATCCAGCGGCTTGCGCATGACGGCCGCGTCACCGTGAACGGCACCGCGGTCGAACCTGCCTACAAGGTGCGCGTGGGCGAAGCGCTCGTGGTCGACGTACCCGACGCGGAGCCCGCGCTCTCGCTGCTCGGCGAGGACATCCCGGTGGATGTGCTCTATGAGGACGACGACGTGCTCGTGGTGAACAAGCCAGCGGGGCTCGTCGTGCACCCGGCGCATGGGCACGCGACCGGCACGCTGGTGAACGCGATCGTCGGCAAGATCACCGCCGACACCGGCCGCGCCGCGGCACGTCCGGGGATCGTGCACCGGCTCGACAAGGACACCAGTGGCGTGATGGTCATCGCGAAGAACGACGTCGCCCAGCTCGCCCTCGCGCGGCAGCTCCAAGGCCGGCGGTTCGAGAAGGAATACCTCGCCCTGGTCTGGGGTGACCCCGGCGAGCAGGCCGTCGTCGTCGAGGCGCCGATCAGCCGCGATACCGTGGACCGGCGGCGGATGGTCGTCCGGGCGGGCGGCCGCGAGTCGACGACCCGATTTTCGCGCATCGCGTCCTACGCCGACGGTACCGAGCGGCGGGCGCTCCTCCATGTCAGACCGGTGACCGGCCGGACGCACCAGATCCGCGTCCACCTCGCCTACGCTCGACTCCCTATCGTTGGCGACCCGGTGTACGGACGCAAAGGCTCACAGCGCGACGGCCTCGATCGTCAGTTCCTGCACGCCTGGCGGCTGACGGTGAACCTGCCGCACAGCGGGCCACGGACCTTCACCGCGCCCCTCGCCGACGATCTCCGCTCGTACCTCGCGTCCCTCGGCCCGCCTACTGGCACGGCCGCGCCGTTCGGAGACGTTCGCTGAGCGTCGACGGCCGCGGGCTCCTGGTCATCATCTCCGCGCCATCGGGTGCGGGGAAGGACACGGTCATCGAGCGCCTCCTGCAGGCGGTGCCCGACGCGGTCCTCTATGTCACCGCGACGAGTCGCAAACCGCGGCCCGGCGAGATCCACGGCAGGCACTACTACTTCTACGAGCCCGAGAAGTTCCGCGAGGAGATCGAGGCCAGCAATTTCCTCGAGTGGTCGATGGTCCACGGCGACTTCAAGGGCGTCCGCCGCGACGCCCTCGCCGACACGCTCGATCAGCATCGCGTCGTCATCGTCAAGCCCGAGCCGCAAGGGATGCGGAAGATCAAGGCCCTGCTGCCGGAGGCGTTGACCATCTTCATCATGCCGCCCTCGGTGAAGTCGCTCCGCCACCGGCTCCTCGTTCGCGGGACCGAGACGCCGGAGCAGCTCGACCTTCGGCTGCGCAACGCCGAGATCGAGATGGCTGCGGCGCCCGAGTACGACTATGTCGTGGTCAACGAGGACGACAAGCTCGACGCCGCGGTCAAAGAGATCGCGGCGATCATCGAGAAGGAGGCGACGCGCCCGCGGCACTACGAACTTTGATCCGCACGGCCGAGGTCGCCGTGTTCGCCGGCCTGCGCGGCCCCGCGCGCACATTCACGTATCGCGTCCCCGATGGTCTCGACGTCCGCCTCGGCCACCTCGTGCGCGCCGGCTTCGGCGACCGTGCCGTGCACGGCGTGGTCGTCGCCCTCGATGTCCCGGCCGACCGCGAGCTCAAGCCGCTCGATGGCTTGGTGCATCCGATCCCGTTGCTCTCGGATCGCCGGCTCGCGCTCGCGCGCTGGATGGCCGCGACCTACCGCTGCGGGCTCGCCGACGCGGTGCGCGCGATGCTCCCGCCGGCGCTCGCGGCCCGCGCGCGGAGCGGCCTCCCGACCGCACGCGGAGAGCGGACCGAGCCGGTCTTCGCCATCACGCCCGCGGGACGGGCAGCGCTCGCGTCGGGTGGCCCGAAGCTCGGCGCCCGCCAGCTCGCTACCCTCCGCGCGCTCGCGGCAGGCGCGATCACCTCCGACGACCTCGCCCAGGCCGGAGGCACGCCCGACGCGGCAAAGGGCCTCGCGGCGCGTGGCCTCGCGCTACGCGGCGCGCGTGGCGTGCGCCGCGTGCCGATCGAGTTCCGCCTCGGCGAGGACGACCTGTCGAAGGATCTGTCCGCGACGACGCCGCAGGCCGATGCGATCGAGACGGTCAGCGCGGCGCTGGGCAGCGGCCGCGGCTTCCTCCTGCACGGCGTCACGGGAAGCGGGAAGACCGAGGTGTACCTCCGGCTCACCGCGGAGGTGCTTGCGCGCGGCCTCGGAGCGATCGTCCTCGTTCCCGAGATCGCGCTGACCGCGCAGGTGGTGGCGCGGTTCGTCGCGCGCTTCGGCGAGCGTGTCGCGCTCCTGCACAGCGCGCTCTCCGCGGGTGAGCGCTATGACGAGTGGCGGCGGGTGCTCGACGGTACGGCCGACGTGGTGGTCGGGTCCCGGTCGGCGCTCTTCGCGCCGATCGAGAAGCTCGGCCTGATCGTGGTCGATGAGGAGCAGGAGCCCTCCTACAAACAGGAGAGCGCGCCGCGGTACCACGCCGTGGACACGGCGCTCGAGCTCGGGCGCCTCTCCGGGGCCGCGGTCGTCCTCGGCAGCGCGACACCCCGGGTCGTCACGTACGCCGCAGCCACGTCCGGAAGGCTCACGCTCCTGTCGTTGCCCGAGCGCGTGCTCGACCTCCCGTTGCCGAAGACGACGATCGTCGACCTGCGGCTCGAGCTGAAGGCGAACAACCGGTCCACGCTGTCATCCGCGCTGCGCGCGGCCCTGGTCAGGGTGGTCGCGAAGGGCGAGCAGGCCATCCTGTACCTGAACCGCCGCGGCTTCGCGACCGTCGTGCTGTGCCGCGACTGTGGCTACGTCGTCCCCTGTCCGGCCTGCGAGATCCCGTTCGCGCTCCACTCCGACGGGCGATTGGTCTGTCACCGCTGTGGCCGAACCGAGCCGCGCGCTCCGGCCGCCTGCCCGCACTGCGGCTCGGCGCGGATCCGGCATCTCGGGGTCGGGACCCAACGCGTGGAGGAGGACGTCCGGGCTGCCGTGCCGAAGGCGCGGCTCGCGCGCCTCGATCGCGATGCCGTGAAGGCCAAGGGCGCGCACGCGGCGATGTACGAGCGGATGCGGAGCGGCCAGGCGCAGGTGATCGTGGGGACGCAGATGGTCGCGAAGGGTTTCGATCTGCCGGGCGTGTCGCTCGTCGGCGTGGTCAATGCGGACACGCAGCTCAACCTGCCGGACTTCACCGCCGCGGAGCGGACGTTCGAGCTGCTGACGCAGGTCCTCGGGCGCTCCGGCCGGGGATCGGTCGGCGGCCTGGGGATCCTCCAGACCTATCTGCCGGAGCACTACGCGATCGTCGCCGCGGCGGCCCATGACTACCTGACCTTCGCCGAGCACGAGCTGCGCGCGCGCCGGCGGTTCGGCTATCCGCCGTTCGGCAGGCTCGTCCTGTTGCAGACCGCGGCGGCGCGCGAAACGACCGTGGAGCGGCGCGCAGCCGACCTCGCGGGGAAGCTGAAGGCCGCGGCCGGCCCCGACGCGGAGGTGCTCGGCCCGGCGCCGGCCTTCGCGGCCAAGCGGGCCGGCAGCTACCGCGCGCAGCTGGTGCTCCGCGGTGATCGGCCGATCGCGGTGCTCGACCGCGTCGACGTCGGACCCGAGTGGACCGTCGACGTGGACCCCATGACCCTGCTCGGGTAGCGTGACGACGTGGAGAGCCGACCCCCGGAGCACGAGCCAGACGACGACGACGAGCTCGATTCGCAGCCGCACGAGCCACGGATCCGCGTCGCGAAGGGCGCGCCGTGGGCCATCGACCGCGGCCGGCGCGAGCGGTGGTCAACGCCCGAATTCCTGACCGCACACGCCGTGGACATCCGCCAGGTCGGCGACCCGGTCCTGCACGCCCCCGCGAAGAAGCCACGCATCGACAAGAAGGAGCTCGAGCCGCTCGTCCAGCGGATGTTCGCGTCGATGGTCGAGGCCCACGGTATCGGTATCGCCGCGCAGCAGATCGGCGTGCCACTGCGGATCGTGATCATCGATGTCGACGACGTGGGGATCGTGGCGGTGAATCCGGAGGTCGAGTTCACGGGCCCGGACCTCGACGAGATGAGCGAGGGCTGCCTCTCGGTCCGCGGCCTCTACGGGATGATCGAGCGTCCGATCGAGGCGCGCGTGAGCGCCGTCGACATCACCGGGAAGAAGTTCACGATCGAGGGCGAGGGTCTCGGCGCGCAATGCATGCTGCACGAGACCGATCACACGTTCGGCACCCTGTACGTCGACCGCCTGCGGACCCGCAAGGATCTGTTCCCGGTCGAGCCCGATGAGCCTGGCGAGGAGCAGCACTCCGTGTCGGGGCACACCCGCGAAGCGATGGAGCGAGCGACTTCGCACTGAAGCCGCGGGTCATCTTCCTCGGCACGCCCGCATTCGCGGCGCCGTCGCTCGGCGCGCTCGCGCTTCTCGCGAGCGAAGGCGCGATCGAGCTCATCGCCGTGGTCACCCAGCCCGACCGGGCCGGCGATCGTGGCCGAGTCGAGCCGTCGGCGGTGAAGCGTCGGGCGCTCGAGCTGGGCGTCCCGGTCCGGCAGCCCGTCCTGTTCGACGCGGACGCCGCCGGAGCGCTCATCGCCCTCCGGCCCGACGCGCTCGTCTGGGCCGCCTACGGCAATCTCATCCCACGGAGGCTCATCGACGCCGTGAATGGACGCACGTTGAACGTGCACGCGTCGCTCCTGCCGCGCTGGCGGGGGGCTTCGCCGGTCGCCCACGCCATCCTGGCCGGCGACAGCGAGACTGGCGTCACGTTGATGGAGGGGACCGCGAGCCTCGATCGCGGCCCGATCGTCTCGCAGGCTCGCGTCCCGATCGCGCCCGAGGACACCGCTGGATCGTTGACCGCGCAGCTCGCCGAGGTCGGCGGCGCGTTGCTCCGCCGCGACCTGCCGGACTACCTCGCCGGCGAACGGCGTGGTGAGCCACAGGACGAGCAGCGTGCGACCTGGGCGCCGAAGCTCGCGACGAAGGACGGCGAGCTGCATTTCGCCGAGCCGGCCGAGGCGCTTGCCCGGCGGATCCGCGCGATGACGCCCGAGCCCGGCGCATGGACGACATTCAATGGACAGCGGCTCGGCCTGCGCAGCGCGACGGTGACCGGGGGCCGGGGCACGCAGCACGGGACGCTCGAGCTGCGCGATGGCGTTCCGCACGTCGCCGCCGGCGCGGGGTGGCTGCGGTTCGACGAGGTGAAGCCCGCGGGCAAGCGCGCGATGAGCGGCGCCGACTGGGCCCGCGGCCTGCGTGATCTCGGACAGGAGGCCCGCCTGCCCTCCTAGCCCGGTACCCTCGAGCCGTGAACGATCCGCGCCCCGCGATCAGCGACGTCACCGACGCCGACCTCGGCGCGTGGCTGGCCGAGCGCGGCGAGCCAGCCTACCGGCTGACGCAGATCCGGCGACACGCGACGCGGACCGCGGCGCCCGACTGGCACGAGCTCACCGATCTGCCCAAGGGCCTGCGTGACGCGCTCGCCGCAGCGTTCCGCTGGTCGAGCGTGTCGCCGGTCATCGAGCAGGCGAGCGCCGACGGCGAGACCCGCAAAGTGCTCCTGCAGCTGCACGATGGGCACCGGATCGAGACGGTGCTCATGCCGCATCACGGCGCCCGCAACTCCGTGTGCATCTCGACCCAAGCCGGCTGTCCGATGGCCTGCGCGTTCTGCGCGACGGGCGAGATGGGCCTCATCCGCAACCTGACGCCGGGCGAGATCATCGACCAGGTCCGCCACTGGCAGCGCGAGCTCGCGGCCCGGGGCGAGCGCGTCTCGCACGTCGTGTACATGGGCATGGGTGAGCCGTTCAACAACTACGAGGCGACGATCGCCTCGGCGCGCGAGCTCATCGGGGCGGACCGGTTCGGGATCAGCCCGCGCCGCCTGACGATCTCGACCTGTGGCGTCGTGCCCAAGATCGACGCCCTCGCCGGCGAGGGCCTGCCCATCAATCTGGCGGTCTCGTTGCATGCGGCGAACGACGCGACGCGCGGCGCGATCATGCCGATCAATCGCAAGTGGGGGATCGATGAGGTCCTCGCCGCGTCGGCGCGCTATGTCGCGCGCACGAAACGGCGCGTGACGTTCGAGTACGTGCTCCTCGCCGGCGTGAACGACTCGACCGACGCGGCGCGCGAGCTCGCGGAGCGGATCGCGCGGTCAGGCCGGACGGGCGACTATCACGTGAATCTCATCCCGGTGAACGCCGGCCCCGGCGGGTTCAAGCGCCCGACGAACGACGCGCTGGAACGCTTCGCCGAGATCCTGCGCGAGCGCGGCATCGCCGCGACGGTGCGGATCAGCAAGGGCCAGGACATCGCCGCCGGGTGCGGGCAGCTGAAGGTGGACGAAACGGCCGAGCGCGTGAAGACCTAGGAAGCCGCTTTGGCCGCTTTCTTCGCCATCCGCGCGGGCTTCGTCGAGGTGCGGCGGCAACGGGTGCAGACCAGGATCTTCTCGCCGTTGATGACCGCCGTGTGCAGGTTCGCGTCGAACCGGCGGGCGGTGTGGACCTTCGAGTGGCTCACGTTGGAGCCGAAGGCGGCGGACTTCCCGCAGATCGCGCAGGCACGTGGCATCAGTGACTCACCTCAACGAAAACGCTCCGCGACGGGGTCGCAGACTGGTAAAGTCCGACCATCGTAACACGCTGTGACGCCGCGGCGCTCCTTGCCGCGCTCGAAGCCGCGACCGCGCGGCTCGAAGCGAACGTCGACGAGGTCAACGCCCTGAACGTGTACCCCGTTCCCGACGGTGATACCGGTACGAACATGCTCCACACCATGCGGTCGGCCCTCCAGCACGCGCGGAAGGCGGATCAGGAGCCGGCCGCGCTGCTCGCCGGCGCCACCCACGGGGCGCTGATGGGGGCACGGGGCAACAGTGGAGTCCTCCTCAGCCAGATCATCCGCGGCGTGAAGGATTCGTGGGACGATGACGGGATCGACCTGAAGAAGGCGTTCGACCTCGCGCGCTCGTACGCCTACGCCGCGGTCGCGAAGCCCGCGTCCGGCACGATGCTGACCGCGCTGAAGGAGATGAACGGCGCGGTCGAGCATGCGAAAGGCGGGGCCGAGGAGCTCCTCGGGATCGCCGTCGACAAGGGCCGCGCCGCCGTCGACCGAACGATGCACGACAACCCGGTGAACAAAGCCGCGGGCGTCGTCGACGCGGGCGCGAGGGGTCTCTGGCTGCTCTTGGACGGTGCACTCGCCGCGCTGCAGGGGCGGTTCGTGGCTGGGGGCGGGCCCTGGCGCTCTGACTCGCTCCGCAACTCGCCCGCGTCCATGGCTGGCGCGATCGCTGCGGGCTCGTCCGCGGGCTCAACGCTCGCT
>DATCOD010000138.1:0-6253 GCA_036564905.1 Candidatus Limnocylindria bacterium
ACCTGGTGGCTGCTCGACATCGGCAGCGGCGCCCGGCGGAAGATCGCGACGATCGCCGGCGCGTGGTACGTGCCGGTGAGCTGGGATCGCGCGACCGACACCGCGACTGCGAGCGAGATCGGCCGCGACGTCCCGACCAGCGCGCCGACCCGGCTCTTCTACGTCTGGGATCCGCAGACCGTGCCGGCGAAAGCGTCGGTCAAGCAGCTGCCCGTCGCGATCGATCCGCTCACCATCCATGCGGATAGCGCCGCGTCGTCGGCCGTCGGGCTCGAGCCGTACGGCGCTGAAGGGTTCATGGGCCGGAACATCTGGACCTGGCCGCTGCGTGACCCGACCGTCGCAGTGCCCCGAAAGATCCCGGGGCGGCTCATCTTCCAGGCGCTGTTCCGTCCGGGCACGACGAACGTCTACGCGCTCATGCGCAACAACGAGACACCCACGCCCGCGCCGGGCATGCCGTCGATCGTCGACCTCGGACCGCTGGCGAGCGTCGGCGCGCGCGAGGTCTACCGCACGCTGCACCCAAGCGGCGACTACTTCCTCTTCCGCTCCGATGGGACGGCGATCGTCGTAGGGGCGACCGCCCTGAACGACCGGCGCGGGGCCGTCGTCGATCCCGACACCGGCGCGTCGGTGGCGTTCGCGATCGATGACGATGTCCTCGCGTCGATCGGTCCGCCGCCGCCGCGCGCCATCTCGCCGCCGTCATCCGCGCCGACACCGATCGCATCCGGTTCGCCGGTCCCGACGCAGCCGCCACCCGGATTCGCCACCGTCGAGGAAGCGGCAGCCGCGGTGGAGCGCGCTCTCCTAAGCGATCAGCAGCTGCTCTACCGGATCGTCCGGCCCGCGGGCTGGTACGCGCAGTGGTACGAGCAGGGGAAGACCGACCCGATGTCGCTGAGCGAGGCCGTGAACTGGATCACGCTCTACCCCGAGGCGAGGCGCACGGTCGACGCGCGCCCGATCTTCCCGACCGACGCGCGGCATCCGACCGGCGAGGCGTACGTGAGCTCGCAGTGGCTTGACTTCGGCGGCTATCCGGAGCAGAAGGCCGACCTCATGCTCGGCCGCGATGGCGGCCGGTGGTACTGGACGAGCCTGCTGCTCTACCGGCCGCCACCGATCGGCGCGGGGCCCGACACGTTCAACGGCTACGCGACCCTGCAGGCCGTGGCCGACACGACGGTCACCGTGCGGTTCCGCGCGCTCGGCTCGCGCTGCTGCAGCGATCCGTCGTGGAACGGGCGGACGGCGACGCTCCGGCGCGACCGGACGACCTGGATGGGCGCGGGCGGGGTGGTCGTCCCGACGTACGAGGCGACCGGCGCGTCCGTCGGCAGTGATGTGTGGGTCCAGCTCGCGCCCTCGTCGATCGCGGCGGATGGCACGTACCGGCTCTCCGACTTCGCGAAGATGTACCCATAGCCGCATTACGATCGCGCGCGTGAGACGTGTACTCGCGGCCGCGCAGGTCGGCGAGGTCGTGCTCGGCGCGATCGGCCTCCCGGAGCGCTCGGACTACACGGCGATGGGGGACACCGTGAACACGGCGTCGCAGATGGAGTCGCTGTGCAAGGAGTTCGGCGTCGACGCCGTCCTGTCCGCCGACATCGCGACCCAGCTCGATGGCACGGTCGCCCTTCGGCCGCTCGGCGAGGCGACGGTGAAGGGCAAGGCCCAGCCGATCACGGTGTTCACCTTCGCATGAACGCGGTGACGCGGCGGGTCATCGCTTGTGGTGGCCGTCAGCTGTTCTATCCGCGGCTCGTCGACCACGTGCTCTCGTTCGCGAAACGAACGCGGCCGAAGGTCCTGTTCCTCCCGACCGCCTCGGGCGACGGGCCCGGCTACCTGCTCACCTTCTACCAGCAGCTCGCGGGCCGCGCCTGCGACCTCAGCCACCTCGCGCTCTTCGATCGGACGGTCGACGACATCGACGCGCTCGTCCGCGATCAGGACGTCGTCATCGTCGGCGGCGGCAACACCGCCAACATGCTCGCCATCTGGCGCCTCCACGGCGTCGACCGCGCGCTGCGCAACGCGTACGACAACGGCACGGTGATGACGGGCTGGTCCGCGGGCTGCCTGTGCTGGTTCGAGGGCGGGACGACCGACTCCTTCACCCCGGAGCTCGGCGCACTGCGAGACGGGCTCGGGTTCCTGAACGGCAGCGCGTCACCGCACTACGACAGCGAGGAGCGCCGTCCGGTGGTCTACGGGCGTGAGATCGCCGCGGGCCTGCCCGGTGGGATCGCCCTCGACGACGGCGTCGCCGCGCGGTACGAGGACGAGCGGCTCGTCGAGGTCGTGAGCGGGCGCGAGGGTGGCCGGGCGTTCCTGGTCGATCGGGACGGGCAGCACGCGCTGCCGGTCCGCGCGCTCTAGCCCGGTAGCGCCGCGAACAGATCCACGATGTTGCCGTCGGGGTCGACGGCCTGCGCATAGCGCTGACCCCAGAATGCATCCCACGGAGCGGTCTTCGACGGATGGCCAGCCGCGATCAGCTTCGTGTGCACGGCGTCGACCTCCGCGGGGCTCGCGCACAGGAACGCGAGGCCCATGCGGTGGCCCGCGGGCTCGGTCCACTCGGGATCGAGCTTCTTCATGAGCGTGAGATCGTCGAGCATCAGGCGGAGCCCGTTCGGCAGCATGGCCTCGACGTGATCGCCGTCCGGCTCCGGGAAGACGACCCCGAGCAGACGGTAAAAGCGGACGGACGCGCCGAGATCCTTCGAGACGATCCCGATCGCGTCGAGCGAAGGCACGACGAGGACACTACAAGGACGCCCGCAACCGGGCCACGAACGCGTCCGCCGCTCGTGAATGGTGGCGATCGCGGCGGAACGCGACGCCCACCGAGCGCGACAGGGTCGGCTGCACGATCCGGATCGCGACGAGCGGGCCGCCCCGTTCGACCACCATGCTCGGCACGACGGCGACGCCGATCCCGACCGCGGCCATCCGCAGGACGCCGTCCATCTCGGCGCCTTCGATCGCGAAGGTCGGGTGGAAGCCGGCCTGCTCGCAGGCGGTGATCGTCGCGCTGCGCAGGTCGTAGCCGTCGCGGAACATCACGAGCGGAACGCCGCGCAGATCGCTCACCCGCACCGTCTTTCGCCGCGCGAGCGGATGCTTCTTCGCGACGGCGAGGACGAGCTCCTCACGGATGAGCGGCACCGTCTCGAACAGCTCCGCGCGCGGCACGGGCAGGATGACCAGGGCGAGATCGAGAACACCCGAGGCCAGCCGGTCCACGAGGTCACGCGAACCGGCCTCGACGACGTTGATCGTGATCCCCGGATGCTCGGAGTGGAACGCCGCGAGCACCCGTGGCAGGAGCACGGTGCTGACGCTCGGGGTCGCACCGACCGACAGCCGTCCGCGCTCGAGGCTGGTGAGGCTCGCCACCTCCGATCGGGCGCCGTCGAGATCGGCCAGAACGCGCTTCGCCCAAGGCAGCAGGATCGCGCCGGCGTCGGTGAGCGCGATACCCGTCTTTCGCCGCTCCAGGAGGACCGCGCCGAGCTCCGCCTCGAGCTTCCTGACCTGTTTGCTGATCGATGGCTGGGCCACGTGCAGATCGCGCGCCGCCGCCGTGAACTTGCCGGTCTCGGCCACGCGGACGAAATACCGCAGCTGCTGGAGCTCCATCGGTACATAGCCTACGGCTATGGAAGCGGTGCCAGGTATGTCTTTGCCTCTCCGCCTGCTCCGGCCTAGCCTTTCTGCGATGGCGACGGCCTCCGGCGTGCGCCGGATCGGGGACCGCGTGGAGCGGAAGGACCTCTGGTGGGTCGAGCCACTCATCTACGTCGTCGTCCTGGGCGGGTTCATCGTGTACGCGACCTGGGCGAGCCTCGTGAACGGCAACTACTACGCGGATCCCTATCTGTCGCCGTTCTACTCCCCGTGCCTCGCGCAGAACTGCGTGCACCCGACCCTGCCGCTCCTCGGCTCGTGGTGGAACCTGTCGCCGGCGATCCTCATCGTCGGCTCGCCACTCGCGTTCCGGTTCACCTGCTACTACTACCGCCGCTCGTATTACCGCGGCTTCTTCCGGTCGCCGCCGGCGTGCTTCGTCCCTGACGCGCCCAAGAAGTTCACCGGCGAGACGCGCTTCCCGTTCATCATTCAGAACTTCCACCGCTACGCGCTCTACCTCGCGGTCGCCGTCCTCGCGATCCTCTGGTGGGACGCGTTCCAGGCATTCGATTTCCATGGCCGGTTCGGCATCGGCCTCGGGACCGTGATCATGGTGACGAACGTCGTCCTCCTCACCGGGTACACGCTGGGCTGCCACTCGGCCCGCTACCTGGTCGGCGGCTACCTCGACTCGTTCCATCGCGCGTCGCTGCGGTTCCGGCTGTGGACCCTCGCGAACCGGCTCAACGTGCGCCACAACCGTTGGGCCTGGTCCAGCCTCATCGTGGTCGGGCTCACCGACCTTTACATCCGCCTCGTCGCGATGGGCATCATCGTCGACCCGCACTGGATCTCGTGAGCCGCGAAGGGATCGAGCGTCACGACTACGACGTGATCGTCGTCGGCGCCGGCGGCGCCGGGCTCCGCGCGGCGGTCGAAGCCTCCGCCGGGGGCGCGCGCACCGCGCTCATCTGCAAGTCGCTTCTCGGCAAGGCCCACACGGTCATGGCCGAGGGCGGCATCGCGGCCGCGCTCGGCAACGTGTGGAAGGAGGACAACTGGCGCGTCCACTTCCGCGACACCATGCGCGGCGGCAAGCTGCTCAACAACTGGCGCATGGCCCAGCTGCACGCGCAGGAAGCGCCGGATCGCGTCCTCGAGCTCGAGGAGTGGGGCGCGCTGTTCGATCGCACCAAGGATGGCCTGATCCTGCAGCGCGACTTCGGTGGGCATCGCTACGCGCGGCTCGCGCACGTCGGCGACCGGACCGGACTCGAGATGATCCGGGTCCTCCAGCAGCACGCGGTGCACAAGGGCATCGACGTGTACATGGAGTGCAACCTCCAGCGGCTGCTCATCGACGGCGGCAAGATCGCCGGCGCGTTCGGCTACTGGCGCGAGAGCGGCAAGTTCGTCCTGTTCGGCGCGCGCGCCGTCGTGCTTGCGACGGGCGGGATCGGCAAGTCCTGGAAGATCACGTCCAACTCGTGGGAGTGCACCGGCGACGGCATAGCGATGGCCCTCGACGCGGGTGCGGACCTCATCGACATGGAGATGGTCCAGTTCCACCCCACCGGGATGGTGTGGCCGCCGAGCGTGCGCGGCCTGCTCGTGACCGAGGGCGTCCGCGGCGACGGCGGCACGCTGAAGAACAACCAGGGCAAGCGGTTCATGTTCGATTACATCCCCGAGTTCTTCCGCGCCGACACGGCGGACAACGAGCGCGAGGCCGACGCGTGGTACGACGACAAGAGCAACCGCCGCACGCCGGACCTCCTGCCGCGCGACGAGGTCGCGCGCGCGATCAATACCGAGGTGAAGGCCGGCCGGGGCACCCCGCATGGCGGCGTGTACCTCGACATCGCCTCGCGGCGGACGCCCGAGTTCATCAAGAGGCGGCTGCCGTCGATGTATCACCAGTTCAAGGAGCTGGCCGACGTCGACATCACGACGACCGCGATGGAGATCGGCCCGACCTGCCACTACCTGATGGGTGGCGTGCGGGTCGATCCGGAGACGGCCGCGGCGACGGTACCGGGGCTCTTCGCCGCGGGCGAGGTCGCAGGGGGACTGCACGGCGCGAACCGCCTCGGCGGGAACTCGCTCTCGGACCTAGTCGTGTTCGGCCGCCGCGCCGGCGCCGGAGCCGCGGCGTACGCCAGTCGCACCAACGCCCGCGCGGTCGACGACGCGCAGGTGGAAGAGGCCGCGCGCTCGATGCTCGCGCCGTTCGAGGGCGAGGGCGGGGAGAATCCGTACACGGTGCACCTCGAGCTCCAGGAGACGATGCAGAGCCTGGTCGGCATCATCCGCACCGAAGCCGAGCTGAAGCAGGCGCTCGGGAAGCTCGACGAGCTCAGTGGGCGTCTCGAGCGGGTGACCGTCGAGGGCAACCGCCAGTTCAATCCCGGCTGGCATCTCGCGCTCGACCTGCGGTCGATGCTGACGATCTCGAAGGTCGTCGCCCGCTCCGCGCTCATGCGGCAGGAGAGCCGCGGCGGCCACACCCGCGACGACTTCCCGAAGACCGATCCCGAATGGGGGAAGAAGAACGTCGTGACCCGCAAGCGCAACGGCCAGCTCGAGCTCACCCCCGAGCCGCTGC
>DATCOD010000139.1:0-10361 GCA_036564905.1 Candidatus Limnocylindria bacterium
GAGCCACGGAGCGAAGCTGGATCGCGCGAGCCTCACCGCGCCGGTACGGAAGATCGTCAGCTCGATCGTCATCCGCCGAGCAGCTCCTCGACCGCGCGGTACGGATCGAGCTCGCGCTTCGCGACGCGGTCCACGGCCTCCGACACGCGCTGCGACCCGATGCGCGCCTCGAGCCGTTTCACGAGCGCCTCGCGGAGCAGCGCCTCGACCTCCTGACGCGCGGCGCTCGCGCGGCGACCGGCGAGCTCGCCGCTCGTCCGGGCCCACTCGGCGTGCTCGTCGATCGCGCGCACCAGCTCCTCCACGCCGCTGCCATCCTGCGCGCTCGTGCGCACGATCGGTGGCTTCCAGGTGGTCCGTCCGTGACCGAGGCTGAGCATTTGGGCGAGATCACGTGCGGCCTCATCGGCGCCCGGCTTGTCGGCCTTGTTGACCACGAGCACGTCGGCGATCTCGAGGACGCCGGCCTTGATCGCCTGGATGTCGTCCCCGAGGCCCGGCACCGTCACCAGGCACACCGTGTCCGCGACCCGGACGACGTCGACCTCTTCCTGTCCGACGCCGACGGTCTCGACGATGACGAGGCCGGTGCCCAGCGCGTCGAGCACGTTCACGATCCGCATCGTCGCGCGAGCGAGCCCCCCGGCGTGACCGCGGCTCGCCATGCTGCGGATGAAGACCCCCTCGTCGAGGAACCGGTCGCGCATCCGAATGCGATCGCCCAGGATCGCGCCCCCGGTGAACGGGCTGGACGGATCGACCGCGACGATCGCGACGCGATCGCGGGTCTTCCGGTACTCGGCCGCGAGCCGCGACACGAGCGTGCTCTTGCCGCCACCCGGCGGCCCCGTGACGCCGACGATGCGCGCGTTCCCCGTGTCCGGATAGAGGGAGCGCAGGATGTCCGCGCTCCCGGGCTCGTCGTTCTCCACGATCGTGAGGAGCCGCGCGATGCTGCGCTTGTCGCCCTTCCGCGCGCCGGCGAGCAGCGACTCCGCCACGGCGATCACGACGCGGCGACGAGATCCCGCGCGATGACGATCCGCTGGATCTCGCTCGTGCCTTCGCCGATCTCCATGAGCCGCGCGTCCCGGACGATGCGTTCGACCGGATAGTCGCGCAGGTAGCCGTAGCCACCGAGCACCTGGAGCGACGCGTTCGCCGCGCGGCTCGCGGCCTCGGTCGCATAGAGCTTCCCCATCGAGGCCGCGCGCGTGAACGGCCGGCCCAGGTCGGCGAGGCTCGCGGCGCGGTGGACGAGCAGCCGACCGGCGTCGAGCTCCGTACGCGATTGCGCGAGCTTCCACTGGATCATCTCGAACTCCGCGAGAGCCTTGCCGAACTGCCTGCGCTCCTTCGCGTACGCGGTCGCCGTCTCGACCGCCGCGCGGCCGAGGCCGATGGCGAGGGCGCCGATCCCGATCCGGCCGCGGTCGAGCACCTTCCGAACGTCTCCGAACGCGCCGCCGACCTCGCCGATCCGGTCGGCATCGCTCACCCGGCAGTCCCGCAGGATGAGCTGGGCGGTGTCCGACGCCCAGAGGCCCATCTTCTTCTCGCGTTTGCCGGCGGCCAGTCCGGGATTGTCCCTGCTCACCCCGAACGCGGTCAGCCGGCGGTCGGCCGTGGCCGCGATGATCACGGTGAATCCGGCGATGGAGCCGTTCGTGATGAACTGCTTCTGCCCGTTCAGGACCCAGCCGTCACCGACCCGCTTCGCGGTCGTCTTCGCGGACACCGCGTCGGATCCCGAGCTCGGCTCGGTGAGCGCCCACGCGCCGAGGTGGGTACCGCCCGCGAGCGGCGGGAGCCACCGCGCCTTCTGCTCCTCCGAGGCGGCGGTGAGGAGGTGGCCGATGCACAGCGAGTTGTGCGCGGCGAGGGTGAGCGCGATGGAACCGTCACCCGCGCCGAGCTCCTCGGCGACGAGCGCGGCACTGAGCGCATCGAGGCCCGAGCCGCCGTGCTCGGCCGCTATCGCGAGCCCGGTGAGGCCGACCGCCGCAAGCTCCGGCAGGAGCGGCATCGGGAATTCGCCTTGCTCGCTCCACCCCGCCGCGCGCGGCACGATGCGGTCGCGGACGAATGCGCGGACCGCGTCGCGGACCGCGAGCTGGTCGTGCCGGTAGCGAAGGTCCACTAGCTCGGGTACGCCGAGCGGACGCTCGCGTCGATGGTCGGCATGATCTTGTCGACCAGGGCCTGGTCCTTCTCGAGGACCGACTGGTCGATGGCCCACGCCGCCTTGCGCGCCGCCACGATCTTCTGCTGGACGTCCGCGGAGAGCTGCGCGAACGCGATGATCCGCGCCCGGGTGAGCCGCTCGCGCTCGGCCTCGTTGGTCATGCGGGTGAGTTCGCGCAGCTGCGGCGTCATCGCGCCGACCCGCGCGACCTCGCTCGGGATGGCGGCGATGAGCTCGAAGCGCTTCTTCCAGAACGCGACCGCGGCCGCTTCGTCGTTGCCGGTGAGGGCCGCGAGCCCCACGTCGATCGGCCGGTCGTCCTTCTTCGCCATGTCGCTCCTCCTTACGCGGGCTGGCCGCGGCGCTTCGCCACGGCCTCGCGAACGTACGCGATGATCTCCTCGAGCGACGCGCCCGGCTGGAAGATCCGTTCCACGCCGTGGGCGCGAAGGCTCACGATGTCGTCCTCCGGGATGATCCCCCCGCCGAAGAGCAGCACGTCGTCCATGCCCTTCTGCTTCATGAGCTCCGCGACGCGGGGGAACAGGTAGTTGTGCGCGCCGGACAGCAGCGACAGGCCGATCGCGTCGGCGTCCTCCTGCAGCGCGGTCTCGACCACCTGCTCGGGCGTCTGGTGCACCCCGGTGTAGATCACTTCCATCCCGGCATCGCGCAGGGCGCGGGCCACCACCTTCACGCCGCGGTCGTGCCCATCGAGGCCGGCCTTCGCCATGACGACGCGGATCGGCCGTTTCATTCGAGACCGACCTCCGTCGCGTGCTCCAGATAGTGGCCGAACGTGTTGCCGGTTACGACGGCGATGACCCGGCCGTCGTTCGCGTGGACCTGCTCGTCCGTGAGCAGTGAGAGCTCACCGCGCAACGCGCGGAAGGTCGTGTCGAGCTCATCGGTCAGTGCTTCGGCACCCACGAGGCGGTGGCTCGCCATGACGCCTGCGTTGAAGTCGTCAGCGTCGCGGAACGCCGGAAGTCCCAGGGACACCTCATCACCCGGCCCGGGGAACGTTCCGGTCTCGCGGAACTTCCGCAGCCGCCGGGTCGTGAGGTCGTGCCACGCCGCAACGTGCGCCAGCAGATCGCGGTACGTCCAGCCGCCGCCGGTCGGCTCGTTCATCCGGGCCCGCCCGACGCCGCGCACGGCCTCGCGAAAGGCGCGCCAGCCCGCATCGACCTGCCGGAGCAGCTCGGCGCCCGTCATCGGCCGGCCCCCTTCAAAAGTAGCCGGGGTCGTGGTATTCGCCATACGCCTCCTTCAACACCTGGACCTGCTCGCCGACCGTGGCCATCGCCCGCGCGCAATCGACGAACGCGGGCATGAGCTCGCCGCGCGCTTTCGCGGCCCCGCGAAGGCGGTCCATCGCTTCGCGCCAGCGGCCCGGGTCGCGCTTCGCGCGGGTCTCGTCGATCCGCGCGATCTGCTTGCGTTCGACCTCCGGATCGATCGCGAGGACCGGGATCCGCTCCGCTTCGGTGGGGTCCACGTACTTGTTGATCCCGACGACGATCTTCTCCTTCTCCTCGACCTGCCGCTGGAAATGGAAGGAGGCTTCGACGATCTCCCGCTGTGGATAGCCCCGTTCGACGGCCTCGACCATGCCGCCCATGGCATCGATCTCGTCGCGGTACTTCTCGAAGCCACGCTCCATCTCGTTCGTGAGGTGCTCGAGGTAGTACGAGCCGGCGAGCGGATCGATGGTCTCGCTCACGCCGGACTCATGGGCGATCACCTGCTGCGTTCGAAGCGCCAGCGTCACCGCCTCCTCCGTCGGGAGGGCGTAGGTCTCGTCGAGCGAGTTCGTATGCAGCGAGTTCGCCCCGCCGAGCACCGCGGCCAACGCCTGGAGGGCCACGCGGACCACGTTGTTGTACGGCTGCTGCGCGGTCAGGGACACGCCGGCGGTCTGCGCGTGCGTGCGCATGAGGAGCGCCTTCTCGTTCGTCGGGTGGTAGCGCCGCATCATCTCCCGCGCCCAGATCCGGCGGGCGGCGCGGAACTTCGCGATCTCCTCGAAGAAGTCGTTGTGCACGTCGAAGAAGAAGGACAGGTGCGGCGCGAAGTCGTTCACATCGAGGCCCGCCTCGACACCCCACTTCACGTACTCGAGCCCGTCCAGGAGGGTGAACGCGAGCTCTTGCACCGCGGTCGAGCCGGCCTCGCGGATGTGATAGCCGCTGATCGAAACGGTGTTCCACCTCGGCACCTCGCGGGCGCCGTAGCGGAAGCTGTCGACCACGAGCTCCATCGCCGGCTTGACCGGGACGATCCACTCGCGCTGCGCGATGTACTCCTTGAGGCAGTCGTTCTGGATCGTCCCACCGAGCTTCGTGAACGGGATCCCCCGCTCCTCGGCCGCGGCCAGGTACATCGCCCACACGATCGAGGCCGGCCCGTTGATCGTCATCGACGTCGTCACCGCATCGAGCGGGATCTTGTCGAAGAGGATCCGCATGTCGGCGAGCGAGCTCACCGCGACGCCCTCGCGACCGACCTCGCCCCGGGACAACGGGTCGTCGGCGTCGCGGCCCATGAGCGTGGGCATGTCGAACGCGGTCGAGAGCCCCGTCACGCCGTGGGCGAGCAGGTACCGGAAGCGCGCGTTCGTGTCCTCGGCCGATCCGAACCCGGCGAACTGGCGCATCGTCCAGAGCCGGCCACGGTACATGGACGGGTAGACCCCGCGCGTATACGGGAACGCGCCGGGGAGACCGAGGTCGCGCTCCGCGTCGAAGTCCGGGAGGTCGCCGGCCGTGTACAGCGGGTCGATCGGCAGATCCGAGAGCGTGCTGAAGCGCGGCTTGCGCTCGGGATGCGCCGCGACGGCGGCGTCGTACTTCGCCCGCCAATCATCCTTCCGTGCGGTCGGCCCCGGCTTCGCCGGCGCCGACCGAGCCCCACTCAAAGGCGTCACGCTGCCACCAGCGAACGCGCGATGACCATCCGCTGCACTTCGCTCGTCCCCTCGTAGATCGTCGTGGCGCGGGCATCGCGGAAGTAGCGCTCGATACCGTACTCGCGCATGTATCCGTACCCACCGAAGACCTGCAGGCAAGCGGAGGCGGCGCGGTTCGCGGCCTCGCTCGCGTAGAGCTTCGCCTGCGCGGCCTCGCGGGTGAACGGCCTGCCGCGGTCCTTGAGCCACGCCGCTCGCAGCACGAGCAGCCGGGCGGCCTCGAGCTCCGTCTTCACGACGCCGAGCGAGAAGCGGATCGCCTGAAAGGAGGCGATCGGCGCGCCGAACTGCGTGCGCTCCTTCGCGTACGCGCAGGCGAGGGCGAGCGCGCCGCGGGCGATGCCGACCGATTGGGCCGCGATCCCGATGCGCCCGGCGTCGAGCCCGGCCATCGCGACGTCGCCGAAGCCTTTGCCCTCCGTCCCGATGATCGCGGTCAGGGGGATCCGCAGGCCCTCGAACGTGACCGCGCTCGTCTCCGACGCCTCGAGGCCGAGCTTGTGCTCGGCCCTTCCGATCACGAGCCCCGGCGTCCCCGCCGGGACCAGGAATGCGGTGATCCCGGCGTGCGGCCGGCCGGGCTCGGGCTGGCCCACGCGGGCCAGGACGATGAAGAAGGGCGCATAGCGCGCGCTGGTCACGAACAGCTTGGTGCCGTCCAGCTTCCAGCAGTCACCATCACGCCTCGCGGTCATGCGGAGCGACGCGGCATCGGAGCCGGAGGTCGGTTCGGTCAGGCAGAACGCCGCCAGGCCGCGGCCGTCGGAAAGCTGCGGGAAGAACGCGCGCTTCTGCTCGGCCGTGCCGAGCCGCGCGATCGAGGTCGCGACGATGCCGCTGTTGACGGACACGCCGACGGCGAGCGACGGCCAGGCCGCCGCGAGCTCCTCGAGCACCAGCGCGAACGCGACGGCTGACGCGCCGAGACCGCCATCCCGCTCGGGCACGTTCATGCCGAGGACACCAAGCTCGCCGAGCGAGCGGATGACATCCGGCGGGATCGTGCCCTCGAGCTCGGCGGCCGCGATCCGGTCGCCGAGGTCCGCGACGAACGCCGCCACGCCGGCCGCGAGGTCACGCTCGTCGGAGCCGGCGAACGGGAACATCACGCGCCGGCTTTCGCGCGCTTCACCGCGTCGGTGAACGCCGGGAGGAACTCGAACACGTCACCGACGATCCCGTAGTCGGCGACCTTGAAGATGTCCGCGTCGGGATCCTTGTTCACGGCGACGATGACCTTGCTCGAGGTCATGCCCGCGAGGTGCTGGATCGCGCCGGAGATCCCCAGCGCGATGTAGAGGTCCGGCGTCACGGTCTTCCCGGTCTGCCCGACCTGCTCTTCGTTCGGCCGCCAGCCGGCGTCGGTCACGGCGCGCGACGCACCGAGCGCGGCGCCCAGCAGATCGGCGAGCGCTTCGACCTGGGCCCAGGCCTCCGGCCCCTTGAGGCCGCGGCCCCCGGACACGATCACCCGCGCCTCGCTCAGTGAGACGCGGCCCGTGCTCGATGCCGTCGGCTCGAACCGGACGAACGTGAGGCCGGGCGTCTCGCCCGTGGCCACGCTCGTGACCTGCGGCTCGGGCACGCCGTCGGCGAGCGGGAACGCGTTCGGCCGGACGCTCGCGACCGCGGGCAGCGCCGCTCGCACGCGCGCGCGGACCTTGCCGGCGTACATGCCGCGCGTCGCTTCGATGCTCCCGCCGTCGATCGCGAGGTCGGAGCATTCCGAGAGGTACGCCCGCTTCAGCTTCGCGGCGAGCCGTGCGGCGATGTCGCGGCCCACCGGCGTCGCGCCGGCCAGGATGAGGTCGGGCGATTCCTTCTGTGCGCGCTCCGCCAGCGCGGTCGCGGCGCCCGCCGCGGACACGCGGTCGCCGGTCAGCGCGAGGACGGTCGCGTCACCGAGCGCCGCCGCCTTCGCCGCGAGCTCGCGCGAGACCCGGCGCAGCTGCCCGTCCTTCTGTTCGGCGATGACCCAGATCTTCGTCATAGGACCTTGCTCGATCTCTTGGCTGCGCCGAGAGACACGCTCAAGGCTGTGGGTACTCGCACATCGCGGCGAAGCCGCTCCTCGCTCGTCATAGAACTTTTGCCTCGTCGCGCAGGAGCGTCGCGAGCTCGGCGGCAAAGGCTTTCGTGTCGCCATCCTTGAAGATCTTCCCGCCGCCACGCGCGGGTGGCGGCTCGAGCGCCACGATCTCGATCTGCACCGGATCCTCGACGCCGGCCACCGGCCGCTCGGGGATCTCCTTCTTCTTCGCCTTCATGATCCCGGGCAGCGATGGGTAGCGCGGGTCCTTCTCGCTCTTCTGCACGGTGAGCACGGCCGGGCCGCTCGCCGTCCAGACCTCATGCCCGCCTTCGCTCTCCTTGAAAAACTCCATCCTCTGGGGAGATCCTGAGATCCGTGTGATCTGCGAGAGGTGCGGCCACGCGAGCGCTTCCGCGAGCGCGGGGCCGACGAAGCCCTGATCGTCGTCGGAGGCCTGCTTGCCGCAGAGCACAAGGTCCGGCTTCAGATCGTCCACCGCGCTCTTCAGCGCATTCGCGATCCCGAGCGGACCGAGCGCGTCCACGCCGGCGCCGGTCACGATCGTCGCGTCGTCGCAGCCCATCGCGAGGGCCTGACGGAGCGCGTCCTTCGCCCGCGGCCCGCCGACGGTGATGACGCTCACGACCGTGTCCGGGGCGGTGTCCTTCTGCTCGAGGGCGAGCTCGATGGCGTACTCGTCGTACGGCGAGATCGACCAGGTGACGCCGTCGGTCACGACGGACCTGCCGTCCGGCGCGACCTTCACGCGCGTGGTCGAGTCAGGCACCTGTTTGATGCAGATGAGGAATCTGGCCACCTGATTACTCCTTCACGCGTGGAGGCGCGCCGCCACCAGCTCCAGAACATCGACTGGCTTCAGCTCCTCTTGGATCCCCTTCGCTCCGACGCCCTCGTCGAGCATGATCAGACAGAACGGGCAGCCGGAGGCGACCTTCGCAGGTTGCGCGCCACGGGCAGTCCCGGCGTCGAGGATCTGCTCCACCCGGCGGTGGTTCACCCGCTGGCCGACCTGCTCCTCCATCCACATCCGCCCGCCGCCGGCGCCGCAGCAGAAGCCGCGCTCGCGGTGATGCGGCTCGATCTCCATGCGGGTCACCCCGTCGAGCGCATCGAGCACCGCGCGCGGGTCCTCGTAGATGCCGTTGTGCCGGCCCAGGTAGCAGGGGTCGTGATAGGCGACGGTCTCGGCCGCGCCGCTCGAGTCGGGGCCGAGCCTGATCTTCTTCTCGCTGATCAGGTCCTGGACCAGCTGGAGGGCATGCACGACCTCATAGCTACCGCCGAGCTGGGGGTACTCGTTGGCGATCGTGTTGAAGCAGTGCGGGCACGAAGCGATGATCTTGCGCACCTTGTAGCGACCGAACGTCTCGATGTTCCGCCGCGCCTGAACCTGCCAGAGGTACTCGTTGCCCATCCGGCGCGCGGGATCGCCGGTGCAGGTCTCCAGGGAACCGAGGATCGCGAACGACAGGCCCGCGGCCTGGAGGATCTTCGCGAGCGCCTTCGCCACGCGCTGATTCCGCCGGTCGAACGACGCGGCGCAGCCCACGAAATACAGGTATTCCGCGTCCGGCGCCTCGGCGAACGTCGGCACGCCGAGGCCCTCGGCCCAGTCGCCGCGCGTGCCCGCCGGCTCACCCCACGGATTGCCGGCCCGCTCGATGTTCGTCATCGCGCGCTGGGCCTCGGGCGGCGCGGCCGCCTCCTGCATCGTGAGGTAGCGGCGCAGGTCGACGATCTTGTCGATGTGCTCGATCGTCACCGGGCACTGCTCGACGCAGGCCGCGCAGGTCGTGCAGGCCCAGAGCTCGTCCGGCTTCGAGGCGAGCTGGTGGGCCGGCGGCGTCCCGGTCGCGGTCTTGTCCGCCAGGAGGAGGTCGCCCTCCTTCAACAGGAGGTCACGGAGGTCGAGGACGATCTTCTGCGGGTCGAGCGCCTTGCCGGTCGCGAGCGCGGGGCAGTTGTCGGAGCAGCGCCCGCACTCGGTGCAGGTGTACCCATCGAGGTGCTGCTTCCACGAGAGGTCGCGCAGCGTCGCCGCGCCGAACGTCTCCTGCTCCTCGATCCGGTCCACGAACCGGAGCGCGCCGCGCGGCCGCTCCGAGCGGAAGAACACGTTCGGCAGCGTCGTGACGATGTGCAGGTGCTTCGACTGCGGGAGGTAGGCCGCGAAGGCGAGGACCGTCACGACGTGGACCCACCAGGCCGTCGCGAAGATCGCGCCCGCGGCGCTTCCCCACGCGAGCGGAACGAGCCGCGCGAACGGCGGCACGGCCTGCTGGGCCGCGAGGTACCCGGCCGCGAGCCCGGCGTTCTCGAAGACGAGCAACGAGACCATCAGCACGGAGATGAGCCCGAGGATCACGTACCCGTCGAGCGCGATGTGCATCCGCGGCGGCTTGAAGAACACGCGGCGGACGAAGGCGAGCACGATCGCGGTGAGCACCAGGACCGCGAAGACGTCCACCGCCCAGACGAAGAGCTCGCTCTCCGCGCCCGGCAGGCGCAGGCCGACGAGCCCGCTCAGCAGGAGGTCCGTGGTGCCCAGCGTGATGACCACGAAGCCCCAGAAGATGAACGCGTGCGCGATGCCGCGGACGAAGTACGGCCGCTTGAGCAGCTTCCGCTGGAGCAGGTAGATGACCAGCTCGTCCTTCAGCCGCTTGCCCAGGTGCGCGCGCCGGTCCTCATTCCAGCCGAGCCGCAGGTAGCGGTACAGCTTCCACGCGCGGTAGGCGAACGCGCCGAACCCGAGCACCGCCACGGCGGCGAGGACGAGCGCGGCGACGCCCTGGGTGGGTGGGATCACGTCGCGCTCATCGCAGCATGTCCTCGGCGATGACCAGCTTCATGATCTCGCTCGTCCCCTCGTAGATCTCGGTGATCTTCGCGTCGCGGTAGTGACGTTCCGCCGGGAAGTCCGTGAGGTACCCGTAGCCGCCGAAGATCTGGACGCAGCTCCGGGCGGCCTTCATCGCGACGTCCGATGCGAACAGCTTCGCCATCGCGGCCTCGGCCGAGTAGGGCTCGCCGCGGTCCTTGAGCGTCGCGGCGCGCCAGGCCAACAGGCGCGCGGCATCGACCTCCGTGGCCATGTCGGCGAGCATCCACTGGATCGCCTGCAGCTCCGCGATCGGCTTGCCGAATGCCTG
>DATCOD010000140.1:0-4299 GCA_036564905.1 Candidatus Limnocylindria bacterium
CCCGCCGGCATCGACCGTCGCGTGCCTCGCCCTCGCGCGTCGCTACGGCCTCGTGCCGACCGGCGGCAGCGACTTCCACGGCCGCGGCGATCACGGGGCGCCGCTCGGCGGCGTGTTCGTGCCCCCCGAGACGATCGCGGCGCTCGAGGCCCGCCGCGGCCGGAAGACCGCCGCTACCATGACCCCCGCTGTGGGAGGGGGGAGCTGATGGCTCGCGCCATGCGCCCGGTCGTCGCACTCATGCTGCTGGCGACCGTCCTCTTCGTCGTTGACGGCGTCCTCGACCACAACTACGCCAACCAGCCGGTCTTCACCGAGTACAAGGGCGTCGGCTGGACCTCGTTCGTCTTCGCTTTCGCGAACCTGCTCATGGCCATCGCGGTCGCGCGCGGCAGCGAACGGACGCTGCTCGGCCGCATCGCGCTTTCGGCGTTCTTCATCGTCGAGCGGCCGCTCACTGCCTTCATCTTGGGCCCGAAGCCGACCACGTCGATCGCCGTCCACTTCGCCACGGCCGTCGTCGAGCTCATCATCCTCGTCGGCGCGGTGCGGGTGTGGCGGCTCGGCCACAGCCTCCTCCCCGAGGACGTGGACGCGATGTTCTCGCTCGACGCCACCGGGGCCGGTCCGGTCCCGAGCGCAGCGCCCGCGCCGCCCGCACCCGCCGCCCTGGCGAGCGCGACCGGCCAGCGGGGCAGCTCGGCGTGGCTGCTCGGCTTCCTCACGCTTCTCCTGGCCGCGATCCTGGTCGCCGACGGCGCAGCGGCCGGGTTCATCCCGTTCATCGCAGGCGGCCGGAACTGGGGCACCTCCGGCGACTCGTCGGGCTGGCTGGTCTACCTCTTCGCCATCGTCATCCTGACGGTGGCGACGCGTGCCGTGCAGGGCGGGCGGGTCGCGCTGCGGTCGCTCATGGTGCTCGCGCTCATCTTCTTCATCGAGCGCGCGTTCAGCCCCTTCGCGCTCAAGGTGATCGACCCGGTGCAGCTCGGGCTGCACGGTCTCGCGGCGTTCATCGCGCTCGCGCTCGCGCTCGCGACCGCAAGCGTCATCCGAGGCGGTGGGCCGAACGCGGCCGGCGCTCGTCGCGCATCGCAAGCGACGTGAGCTCGACCAGCGAGGTCAAGGACGCCGCCGAGCGGCTCGTCGCGCAGGTCGGACGCGTCGTGGTGGGCAAGGACGAGGCCGTCGAGCAGCTGTTCGCGGCGCTCCTCGTCGAGGGCCACGTCCTGCTGGACGACGTTCCCGGGGTGGGGAAGACCACGCTCGCGCGGGCGGTCGCACGATCGCTCGACCTCGCGTTCCGTCGCGTCCAGTGCACGCCCGACATCGTGCCATCGGACATCACGGGCGTCTCGATCTTCGACCAGCGGGCTGGAACGTTCGAGTACCGGCCGGGCCCGCTCATGGCGAACGTCGTCCTGGTGGACGAGATCAACCGCGCGACGCCACGGGCGCAATCGAGCCTGCTCGAAGCGATGCAGGAGCGCCAGGTCACTGTCGACGAGGCGACCCATCAGCTGCCTGATCCGTTCTTCGTGATCGCGACGCAGAACCCCATCGAGCTCGAGGGCACGTTCCCGCTGCCGGAGGCGCAGCTCGACCGGTTCCTGTTCCTCCTGAACCTCGGCTATCCGTCCGTGGCGCAGGAGGATGAGATGCTCCGCGTGCACGGGGCCGCGACGGTCGAGACCGGCACGCTGGAGCCGCTGTTCGACCGCGCGGCACTCATGCGCTTCCGCGAATCTGTGCGCAGCGTCCGCATCGGCGAAGCGATCCGCGGGTACATCGCCGCGGTCGTTCGCGCGACCCGCGGCGTCGACGGCGTGGAGCTCGGCGCGAGCCCGCGTGCGTCGATCGCGCTCTTCCGCGCGGCCCAGGCGAGCGCCGCGATCCGTGGCCGCGACTACGTGCTGCCCGATGACGTGAAGCGGCAGGCTCCGGCGGTCCTGCGTCACCGGCTGTTCCTCGATGCGGACGCGCAGATGCGCGGTCGCACGGCAGCCGCGGTGGTGAATGAGGTCCTCGGCCGCGTCCCGGTGCCCGCGGAGGAGTCACGGCCGGTCGCATGACCCCGCAGCGCACCGGCCGGTTCCCCTGGCCCATCGCCGTCGTGCTCTTCATCGGCGCGGCCGTCACGCGCGAGCCGGTGGTCCTCCTCGCGGCAGCGGCGACCCTCGCAGGCTGGGCGGTGTCCTTCTTCACGTCGCAGATCGCCCTGCGTGGGGTCGAGGTGCGGCTCGAGCTCGCACCGGCGCGGATGGTCGCGGGCGACACCTTCACGGCACGGGTGGTCATCGCGAACCGCAAGCCGTTCCCGATGCCCTGGCTCGAAGTGCGGCTCGCGTTGCCCGAGGGGATCGACCCGGAGCCGGCGACGCCGGGGATGCCGCGCGGCTCCGTGGGCGCGGGCTTCGCGCCGCGCGGACACGAGCGCGTCACGCTGGCCTTTGCCCTGCGGGCGGCGCGGCGAGGCGCGTACCAGCTCGGCCCGATCCGAGTGCGCAGCGGCGACTGGCTCGGCTTCACCAGCGTCGACGGCGTCGTCGAAGCGCAGCCATCGATCGTCGTGTACCCCATGCCGTTGAGCGTCGACGACCGGCACCGGGCGTCGCTCCGGCCGCTGGCGGAGACGGCGACGAAACGCGGGCTCCTCCCTGACCCGCTGCGCTTTCGCGGTGTGCGCGAGCATCGGAGCGGCGACCCGCGCAAGGAGATCCATTGGAAGGCGTCCGCGCGGCTGGGCTCGCTCCAGACGAAGCTCTACGAGCCCGCGACCAGCCTCGACGCGGTGTTCCTCCTGAACGTCGCGACGTACGACCAGTTCTGGATCCAGGCCGATCCAGACGGGGCCGAGCTGGTCATCTCGGCGACCGCGGAGCTCATCCGGCTCGCGGCCGATGCCGGGCGGCAGGTGGGCCTGGTCACGAATGGGATCGACAACGTGACGCACGAGCGTCCGCGGTCCGCGCTCGGCCGCGGTCCGCGCCCGCTCACCCGCAGCCTCGAGATCCTCGCGCGCCTGGGCCCGTATGCGTCGCATTCGCCGGAGACGGTGTTCCTGCGCGAGCGCGGGCGATTGCCGTGGGGCGCGACGCTCGTCTGCGTGACGCCGGTGCTCGGTCCGCATCTCGCAGCCGCGCTCCTTGCGCTCCGTCGCGCCCACCATCGGATCCTCGCGGTGTCCATCGAGGAGCCGGACGACGGTGTGCGCGCACGGCTGCGCTCCGCCGACATCACCGTGGACAGCCTGCGGATCGGAGCGCGCCGTGCGGCGGGCTAACGCGCAGACCACGATCGCGGCGCTCCTCGTGGCCCGATCCGTGGTCGAGGCGGTGCTGTTCGCCGGGAGCCTTGCCGTCGCGCAGATCCTGACGGGTGGCACTCGCGTGATCCCGATCGTGGCGATCACGCTCGCGCTCGCCGGCGTCGGCATCGTCCTCGCGAGCGTGCTGCGCGACGCCCGCGCCGACCGCCAGAACACCGCGATCGCGCTCGGCGCGATGGTCGCCGCCGCGGCGCTGGGGATCTCCTACGCGTCGCCGCACGCCGAAGGGCTGGTGATCCTCACGCGGCTCGTCCTGTTCGGGGTCCTCGGCGAAGCGTTCGTGTGGCGGAATCTGACCGTTGCGCGGTCGCTGGTCCGCTGGTCCGACGCGCGGAACGCCGGCTTCGCGGCGATCGGCCTCACGACGCTGGTGGCGCTGCTGCCTGGCGCGATCGATCGCACGGGCCTCGTGGTGGCGGGACTCGCGGCGACCGCCGCGACCGGCGTCGCACTGTCGCTCGCTCGATCGGCGGAGGAGCTGGCGCTCGCGGGCCGCGAAGCACGCGGTGGGGCCGGGCGGTCGACCGCGTCGGGTACGGCGCTCCTCCTCGCGGTGCTGTCCGTCATCGGCGCGATCCTCGCGCCGTACGCCGGCGAGCTCATCCGCCAGGCCGGCGACGCCACCGCGCCGATCATCGAGAGGGCGCTCTACGGCTTCCTGCTGGCGATGGGGTATGTGGCCGAGTTCTTCGTGAACGCGATCCGAGCGCTGATCGCGCACGCGGCGCCCTTACAGATCCGGGCACCGGTGGCCCCGCTGACCCCCGCGGAGGAGGCGGAGGCGCTGCGGCAGATCGAGACGACCCGTCCGTTCCTCGTCGGCGCGATCGAGATCGTCATCGCGGCCGTCGCGCTGCTCGTCGTGGTCATCCTCGTCGACCGCATGGCGCGCGAACGGCGGGAGACCCTGCCGGACGGCGCGACGCTCGACCGCGAGCCATCGGCCGGCGAGGGCGTCGGCGCCTTCCTGG
>DATCOD010000141.1:0-17726 GCA_036564905.1 Candidatus Limnocylindria bacterium
AGGTCACGGACGTTGAGGCAGGCGTCCCAGACAAGGCGCCGGTCAGCCGCGGCTATTCGTTCCAGCGCGGCGGCCCGGGCGGCCGGATCTCCGGCGGTCGGATCAGTTCGCGCTTCGACTCATCGGCCAGCGGGATGTGCTCTGACGGCTTCCAGGTTCGCGCCGCCGCGAGCTCTTCCTTCGCGAGCACGGTCACGCCGAACCGCTGATACGTCGACAGCTCGAAGTTCGGGGTCTCACCGAGCGCGCCATGCGGGCAGACCTCGACGCAGTCGCCGCAGTAGATGCACCGGACGACATCGAGCTCGTAGGTCTGCAGATCGCGCTCGCGCAGCATCAGCGCGCCGGTCGGACAGGTCTCCGCGCACGCGCCGCACGAGACGCAGTCGGTGTAGCTCAGCGAGACGTTCCATGGCGTCGTGACGATCGAGTCGTACCCGCCGCCCATGAGGCCGTAGCAATTCGCGCCGATCACGTCGCGGCAGATCCGCACGCACTGCGTGCAGTTGATGCACTTGTTCAGGTCACGAAGGATGAAATCGTGGCTGAAGTCGTATTCGTAGTCGTGGTAATCCACCGGCTCGGCGCGGTGGAACTTGTTCTCCGTGAGCCCGTGCTCGAGCGAGAGCCGCTGCAGGTGGCAGCGCCCGACATCGGGGCACACGCATTGGAGGCAGCGCGCGGCCTCCTTCTCGGCGCCGGCCTTGTCGTAGCCGTTCTCGATGAGCTGAAAGCTCTTCGCCCGGTCGGCGAACGGGAGGAACGGCATGCGGACCTGGGGTTCCTCCGGCTTGTACGGCACGATGTCGATGAGCTCGGGCACCCGCTCCTCGTCCCGGATCTCCTCGGCGACGACGGACATGTCGTCGCCCGCGAGGTAGCGATCCATCGCTTTCGCCGCGAGCTTGCCCTGGGCGACGGACTGGATGACGGTCACGGTGCCCATCTGGCAGTCACCGCCGGAGAAGACGCCGGGGCGGTCGGTCATGAGCGCCCCGTTCGCGACGATGGTCTCGCGGCGGGTCTTGCGGATCCCGGGCGTCGTCTCGAGCCAGTCGAGGACCGGCGACTGCCCGATGGCCGGGATGACCGTGTCGCATTCGATGATGAACTCCGAGCCCTCCACCGGGACCGGGCGCTGCCGGCCGCTCGCGTCGGGCGCGCCGAGGGCCATCCGCTGGAACTCGACGCCGCCGACACGGCCGTTCTTCTCGACGATCCGGACCGGTGCGGCGAAGAACTCGAGCTTGATGCCCTCGTGCTCGGCGTCGTCGACCTCGGTGTAGTGCGCGCCCATCTCCTTGCGGCCCCGGCGGTAGACCACCGTGACGTCGGCGCCGAGGCGCCGTGAGGTCCGGGCGCAGTCGAAGGTCGTGAACCCGCCGCCGATGACGACGACCTTGTTGCCCTGGCCGACCGGCACCGGATCGCCGGACGCGTTCATGCGCAGGTAGCTGATCGCCTCGATCTTGCCCGGAAGGTCCTCGCCGGGGACGCGCATCGCGTTGCTCGTCCAGGCGCCGATGCCGATGAAGATCGCGTCGTAGCCCTGCGCGAAGAGGTCGTCGATCGTGAAGTCGCGGCCGAGCTTCATCCCGCCCTTGAACTCCGCGTCGCGCAGCTGCCACACGGAGTTGAGCTCCTTGTCCAGCTTCACCTTCGGCAGGCGGTACTCGGGAATGCCGTAGCGGAGCATGCCACCCTGTTTCTCCATCATGTCGAACACGGTGACCGCGTGGCCCTTCAGCGCGGAGTAGTACGCGCAGGTGAGGCCAGCGGGGCCGGCGCCGATGACCGCGACCCGCTTGCCCGTCGCGGGCTCCTGCGGGAACGGCGTCGGAGCCTGGTCCATCTCCATGACCAGCTCGCCGGTGTACCCGTGGCACTGGCAGATGGCGATCTCTTCCTCGACGAGCCCGCGCCGGCAGACCTCCTGGCACGGCTTCGGGCACACGAGGCCGAGCGCGTACGGGAACGGCAGGACTTCCTTCACCAGGCGGGCCGCCTCGACGTGCTGGCCTTTCGCCATGAGCTCGAGATAGCCCGGGATGTCGATGTGGGTCGGGCAGCCGACCTGGCAGGGCGGCATGCAGTACGCGTTGTGGTCCGACAGGATGTACTCGAGGTTCTGCTTGCGCATGCCGAACAGGCCGTCGCTCGTCGCGGTGACCTTCATCCCCGGTTCGACGGCGAGGTGGCAGCTCGGCTGCGGTCGCTCGTATCCCTCGATCTCGACGAGGCACATCCGGCAGGCCGCGGCCGGCGCAAGCTTCTCGTCGTCGCAGAGCGTCGGGACGTTGAAGCCCGCGCGCTGCGCGGCGCGCAGGATCGATTCGCCGACGACGGCGGTGACGTCCTGACCGTCGATGGTGATCTGGCACACCGGCTGGCCCGACGGGATCTCGCCGTGATGCGAGACCGTCGGGATCTGCGACTCGGACGGCCCGTACTGCTCGATCAAGCTCATGGCTGGGCCATCGTCTCATACCGGCGGGCACGAGCCGGCGCGCAGGTGCCGGTCGCGCAGGTCCGGTCCTCGATGTGACGCCGATAGTCCTCGGCGAACTCGGTCATCGTGGTCCGCAGGATCGACGCGCTCGTGCTGCCGAAGCCGCAGAGCGAGAACTGCTCGAGATGATCGGCCAGCTGACCGAGCCAGGGTAGGTCCGCCGCGCGCCCGAGCTCGGAGTAGATGCCCTCGAGGATGCCGCCGACCCGCTTCGTCCCGACGCGGCACGGCACGCAGATCCCGCAGGTCTCTTTCGCCAGATAGTCGAACAGCGTCGCGGCCTCGTGCACGATGCAGACGTCCGCGCCGATCACCCGGATCTGCGCCGAGCCGAGGTGCGTGCCTGCCGCCTTCAGCGTCTCGTAGTCCAGCTGGACGCCGGTGCGCGTCGCGTTCAGGATGCCGCCGGTCGGGCCTCCGACATGGAGGCCTTTCAGCGCTGTGCCGCTCGGGCCGCCGGCGCGCCCGACGATCTCACCGAGCGTCTCGCCGAACGCGACCTCGTAGACGCCGGGCGAGGCGACAGCACCGGTCACGGATACGAGCTTCGTTCCCGGCGAGGACGGCGTCCCCACGCTGCGGAAGGCGTCGGCGCCATCACGAACGATGAGCGGCAGCGCGGCGAGCGTCTCCGCGCTCGACACGACGGTCGGGCGCATGAGCAGACCCTGCTTCGCCGGGTACGGCGGACGTTGGCGGGCCATCGCGCGGCGCGACTCGAGGACCGCGAGCAGCGCGGACTCCTCGCCGCCCATGAATCCCCCGGGGCCGTGCGCGATCTCGATCTGCAGGTCGCCGAGGCCCGGTCGGGCCACCTCGAGGGCGCGCTCGGCCGCGCCCTGCGCGCTCTCGGCGTCGGGCCGCAGGTACAGGTAGCCGCTCGTCGCGCCGACGGCGGCCGCGGCGATCGCGAGGCCTTCGATGACGAGCTCGGGCCGCTTCAGCAGGATCGTGCGCGCGAGCGGGCTGCCGGGGTCGGCGTCGTACGCGTTCGCCACGACATACGCGCTCCCGCCGGCCGCGGCCGCCCGCGCCGTCGCGAGCTTGCGTGCGAGCGGGAAGCCCGCGCCGCCACGGCCGCGCAGGCCGCTGGCCTCGATGAGCGCGATGAGCGGCTCCGGTCCCATCGCTCGCGCGCGATCACGCTCGCGGGTCGCGTCGACCTCGGTGTCCAGGATGCGGTGGGCCGCGCTAGTCGGCAAAAGCCGGCTCCAGGGGGTGCGTCACCTCGTGCTCGTGCAGCTTGTCGTGCGACGGGGCCGGGCTCTGCTCCGGCCACAGGCCGGCGATCGCGACGTTGCCCGTGTACCGGCGTCCGCCGCGCGGGATCGCCGAACCCTGGCCGGCCGGCGCGCCCTTGAAGTTCGAAAGCAATGACGCGGTCGTGTACAGATGGGTCATCGGCAGGCTGAACGACTCGGCGATCCGTTCGGCGGCGCTCCAGGGCAGATATCCGTATGCGCGGTTCGTCGCGTAGAGGACGCGGGTCAACCGGTCCGCACCCGCAGGCGTCTCCTTCAGGATCTGGTCCACCCGGCCGAGGTCGAGGCCGCGCTCGGCTTCGGCCGGCACGGTGAGCACCGCGTTGGACAGTGGCCGGCGATCCCCGTACGGCGCGGTCTGCACCATGCGGATGCGGTAGTAGGACGCGCGCGGCGCGATCGGCGGCCGCTTCCGGAACGCGTTGCGGAACGTGTACGAGATCGAGATCGCACGCGGCGGGCAGGCCTTCTCGCACATCAAGCACGACTCGCACTTGAAGATGCTCGTCTCGGGCTCGAGCAGCAACGCGATGAGGCCGCGGCTGCGCTCGGGAAGCTCGCGCTTCTCATACGGGTACTTGCGCGTGACGCTCTGGCGCATGAAGACATGGCTGAGCGTGCGCTTCATGCCGTTCAGGATGCCGAGCATCTAGGCCCGCACCATCATCGGTCGACGTCCCCGAGCACGATGTCGATCGAGCCGAGGATCGCCACGACGTCCGCGACGAGCCGACCCTGAAGGAGCCAGGGCAGGATCTGCAGGTTGTTGAACGAGGGGCCACGCATCTTCGCGCGGAACGGATTCGTCGCCGACCCGCCGGAGCTGATCATGTAGATGCCGACCTCGCCCTTCGCACCCTCGACCGTGTAGTAGGCCTCGCCCTTCGGGCATTTCCAGACGTGACCGAGTCGCGCGCGCACGGCGCCGCCGGGGATGTTCGCGATGCATTCGCGGATGATGTCGACGGAGGCGCGCAGCTCGCCGAGCCTGACCTTGTACCGGGCGTACGCGTCACCCTCGACCGAGGTCACCGACCGGAAGCTCTTGAGCTCCGGATAAATGGAGTACGGACGATCCTTCCGCAGGTCCCAGTCCACGCCCGACGCGCGCAGGATCGGACCGGTGAGGCCGTACTGTGTCGCGACGGTCCCCGGGATGCCGCCGACGCCGATCGTCCGCTCGAGGAAGATCTCGTTGGTCTCGAACAGCTCGACGTAGTCGCGTTCGATGTGACCGGCGAACCGGTCCAGGAATCGTTCGAGCTTCGCGAGCATCCCCGGCGGGAAGTCGTACAGCACGCCGCCCGGGCGGAAGTAGTTGAAGTTCATGCGCGATCCGCAGAGCTCCTCGAACATGTCGAGGATCTCCTCGCGGTCCCGGAAGCAGTAGAGCATCGGCGTGGTCGCCCCGACGTCGAGCCCGTAGGTGCCGAGCCACACGAGGTGGGACGCGCAGCGCGACAGCTCGTCCACGATCACCCGGATGTATTCGGCGCGCCGCGGGATGTCGATGTTGCCGATGGCCTCCATCGCGCCCGCGTAGCAGTGCTCCTGGAGCATGTTCGAGACGTAGTCGGCCTGGTCCGCGTACCGGATGCCCTGGTGGAACGTGCGCCACTCGAAGATCTTCTCGATCCCGCGGTGGAGATAGCCCATCACCGGGACGCACTCGATGACCTTCTCGCCCTGGAGCTTGAGGACCAGCCGGAGCACCCCATGGGTCGACGGGTGTTGTGGGCCCATGTTGAGGATGAGCTCCTCGGTCTCGAGCCCCTCGTCGCTCTCGATGACCGGCGGCATCAGGTCCGCCGCATCCGTTGAATGGGGCACGGCCAGGGCCGGCGAAGCCGGGCCTGGCCGCACGGAAGTACTCAGCTCCTCTATCCGCCCTTGAAGATCTTCTCGCGTAGCCGCAGGACGCCTTCGGTGAGCGCCTCGGGCCGCGGCGGGCAGCCCGGGACGTAGACGTCGACCGGCACGACCGTGTCGACGCCCTGCAGCGTGGCGTAGCTGTCCCAGAACTCGCCGCCGGAGCTCGCGCAGTTGCCCATCGCGATGACCCATTTCGGCTCAGGCATCTGCTCGTAGAGCCTGCGGAGGCGCGGGGCCATCTTGTGGGTGACCGTGCCCGCGACGATCATCACGTCGGCCTGGCGGGGGCTCGAGCGGAACACCTCGGCACCGAAGCGCGCGAGATCGTGGTGCGACGCCGCGGTGGCCATCATCTCGATCGCGCAGCATGCGAGGCCGTAGCCGAGGGGCCAGGGGCTCCGCGAGCGCGCCCAGTTGACGAGCATGTTCACGGTCGTGAACACGATGTTGTCGTCGCTCGCGGTCACACCGGAGATCATCGGCGGCTCATGCCCGCCCATCCCGGTCTGGGTGGTGAGCGGGCGCCGCTGGACGACGTCCTCTTCGAAATCGATGGGATGGACGTCGGTGGGGGTCTTCTGATCGATCGCCATCTTTGAGCCCAGTCTAGACGGGCCGTTCATGGCTTGCGCGCAGGAGCGAGACGAGCGGCGCATGCAACGGCCGGCCTGACGCGACGATCTCCCCGTGGTCCGTCCAGGTGACCGCGCCGCCCGCCTCGCGCACGAGCAGCTCTCCCGCGGCCGAATCCCAGGGCGAGCGCGACACCTCGAAATACGCATCGAGGCGACCCGCCGCGACCCAGGCGAGGTCGAGCGCCGCGGATCCCGCGCGGCGGAGGTCACGGACCCGCCCGGCGATGCGCGCGACGAGAGCGGCCTGGGTGGCCCGCTCGGTCGCGTCGTAGCTGAATCCGGTGCCGACCAGGGCCATCGACGGGGCGGCCACCGCCGAGACCGCGAGCGGACGGCCACCGAGCCGGGCACCCCCGCCACGCGCGGCGGTGAACAGCTCGTCGCGGGTCGGGTCGTAGACCACGCCGGCCAGCCCGCCGTCGGTGTCGGCGCAGGCGATGCTCACGCACCAGTGCGGCTGGCCGTAGAGATAGTTGATCGTCCCGTCCAGTGGATCGACGAGCCACCGGATCCCGTTCCGGCCCTCGTGGCCCGAGCCCTCCTCGGCGATGACCGCATCGAGCGGGCGCCGGCCCTTGATGAATGCGACGACCGCCTGCTCGGCGCGCTCGTCCGCCTCGGACACCAGGTCGGTCGCCGTGGACTTGCTCCGCACGCCCTGCGCCGGACGTCGGAAGCGCTCGACCAGGATCGCGGCCGCGGCCCGAGCGGCACCGACCGCGATCTCCAGCGCGTCGGCCGGCGTCGGCGCCGCGGGATCAGGCGCGATGTGCGCCCGCCTTTCCGTCGTCGACCACGAAGGTGGCGATCGTGCGTACGGCGGCCGTCGGCGCGGTGACCGTCGACACGGCCCGGAAGTCGGCCGTGAGCCGGCCGCGCTCGAGCGTGCATCGGATGTAGCCGCGGTGGTTGTCGAAGAAATGGAGCTGCGGGTTCTTCGCCGAGCCATCGAACTGCGTCTGTGGCACGAATGGATCGCCCTCGGAGCTGATCGAGGTGCCGAGCAGCTCGGTCGCGACGGTCGGCGACCGCGGATCGCTGAAGTCCTGCTTGATGTCGTAGACGAAGTCGACGTGGCTGTCGCCGGACAACACCACCGGGTTCCTCGTCTTCGCCAGCTGGTCGATGACCACCTGCCGGTCGGCGACGTACCCCATCCAGTTGTCGACGCCGTCGAACCGGTGGTTCTTCGGGTCGGGGCTCGAGTCCTGCTGCGCGAACCGGACGGACTGCGCGACGAGGTTCCAGGCCGCGCGCGACGTGCCCAGGCCGCTCACCAGCCAGGTCCGCTGTTCCGCGCCGAGGATCGTCCGCGTCGGGTCGACGCTCGCCGGGCAGTACCCGGATGGCGTCTCGTCCTTCTCAGCGCAGAGCAGCACCTCGGGCGACCGGTATTGCCGCGTGTCGAGCACGTGGAACGTCGCGAGGTCCCCGAACGACAGCGACCGGTACAGTTTCAGGGCCGGACCGGTCGGTCGGGGACCGCGGATCGGCATGTGCTCGTAGAACGCCTGGTAGGCGTTGGCGCGCTCGAAGATCGCCTGCTTGTTCCTCGGATCGCTCGGGTCGATCCCGCCGGCGTAATTGTTCTCGACCTCATGATCGTCCCACGTGACGATCCAGGGGAACGCGGCGTGCGAGGCCTGCAGATCCTTGTCGGTCTTGTACTGCGCGTAGCGATCGCGGTAATCGGCGAGGGTGAACGCCCATCCGTGTTTCGCGTAGTCGCGGACGCGGTCGCCACGCGCATCGCCTTCGTAGATGTAGTCGCCGAGGAAGAGCAGCGCGTGCAGGTCCTCCTTCGCGAGCGCGGCGTGCGCCGTGTAGTAGCCCTGCGTGTAGTTCTGGCACGAGGCCACCGCGAACCGCAGCTGCTGCGGACTCGATCCGGCGGCGGGGGTGGTGCGCGTGCGGCCGGTCGGACTGTCCAGGCCGCCGGCGCGGAATCGGTACCAGTACACGCGGTCCGGCTCCAGGCCGGTCACGTCGACGTGCACGGAGTGCGCGAGCTCGGGGATGGCGGACGCCGTGCCGGTCTTCGCGACATCCTGCAGCGCCGCATCGCGGGCGACCGTCCACTCGACGTCGACCGGAGCCGTCGCCATGCCACCGCCCTTCAGCGGATCCATGGCCAGGCGCGTCCAGAGGACGACCCCATCGGGCAGCGGGTCGCCCGATGCGACGCCGAGCGTGAACGGATCGCGGTCGATCTTCACCCCGGAGGTCGAGGTGCAGGCGGCGAGCGGCGCGAGGGCGGCCAGTGCGGCGATGCGAGCGGACGCGGCGATGAACGCCCGCCGGTCCAGCTGATGTTGGACCGCGCTAGGCGGAAGCACCCTCGTGAGCGCGGTATTGGAGCTCGTAGAGCCGATGGTAGACGCCGTGCTGATTCAACAGCTCCCGGTGTGTCCCGATCTCCGCGACCCGGCCCTTGTGCAGGACCACGATCCGGTCCACGTTCTGGATGGTGGACAGGCGGTGCGCGATGATGATCGAGGTCCGCCCGACCATCAGCTTGCGGAGGGCATCCTGAATGAGGTGCTCCGTCTCGGTGTCCACCGAGGATGTCGCTTCGTCCAGGACGAGCATGATCTCTGGGTTGAACGCGATCGCGCGCGCGAACGCGAGCAGCTGCTTCTGCCCGACGGAGAGCGTCGAGCCGCGCTCGGTCACGACCGTCCCGTAGCCATCCGCCAGCCGGTCGATGAACTTGTCGGCATTCACGAAACGCGCGGCCGCCATCACCTGGTCGTCGGTGATGCCGGCTTCGTTCAGCCGGATGTTCGACGCGATCGTGCCCGCGAAGATGAATGGGTCCTGGAGGACGACGCCCACGTGACGCCGGACCTCGCGCTGAGCGAGATCGCGGAGGTCGACGCCGTCCAGGAGGATCCGGCCCTTCTGCACGTCGTAGAACCGCGAGATGAGGCTGATGATCGAGGTCTTCCCCGCCCCGGTGGCGCCGACGATCGCGACGCTCTCGCCTGCGGAGATCTTGAAGTCCACGTCGCGCAGGACCCAGTCGCCCTCGTTGTACGCGAACGACACGTTCTCAATCGTGATCTCGCCACGGACGCTCGGCAGGGCGACCGGGTGGGGCGCGTCGACGATGGTCGCCTCCGTGTCCAGGAGCCGGAACACACGCTCCGATGAGGCCATCGCCGACTGGAGGATGTTGTATTTCTCCGACAGGTCCTGGATCGGGCGGAAGAACTGGTCGAGGAGCTGCCAGAACGCGAGCAGCGTGCCGATCGTCATCTGGCCGCCGAGCGCCCAGTAGCCCCCGGCGATGAAGATCGCCGACGCCGCCCCGGCGCGGGTGAAGGTCACGGCCGGGAAGAACAGGCTCATCGCCTTGATCGCGCCCTGGTTCGCCTCGAGCAGGTCGGTGTTCAGCCCGTCGAACTGCTTGTATGCCTGCGGCTCGCGGGTGAACAGCTGCACGATCGACATGCCACTGATGTTCTCGTTCAGGTAGGCGTTGATCCGCGCGAGACGGATCCGGATCGCGCGGAACGACTGCCGCATCGTCTTCCGGAAATAAAAGGTGAGCGCGACGATGATCGGGAGCGTCGCATAGGTGATGAGCGCGAGGCGCCAGTCGAGGAGGAGCAGCACCACCGCGACGCCGATGAGCATCAGGAAGTCGCCGAAGATCGAGACGACGCCCTGCGTCACCATGTCGGTAAGCGCGTCGATGTCGTTCGTGATCCGCGTCATGAGCCGGCCGACCGGATTGCGGTCGAAGAACGAGAGTGACAGCGACTGCAGGTGACCGAACAGCTGGACCCGCAGGTCGTACATCGCGCGCTGCCCGACGTAGGTCGTGAGGATGTTCTGCGCGTAGCGCAGACCGGCCGACGCCAGCAGGACCGCGAGGTACGCCGCGCCGAGCGGCACGAGCAGACGAAGCCCTTCGGCGGCCGGAATGTCCCCGTTCACCGCCGGCGCGATCGCCTGGTCGATGAGGAACTTCGTGATGATCGGCGGGGCGATGTCGGCGAGCGACAGCAGCACCAGGAGTCCGAACGCGATCGTGACGAGCCCGCGATACGGCCGCAGGTACGAGAGCAGGCGCCGCATGAGCCGCGCGTCGTAGGCCTTGCCGAGGATCTCATCTTCCTGGAAGAAGCCGGCCATCAGGCGCCTTCCCCCATGCCGCCGCCGCCCATCCGCGTGCGGAATCCCGTGGGGGCCGACTCCTGCGTGGCTTTCACACGCCGCTCGTGCTCTTCCTGCTCGGAGTCGACATTGAGCTCCTCTTCGAGGAGCTGACGACGGTACATCTGCGCGTAGGTGCCGTTGCGCTCGAGAAGCTCGCGGTGCGAGCCGCGCTCTGAGACACGTCCTTCGTCCAGGACGAGGATCTCGTCGGCGTCCTTCACGGTCGAAATACGGTGCGCCACGATGATGCTCGTGCGCTCCTGGAGGACGCCGCGCAGGCGCCGGAGGATCTCGGACTCGGTATAGGTGTCCACGGCGCTCATCGCGTCGTCGAGGATGACGATCCGGGGGTCCTTGGCGACCGCGCGCGCGATGGCGGCGCGCTGCTTCTGACCGCCGGACAGCGTCACGCCGCGCTCGCCGATCATCGTGTCGTAGCGCGCCGGGAAGTCCTCCACGTCCTTGTTCAGCTGCGAGATGTCACCCGCCCAGTCGAGCTTCTGATCGTCGAGCGCAGCCTCGAGCCCGAAGCTGACGTTCTCGCGCAGCGGCACGCTGAACAGGAAGGTCTCCTGCGGAACGTACCCGACGGCGCGGCGCAGCACCGCGAGCGGGTAACGCTTCACGTCGACGCCGTCGATCAGGATCTCGCCCGCGGTCACGTCGAAGAGGCGCGGGATGAGGTTCACCAGGCTCGATTTGCCCGAGCCGGTGTGGCCGACGATCGCGAGCGACCCGCCGGCCGGCACCGCGAAGCTCACGTCGCGCAGCACCGTCGTCGTGCCGTACGCGAAGCTCACGTTCTTGAACTCGACGTCGCCCCGGACCGCATGCGTCCCCGGCTCGACCGGATCGACGATGTCCGGTGTCGCGTCCCAGATCTCCTGGAGCCGCTGGAGCGAAGCCCAGCCCTGCTGGAAGAGGTTCGACACCCACCCGAGGGCGATCATCGGCCAGGCGAGCAGGTTCAGGTAGGCGACGAACTGCACGAGCTGGCCGAGCGTCATGCGTCCTTCGATCGCGTCCTGGCCGCCGATGTAGAGCGTGGCGAGGACGGCGAGCCCGAGGATGAAGGACATCGTCGGCCAGATCAGGCCGTCCATGCGGCGCAGGTTGATCGCGCGCCGCACGTACTCCTCGTTCACGCCGGCAAATCGGGCGATCTCCGCGTTCTCCTGGGAGAACGCCTTCACGACCCGGATCCCCGAGAAGTTCTCCTGCGCGGTCGTCGACATCTCTGAGAACTGCGCCTGGAGCCGTTCGAACTTCACGTGCACGCGCCGCCCGATGGACCAGAACGTGAGCGACACGAGCGGCATAAGGACGATCGAGATGAGCGTCAGCTTCACGGAGACGCCCAGCATCGAGATGATCGTGAACGCGAAGGTCATGGACGTGGATACGACGTTCAGGACGCCGGGGCCCTGCATCTGACGGACGGCCGAGAGGTCGTTGGTCATGCGGGCCATGAGGTCGCCGATCCGCTGGTGCTGGAAATACCCGAGCGGCATCCGCTGCAGGTGCGCGAATAGGTCGTTGCGCATGTCGTACTCGATGAAGCGCGACGTGTTCATCATGAAGTAGCGGCCCGCGGCCCGAAACACCGCGTCGAACGCGGAGAAGAGGAGCGCGAACAGGGCCAGCCGGACGATCGCGTCGAGGGTCGTGCCGGTGTTGAGCCCGTCGACGATCTGGCCGATGAAGCGCGGCGGCACGACGGCCGCCACGGATCCAGCGGCCACGGCGAACCCGCCGAGGAGAAGCTGGGTCCGGTGGCGGGAGACGTAGCGGAAGTAGGTGGCCCTGGCGGAGCTCACGTAAGGTCAAGTCTACGTGGCACTGTCCGCATCGCCGGTCACATTCCGGCAGCGGCCTCCGCCCGGAGGTGGCCTCGCGACGAGCGCCCACCGACCCAGGCCAGCAGGCACGCGACCGCCCCGCCGACGAAGACCGGCGCGACGCCGAAGGTGTCGGCGACCGGCCCGACCAGCAGGAGCGGCGCGAAGCTGAACACCGACACGAGCATGTTCAACACCCCGAAGATGCGGCCGCGGATCTCGTCGTGGAGATCCGATTGCAGCCGCGTCATCGACGGCACCGTGATGAACGCATACGAAATGCCGAAGACGAACGCGGTGACGCTCACCAGCGCGATGAATCCCGCGGTCGGGCCCGTCGCGGTCCGGAACACGCCCGCGAGCGGACGCTCGGCAGCGAGGACGAGGAGCGCCGCCGCGGTCACGATGAGGCCCGTACCGATCGCCCGGTTCGGGGGCAGCCGGCCGCCGATGACGTTCAGCGCGCCGAGGCCGGCTACAACGCCGAGGCCCGCCGGCGCGACGAGCACGACGACGTTCTTCTCACCGAGACCCAGGACCTCACGCACGAACCCGGGGGCCAGCGCGCCGGCGACCGCCACGAGCATGTACGTGAGCGCGATGTACACGAGCGACCAGACCACCGGGGGATGCTTCCGCAGGTAGGCGAACGCCTCGCCCACGCCACCGAGGGTCTCCGCCACGGCGGCTCCCGCCACGTGCACTCCGAGGTGCCCCTCGGGCGCGGCGGGCGCGACGCCCGGCACGGTGAGGCAGAGGAGCGCCGCGCCTCCGAACATCGACGCGATGACGATGAACAGCGCCTGGTAGCCGGCGAACGCGATGACGACCGGAGCGAGGATGATGAACCCGACGAGGAACGCACCGTTGAACGTGAATGTGAAGAGCGAATTCGCGACCAGAAGATCACGCTTGCGGACGATGGCCGGGATCGTCGCGGACTCCGCGGGCACGAAGAAGACGGTGATCGCGGCGACCAGGAAGTTGACCACGTAGGCCGCGGTCACGCTCTGGCCCAGGACCAGGAGCGGCAGGACCGCCCCGGCACGCAGCGCGTTCGTGATCACGAGCACGCGCTTACGGTCCGTGCGATCGACGACCACGCCCGCGAAGACGCCGAACACGACGGCGGGCAGGATCGCGAAGAGGATCAGGATGGACGAAGACGTGTTCGACTTCGTGATCTCGCCAACAAGCACGATGAGGGCGAACGTCGTCGCGTTCGCGGCGACCTGCGACAGGATCTGCGCGCCCCACAGCGCGAGGAACGCGCGGTTACGGATGATGCCGCGCTCGGTGGCCCCGTCGACCTCCACCTGGGCGCCTAGTCGGCCGGAGCCAGCGGGCCGCGCTCGACGAATCGCTTGATGTCCCGTTCCAGGTCTCTGCGACCGATGAGGACGCGCCGGCCGCACGAGGTGCAGCGGACGCCGATGTCGGCGCCGAGGCGCACGACGCGCCACGTCTCGCCGCCGCACGGGTGCGTCTTCCGCAAGACCACCACGTCATCGAGGTACAACGGCAGCGGCGGCTTCGGCACTAGGACGCGCAGTCTAGAAGCCGCCCTTTCAGCGCTTGGTCGCGACGGCGGGCAGGGCGAGGGACGCGTCTTTCGTCACGGTGAAGCGCGTGTTCGGGTAGATGAGCTCGAACTGCCCCTGGATCCCACCGGTCCGGGTGATCGCGACGTGCATCACGTCGGACGCGCCGATGGCCCGGACGGTCCACGGCCCGTTGAGCTGATCGCCGTCAAGGAGGATGGTCCGCTCGGGTCCAGGTGCGTACCAGGAGCGCGGGCCCACGCGGATGTCATTGACCGAGATGGCCTCCGCGCCGGCGTTCCGCAGCTCGTTCGTGAGATCGCTCATCGCCCGGTCGTCGAACGTCCCGTCGATCCGCACGGTGATCCCCTGTCCACGCGCCGCGCTGAGCGCGGCGAAGATCTTCAGCTGATCGGTCTCGCGCTGGCCCTCCGTCAGCGAGCCCTTCCCGCTCGAGATCGAGTCACGCGCCGCCGCCACCTGGAGACGGAGGTCGAAGATCTCGTCGCGGAGCGAGTTGTTGCGGTCGGACAGATTCGCGATGAGCGTCGTCAGCGAGGCGGGCGTCTCGAGCTGCAGGCTGCGCGAGTAGACGTCCTGTGACTGGAACTGGGTCACGACGAGGATCCCGAGGAACAGCGCGACCGCGGTCGCCGCGATCCCGCCCGCGTTCGTCCTCACTGCGGTACCGCGATCCGAACGGTCAGCGCGCCGTCGTATGCGGGGACATTGATCGCGTTGGCGCGCGTCACCCGGAAGCCGAGGCCCTGCACATCGCGACGCGCCTTGATGTCGCGGAGCTGGTTCGGGTCGTCGAACGCGCTCAGGATGCCGTTCTGTGGACCGATGACCGCGATGTTGAACGGCGGGGAGAGCAGCGTGCCGTTGACCATGATGGTCGACCCGACGCAGTACACGCTCGTGCTCGAGACCACGCGTTGCGCGTTGACGGAGATGGCCTGCGCGCCGCCCCGCCAGGCGGTGTTCAGGATGTCGGTCAGATCGGTGGAGTGGCAGATCGCCTGGTCGAGGTTCGCGGCGCCAGCGGCGACCGTGTGCGAGTCGTCGAGCTGCACCATCACCCCGTCGCCCGCGAGCGGGCTCAGGCCGGCCTGAGCCTTGAGATCGGCGAGCTGCGTCTGGAGCTCGGTCGCCGCGCCGCTCTGCGACGCCGCATTCGACTGGATCTGGTCGAGCTGTGCCCGGAGGTCCTGGAGCTGGACCTTCAGGTCGTTCTGCTCCTTCTGGAGGGCGAACGCGGCGTCGGTCAGCGGCGCGTTGTACCGCACCGCGATCGAGCTGCGCTCCTGCTGACCCTGCCACTGGGCGGTCACCAGGAATCCGAACAACGCCGCCGGGACGAGCAACGCGAACGCGTGCTTCAGCCGCTGACGACGCGGATCCGGGGTCAGGGCGATGGCCGTCACCGCTCCAGTGTCACACGCGCGGGGCGCCGCCAGCCTCACATGGACAGCAGCCTCAGAATTGCCCGTGGCGACCCCGGGGCTGTAGCTCAGCGGATAGAGCGCCGCCGTCCTAAGGCGGGCGTCGTGGGTTCGACTCCCACCAGCCCCTCAGGCCGCAAACGCCACAGCCCGAAGCGGTCTCGAGCCGCGAGCTAGAACCGGACCGCCTGCGCCGCCTCGAGCAGTGGGCCTGGGAACAGGCCGACCCCGACGATCGCGACCGCGGCCGCGGCCGCCACGGCGGCGTGGACACGCGCACGCGCGGGTGCCACGGCATCGAGCCGCGAAGGCGCGAGACACGCCAGCACGAGCCGCACGTATGCCGCGGCATTCACCGCGGTCGTGAGCGTGCCGACGATGACCAGCCACAGGAGCTGCGCGCGGACCGCCGCCTCGAAGACGTAGAGCTTCGCGATGAAGCTCGCAGCCGGTGGGATGCCGATGAGTCCCAACACGGCGACGCCGAGCGCGCACACGAGGAGCGGCCGGCGCCGGGCCAGCCCCGCGAGGTCCGTGAGGGTCGGCTCGTGCGCCGGAAGGATCGCCAGGACGGCGAACAGCACGATCGCGAGCATGGCGTAGGTGGCGAGCGCGAAGGCCGCCGCCGCGGCGGCCGAGCCCGCGAGCGCCATCGTCACGTAGCCGAGCTGCGAGAGCGTCGCGTAGGCGATCAGGCGTCGGACCCGTCGCTCCGTGAGCGCGGCGATGCCGGTGATCGCGAGGGCGAGCGCGGCAAGCGTCGCGAGCGACACCTCCCAATCCAGGGCGACCGCTCCGGTCCGCGTCGCCGCGACGAGTCGCAGGAGCGCGCCGGCGATCGCGACGTTCGCGACGATCGCGGTCCGCTGCGCCGGTGCGAGGATCAGGTGAGAGGTGAGACCGGCGAGGACGAGCCCGAGGCCGGCGAGGTACAGCGGGTTGTGGGTCGCACGCCCAAGGCCGGCGTAGGCGGTCTCGCCCGCCGCGGCGTAGAGGAGCGCGCTGCCGTAGACCACCACGGCGGTGCTCACGGCACCGAGCACGAAGGGCCGGAGCGAGCGTCCGTGCAGCGGGATGACCAGCAGCGCGATGGCGGCGAACAGCACCACCAGATCCGCGGCGGTCACGGCGAGGGCGGCCCCGCTCGCGGAGAAGAGCACGAGCGAGACCGCATCAGCGGACCGGCGACGGGGCCGCGGATCGCCGGCCAGCAGGGCGAGCGACGCCGCCGCGACGACCCCGACGAGGGTGACCAGGAAGACGCTCGCGCCGTCCCGGGCGACCGTCCCGCCGAAACCCAGGCTGCCGTCGGCGCTGGGGCCGATCGCGACGGCGGCCGTCGCGGCCACGAGGCTCGCGGCGGCGCCGAGCCACGCGAGCGGCCGGGCATCGACGCGGCCCGGAATGGCGACCAGCGCGGCCACGACCCCGCCGATCGCGAGGATCAACGCGGGCGCGATGGACCCGGCGTCCGCGGCCGTCATCGCAACAGCTCGGTGATGACCCGGGGCGCGATCCCAACGCCGACGCTGAGCACGAGCAGCGGGATGACGAGCGCGCGCTCGCGCCAACCGAGGTCCCACCCGCGGGCCGCCTCAGGACCGAAGAACACCAGCCGCAGGACGCGCCCACCGTAGGCGGCCGAGAGGACGATCAGGAGCGCAGCGAGGATGCCGACGCCGGGCGATCGGGCGAAGGCCGTCGCAAGGATCAACAGGTCGCCCGGCGCGCCGCTCGTTCCCGGCACGCCGAGCGCCGCACAGATCGCGATGACGAACAGAGACATGAGGACCGGCGCCCGCGCCGCGAGGCCACCGCCGCCGAAGCCGAACGAGCCGATCCGCCGCGAAAGCGACGCCGCGAGGAGGAACAAGGCGCCGACGACGAGGCCGTGCGAGACGCTCCCGATCAGCGCTCCGTGCAGACCGTCGGAGGTCGACAGGAACGCGCCGAGCGCGATGAGGTCGAGCTGCGAGAGGCTCGCGTACGCGATGAACGTGCGCGTGTCGCGCTGGCGCGTGGCGAGGATCGCGCCGTACAGCCCGCCTACCGTCGCAAGCGCGATCAGCACCGGAGCGAGGTCAGCCATACCCGCGGGAAAGAACGGGATGCAGATCCGGACCACGGCGTAGATCGCGGTCTTCGAGACGACACCGGCGAGGACGATCGCGACCGGCACCGGTGCGGTGACGTATGAGCGCGCGAGCCACGCATGGAACGGGAACAACGGGAGCCGCACCGCGAACGCCGCGAGGAAGAGGAGCGCCAGGATCACCTGGCTGCCTTCGGCCAGGCGATACCCGGCCAGGTCCGCGAACGAGAACGTCCGCGCGCCCACACCGAGGGCCACGATGCCGGTGAGCAGGAGTGCGCTCCCGGCCATCCAGTAGAGGAGGAGCCGGAGCGTCACCGCGCGCCGGTCGGCCCCGCCCCAGTGCCACAGCAGCAGGGCCAGCGGCA
>DATCOD010000142.1:0-4078 GCA_036564905.1 Candidatus Limnocylindria bacterium
CGCGGGCGTCCCGATCTCATCGAGCATCTTCATCGTCCCGTCGGTCGCGCCGCCGTGGAGCGGGCCTTTCAGCGCGCCGAGCGCCGCGGTCACCGCGGCGTGCAGGTCCGCGTTCGTCGACGCGGTCACCCGCGCGACGAACGTCGACGCGTTCAGGCCGTGCTCGGCCTGGAGGATGAAGCAGGTGTTCAGGACGGCCGCCGCGCGCGGGTCCTGCTGATCGCCCCAGGTCATCTGGGCGAAGTTCGCGGCGTGCCCGAGTGCCGGGTCCGGTGGGATCGGCTGCTGGCCCTTCCGCCGGCGGATGTAGTTCGCGAGGATCGTCGGCATCTTCGCGACCAGGCGAATGGCCTTCTGGTACTCGGCCTTGGGCGAGTTGTCGCCTTCGAGCGGATCCTCGAAGCTCGACGCGCTCACGATCGTGCGGAGCACGTCCATCGGTGAGGCGCTCTCGCTCGTCTCTTTCAGGATGTCCCGGAGGAGCGGCGAGAGGGCCCGATGCTTGCCGAGCTCGGCCTTGAAGTCGCGCAGCTCGAGCTTGTTCGGGAGCTCGCCGTTCAGGAGGAGGTACGCGACCTCCTCGTACTCGGCCTTGCCTTTGAGGATGTCGTCGATCGAGTAGCCGCGGTAGGTGAGGAGCGTGTCTTGGACGAGGCTGATATCGGTTTTGACCGCGACCACGCCCTCGAGGCCGGGGACCCAGGCGGATGGGGCCGCTGTCCGCTCCTGCATGCGACCAGTATCGGAGGCCGTGCGGTTTCGCGCCGAACGCCGTTAGGTCTGTAACGGAGGGCTTGACGGCCCGGGTCGCCGGAGTACAGTCTCGAAACTGACGTCAGCCGTCACTAAACGGATACCCCCTCATCCCACCCACCAGCGGAGGGCGCCGGCCTCGAGCCGACGCCCTTTCGCTACCCCGGCTCCCTATGGTTCTCTGTGAGTGAGGAAGGCATGACCATCACCCGGACGAGCACGTCCCGCCGCCGGCCGCCCCCGCCTGTCGACCGCTACCGCGCGATCGCGCGCGCGGCGAGGCAGCGGCGCACGCGCCGGCGGCTGCCGCCGCTCCTGGCCGGCATCGTGTGGGGGCTCGTGCTCGGGAGCGCTGTGCTCATCGCGGACACGGCCGCGGTCGGGGTCAGGTCCGCGACGGGGTCGTTCGGCGTGTTCGTCACGAACGTCATCCCCGCACCGGTGCCCGTCGGCGATCTCACCGTGGCGGAGACGACCGGCCAGGTCGGCGCCGCGCCGGTGCTCGATGCGACGCCGCAGTTCACGAAGGAGAGCGCGCTCGTCGTCCAGGGGATCATCCCGTCGTTCGGGCTCGCGGCGGACCGCAAGGTCTCGATCGCGCTGAACGGCGGCGCCGCGGTCGTCGTCCCGATCGACGCGAACGGCCACTTCGCCCTCCCGCTCACGCTCGCCGACGGCACGAACCAGCTCGTCGTGGCCCTCGTCACGCCGACCGAGACGATCGCCTCGACCAGCTCGACGGTCGTGCTCGACAAGACCCCGCCGCCGCTCACCCTCAGCAAGCCGGTGAACGGCGCGGCCATCGACGGGACGAACCTCACCGTCGAAGGGAAGGCCGAGCCCGGCGCGACGGTGCTCGTGAACGACCGGAGCGCCATCGTCGGCCAGGACGGGAGCTTCAGCGACACGCAGACCGTCCAGCCGGGCGCGCTCGCGATCACGGTCATCGCCCGCGACCGCGCCGGCAACGAGACGAAGACCCAGCTCTCGGTGCTGGTGAAGGCCTCGGTGGCGCCTGCGGCGGCGGCCACGGTGACGGTCTCGCTCGCGAACGCGACGGTAAAGCCGGGCGGGTTCGTGACCGCGAGCATCACTGTCCTGAACGGCGCGGGGCCGGTCGCGGGCCAGCAGGTGTCGCTCCAGGTCGGGGTGGTCTCGATCGGGACCGCCGTCACCGACGCCGCCGGGCACGCCGCGATCAGCTTCGCCGCCCCGCCGAACGAAGGGGTCGCCCAGGTGGTCGTCCTCGCGGGGAACGCGTCCGGGAGCGCCGTCCTCACCATCGCGAAGTAGCCGGGCGGGAGTAGCCTCAGCGGCGGATGAATGAGGAAGATGTCCGCGCGACCCTGGCCAAGAGCCCGCTCCTGTCGGACCTCGATCCGACCGCGCTCATGTTCCTCGTGCGCCTCGGCCACCGCCGCGTGTTCAAGACCGGCGACATCCTCATGCGCCAGGGCGAGGCGTCCAACTCGATCCACTTCCTCCTCTCCGGCAAGGTCCGCGCGGAGCGCTCGCGGCGCACGGACGACCGGCCGGTCAAGCTCGCGGACCTCGAGGCCGGCGGGGTCGTGGGCGAGATGGGCGTCGTGATCGATATCCCGCGCTCGGCGACGGTGACCGCGCTCGAACCGACGGAGTCGCTCGAGCTCGATGCGCCGAACTTCGAGCGCCTCGCGAAGGCGTACCCGATCCTCCATCGCGTCATCGCGCGGCTGCTGAGCGAGCGGCTCCGCGCGACGGAATCACGGGTGGGGCAATCGCTACCCAGCTGAACGAAGCGGAGGTCCTGAAGACGCTTGCCGCGAGCCCGCACCTTGCGGCGCTCGATCAGAGCGCACTTGTCTTCCTCATCCGCTTCGGGAAGATGCGGGCGTTCAAGGACGGCGAGGTGCTCATGCAGCAGGGCGATCCGAGCACGTTCGTGCACTTCATCCTCGAGGGGCAGGTCCGCGTCGATCGGCAGCGGCGTTCGGACTCGCAGCCGGTCCAGCTCGCGCTCCTCGGATCCGGTGAGATCGTCGGCGAGATGGGGATCATGGTCGACCTGCCGCGTTCGGCGACGGTCACCGCGTCGTTGCCGACGACGACGCTCGAGCTCGACGGCCCGAGCTTCGAGCGCGCGGCGCGCGCGTTCCCGATCCTCCATCGCGTGCTCGCGAAGCTGTTGAGCGAGCGGCTGCGGCGGACCTCAGAGCGGGTGGGAGACCAGCGCAGCAAGGGATAGCGCGGGTCAGCCGGCGACGGCCTCGCACTCGGCCAGCAGCGCCAGCGCTTCGTCGTGACGCGGCTTGGCGACCGGATCACGGTAGTACTTGAGCAGCCACTCGACGTGCTCGCGCGCCTCGCGGCCGCGGCCGTGGTCGATGAGGAAGCGTGCGAACGGTCGCTGGACCTCGGCGATGAAGAAACCGGAGTCCGGCTCCAGCGTGCTCAAGGCTTCACGGAAGAGCGCCTCTGCGCGTTCGGTCTCGCCGCGCGCGGCGTGGATCCTCGCGCTGGCCAATGCGAAGTGCGATTCGCCGAAGTCAAAGCCGCGCCGGGATTCCTCAGGCAGAGCCGCCACGAGGCTCTCAGCTTCGTCGATGTCTCCTGCTCCGAGGGCGAGCGGGACGAGCTCGAAGGCGATGCTCGACCGTAAGAAGTGCGTGCCGAACCTCGCCGCGCGGCGCGCCGCTTCGCGTAGCGACTCGGCGGCCTCCGCGGATCTGCCCGCTCGGCTGAGCACGACGCCGCGCATGTAGAGGTGCTGCGTGATCCGCATCTCAAAGCCCACATCACGTGCGATCGACAGGCCCTCGTCCTCCAGGGCCAGCGCTCGGTCGAGATCTCCGATGTGCGCGAGTCCATTCGCGAGCCACCAGAGGCTCTCTTCGATCCGGACCTTCGCGCCCGTTTCCCGCGAGATCCGAAGGGCCTCTTCACGGTAGCGAAGGCCTGCCGCGAAGTCCCCAAGGTTGGCTGAGAACATCCCGAGCTTCGTGAGCGTGGCGTCGATCGAGCGTTTCGCCCCGGTCGCCTTCTGCTCCTCGAGGCTGGCCACGTAGATGTCGCGGCATTCGGTGATCGTGATCGGGGTGAAGAGGAACAGCAGCTGCGATTCGGCGACGAGCTCGGGATCGCCGAGGGAGCGCGAGACGGCCACCGCCTCCTCGGCCATCGGTCGGAGCTCCTCGCGCGCCGGGCCCGCGCCACTCGGCGAGACCGCCCACCCTAAGAGACGGACCAGCGTCTCGCTCGGCCCAGCGCGCCGGGCGCGTTCGAGCAAGCCCCTCAGCGCAGTCCGCAGCTCTTCGGTCCGCTCTACCGCGAAGTCGTGCAGCAGGAC
>DATCOD010000143.1:0-4554 GCA_036564905.1 Candidatus Limnocylindria bacterium
GTGTGGCGTTGATCAGGGATGAGGTGTTCGTCATCGCCCAGACGGCGATGCGGTTGTCGAGGGTCCCAGTGAAGTCGAGGGCGCTCAGGAAGTACTCGGTGCCGCCGTTCCCGCCGGCATATGCGCCGCCGGGCGGGGTCGTGGCGGGCTGCACGCTGTACGCGTAGGCCTCGGCCAACGTGGGCTCATGGAAATGAACGACGGTCGGCAGCGTGCCGGCCGCGAGCGCGGACTTCGACATCGCGTAGATCTCCGCTCCGTTGAAGCCGTTCGCGAACAGCGGGAACTCATTCGTGCTGATGTAGAAGCCATTCGCGTCAGCGCCGATGAGCGGCTGATCGCCGAGGCACGGGCAGGCGTTGTGGGACGGGGTGCCGTTCGTACCGTTATCGGTCGTATCGAGGCTATAGATGGTCCAAGCGGCGAGCGGGCTGCCGGTCGTGCTCACAGCGAGGTAGATCTCGGTCTTCCCAGTGAAGGCTCCGGTGGAAGCGTTCCGGTCGATGCCGAGCACGGTCAGGAACCAGCGACCGAGCGAGGCGTCGAAGTAGCACTTCGGGTCTGACGTGAAGGTCCCAAAGGACGGCGGGCTCGATCGGATGATCGCGGGCGTAAGCCCGAAGAACGTGTTCAGCGACTGTGTCGCGGCCAGGGGCGTGCCCGTCGTGGAGAACGCGCGGACCGCGAGGTTGACGGACTCAAGGACGACGCCGTTGCCCACGCACAGGGCCTGGTCCGGCGGCTCGAGACTGAAGGCGTTTCCGCCATCGGCCAGACGCTGATCACGATGCGAGATCCCATTAAAGCCTGAAGCACCGGGATTCGATGTCGCGACGGCGTTTCCCGCCGGTGTAGGAACATGGTCGGCTGGAACGCGCGCGGCCGACGTGCCGATGTGTGGGATGAGCTGGTCGATCTCGCTGTCGGGCGCAAATTCGTCGACGCCCGGGTCGCCGGTGCCGGCAGCTGATTCGACGAAACCGCCGGTGCCCACGAGCGCAAGTGCCTGCAGGTTGGTATTCCCGCCGCCTGTGGCTGACGCCCGAGGTGCCGCGACGATCGAAACGAGCACGATCGCGAGGACGGCAAGTGTCGTAAGTGTGCGCCGCAAGTCGAACCCTCCCTGTTTTCCCCAAGCCACGTGGATCGGGCGCGCCGATCGAATCGAATGGACAGACGCTGGACGGGGATGGTAGGCGCCGAAGGCTCCCCGGACCAGCGATCAGGTAGTCAAGCTGCGGCGCACCTGTTCTGCAACCGTTTTCGGGTCCGGGAAACCGCCGTCGCGACCCATCGAGTGCACGAGCTCGTCACCCACACGCACGTCGAACGTGCCGTCCACGAACGGGATGAGCTCGATCGCGGCCAGCTTTTCGCGGAATTCGATCATGAGCGAGCGCGCGAGATCCGCGGCGGCGTCCTCGTAGCCGCACTCCGCGCAGTACGTGATCCGGACACGGACCGCGGTCACGCCGTGGCGGGCGCCCGTTCGACGATCTCGCGGAGCGCGCGCACGACCTCGCGATTGGCCCAGGCGACGTCGTCGTCGCGGCGTTTGGTGATCTCGGCGGTGAGCCGCGCGCGTACGTCCTCGGCGAGGGCATCGGGCGCGGAGCCGTACTCGCCGAACTCCGGATGCTCGGCGTGGATGCGCTTCCGCTGCTCGACGCGGCGCTCGGTGACGCTCGCAGGCCGCTCGATGAACACGCCGAGCTCATTGAACGCGTCATCGAAGAACGCGAACACCGGGATCGATTCGAACTTGCCCTGGTTCAGGTACCGCTGGAGGATGTCCTTGTTCTGATCGCGCAGGAAGACCCGGACATCGAGCCTGCCACAGTCGCGCGCGAGCTTTCCGAGCACCGGGAGGTTGGCGATGACGTCCCCGCACCAGTCCTCGGCCAGCGCGAGCACGTGGATCGGCCCGTTGAGCGACCGGAACGCCGCCAGGTCGTCGGGATCGATCTCGACCCGCGCCTCGTTGGCCTCGACCCGATCACGGTTCCGGGTCATCTGGTCCTTGTACTCCTCGTAGGTCAGGCCCGTCGAGAAGCGCGCCCGATCGATCGTCGTCATGTCGCCCTCCTGCTCCATTGAACACGCCTGCCCCACCCGGTGCTTCCCAGCGCCGCTCCCCTGGGCGCAGGCCGCGGTCAAAGGTGGGCGATCGCCTCCGCGAGGTCCGCGATCCGTTCGATCTCGACGTCCGGGGGCGGGTCGCCGGCATCGAACGGCTCGCTCGCGTGCACGCCCTGTCGCACATGGACGGTCACGGCATCGGGGAGCTGACGCTCGATTCGACCGAGGATCCGGGCCTTGTCGTCGACGAAGACCGGCCGCGATCCCGGGTATGCGCGCGTGACCTGCGCGAGCCGCTCCTCCTTGTGCACGTAGATCAGGACGTTGCCGCGCACGGCGGCGGTCAGGCCGGCGCGTTCGATCTTTCGTGGCTGGAACACCGGATCGCCGTCGCTGAGGATGACCGGGGTCGCGCTGCGCCACAGCCGCTCGATCGTCTCGAGCGCGCCCGGGTACACGAACTCGCGGTACGGAAGCTCGTCGAGGATCCGATCGACGGTGGCGGCATCGGCCGGATGGATCGTCGCGAGGCGTGCGATCGCGGCGGGGAAGTCCACGAAGTCCTCTTCGTCACGCACCAGTTCGTAGAGGTCCCAGAACCGGCGCGCAACAGCGGGCGCGACCGCGATCGCGATCCGCGACTCGAGCTCGGCCTTCGCCGCGTCGTTGTCCAGGAGCGTGTTGTCGACATCCAGGAACACCGGTCGGGTCACCGCTGAAGTATCGAGCGGCGCGACGATGACCGGCGCCGCTCGGTCGCTAGTTGAGCGGGCCGCCCGAGCGGACCTGGGCGACCTTCGACATCGCCTCGCGCAGGTCCGTGAGCCAGTCGCTCTCGTGCTGCTCGACGAGCCGGATGCACCACGCGACCGCTTCGCTGCGGCTACGGGCGACCCCGGCGTCGACGAGCGAGTCCAGGACCATGCGCTCCTTCTGCCGGAGCCGGGTCATGACCGGGATGGAGAGGTGCGTGAACAGGAAGGTCTTGTCCCCGTACCGCACGCCCCACGAGATCGGGCGGTCGAAGCGCCGCTCGGCCTCGTTCGAGATCTGCATGCGCCTCTCGCGAGTGTCCTCACGGTGCTGCTTGATCCGGCCGGCGCCGGCGGCCTTCTGGGCGTCCTCGCCGCCGTCGACCTTCGCCTGCTTGAGGGTGCCGACCACGAGGATCTCCTCGCGGTCCGCGGTCACCTCCGGGGTGCCCTCGTACCAGTCAGCGGGCACCCGCCCGGCGACCCAGCCCTTGATCTCATCCAGTTCAGCCACGTCCGGTCTCCTTCATCGTCTTGTAAGTCCGTAATTCACATTACAGAAACCGCAATTGGTGGCAGATGATCAGCGGACCCGCGGCCGCGGGACCGGTACAGCCGCCTTCGACGGCGGAAGCGCGACGAGCAGCTCGAGCGACGCGCGGCTGACCGCCTCGACCGCCGCCTCGAAGACATCGGCGGTCTTCACGGTCGGCTCCTGCACGCCGCTCACCTTTCGCACGAATTGCCGGGCGGCCGCGCGGATCTCGTCGTCGCCCGCGACGCCCTCGATGGTGCGCAGCCGCTTGATGCTCCGGCACATGACGGTCTCCTTCCTTACGCGAGAGGCAGGCGGATGCCGCCCTCGGGCAGCGTGTCGGTGGGTTCGAGCAGCCGGACGTGCGGACCGTTGCCGAGCGCGAAGCGGAGCTCGTGTCCGTCGCTGAACCGGAGCCACGCGTCCCCGTGGCCGTGCGCGAGCCGTCCCAGCCAGGCCCGTACGCCGGCCGGCTCCGGACCGTATGAGGTGACCTCCGATTCACGGATGGGGACGGCCTCCGCGTCGTTGCCGAGCGTGAGCTCGGCGCCGACCGGGGTCGCGCGGACCTTCTTCAGCTCGTCGCGGCGGAAGCCCAGGACCTCGTCATCCGCTAGGCGGATGACCCAGCGCCCGTCGGCCGACGCGTGCACCGCGCCGAGCCACGCGCGGAACCCGCCGATCTCGGGCCCGAACGCGGTGACGTCCTCGAGCGCGAACTCGACGGGGTCGCCCTGAGCGAAGGAGAGCCGTGCCCGGGTCATCGCGTCGATACTCCCACGAGCCGGACAGGAAGACCTTCGGCGCTGCCCCACCCGTGATCCGAGAGTACCGTTCCGCCGATGGAGCTCGGCCTCGGGATCGACGCCCGGTTGGTGCTCTCCGATACCGAGCAGGCCGAAGTCGCGGCCGAGGCCGCCGCGCTTGGGTACACGAGCCTCTGGACCCCGAACCGTGACGATGCCTTCGATCTCTGCGTCCGCTGGCACGCCGCGAGCGCTCTCGCCACAGGGATCTCGGTGCTGCCGATCGGGCAGTGGAGCGCGGACCGACTTGTGGCGGCGGCGCGGACGACGCTCGCGCGTACCGGCGGGCGCTTCGTGCTCGGTGTCGGCGCCGGCAACGTGCGCGACGCGCCGATCCGGAAGCTGCGGGACCTGGCGTCCGCCCTTCGCCCCGCGCTTGGCG
>DATCOD010000144.1:0-8030 GCA_036564905.1 Candidatus Limnocylindria bacterium
CCTCAGCGGTATCGAGCCGGGTCCTCCGTCGCTGCATCACTCTGAGGATTGTGCTCCGCAGTGCGCGCATCGGTGTCAGCACAGTCCGCTCGCTGCGCTCGCGCTGTGCTACTGATCGCACTCGCTGCGGCCCCGCGATCAGTAGCTCGGAGGGGATTCGAACCCTTGACGCGCTTCCTTGAAGGGGCATCACCGCGATGATCTCCCGCACACCCCGAGTTCCGGCCGAAGCCGATCTGGGAGCCGTACGCGGAGGCCGTCCTGGCGCGACAGAAGCAAGGGCAGGACACCCTCGCGACTGCTAACGCTTCGGAGCGCAAGACGGGACTCCGAACGCGCCGTCCACACCCTCCGGCTTCGTGATGGCGGGCTCGACCTGCTGCGCCGGGCCGCATGATCTGAAGAACCATGTCTCGCCGGTTCAAGTCCGGCCCTCGGCACAGACGTATTTCTCAGCAATCCGCAAAACGAAGCATGCCCGTGCTGGTAATCGAGCATGCGAAACCATTGCGGTCCAGGCGCGGACTTAGGTGGGACTCCCGCCGCGCGGTCGCGTAGCTCACCCGCTCTCAGCTATGGGACGCCATCCTTTGCGGGCCGCGCCAGCGCTTCGTCCGCAGTCCGCCTCTGGCGACTCCGTCATGTCAGACTTGCAACCCATGGCAGTCGCGGCCGGGCTCCTCGTCGCGGGAATGCTCAGCTTCATGATCGGCGCCGCTATCCCGCTCGCCTGGCTGGAGAAACCGGGTGTTGTCCCTGAAGTTTGGAGCGCACCACTCGAGCGCTACCTGCAGCTGATCGCGCAGCACCGCGGATCTTGGGCCTGGACCAACGGCTTCATGATCACGGCGGTCGTCCTGAACGCCGCGGGCACCTGATATCGGACTAATGCGCTGCCAGCGCCAGAGCGCTTAGCTGCCGAGAGACGCCTTCACGGACTCCACCATCAGGTCTGCCGCGGCATCCTCGGATAGCCCTTCCTGCGACAGCCGCCGCCAGGTCCAGAAATCAAGAGCCAGCGCGATGGCCGCACGTACGCCCTTCGCCGAGTGGACCGCCGGCGCGAAGCCGGCGGCCAGCGCATCGGCGAGCGTATTGACCTGCTGATCCATGCGAATCCGCATCACCGCGTCGAGGGCGGGTATGAGGAGGCGGTCTCGCTGCACGTTCGCGTTCGCCCGGGCCCTCTTCCGGTACCAGCGGTAGAGGGGTCGAAGGACCGCCCGCAGGCGCTCGGCCGGGTCCTCGATCGCGAACACGGCAGACGGATCGGGTGGTGGATGCTGGGCCAGCGAGTAGTCGCCGCAGGCCGCGAAGAGCTCCCTTTCATCAGGGAAGTGGTTGTACACGGTGAGCCGCTGGACCCTCGCCCGGCGTGCGATCTCGGCCACGGTCGTCCGTGCCGGCCCCACCTCCACGTGCAGTGCCGCTGTCGCCTCGACGATGCGACGACGCGTGTCTGCCTGGCGCTGGGCCCGGGCCTTCAGGGTGTACGTGCGTCTTTGGATTGACATGGTGTTCATCTAATACTACCGTCCCCGTTATCAATGAACGTTCTGTTTATCGAAAAGGAGAATAGCGATGGCGATGACCACAGCGCGGATCGTGGGGCCCCGGGACGGCAAGTTTGGGAGCCACGGAGGGGTCGGGGTGCGATTCCTCATCGACGGCGCGGAGTCGGGTGGAGGGTTCGCCCTGGTCGAGCACCCGATGGAGCCGCGGGCGCTGGCTGCACCGATGCACCGGCACAGCCGCGAGGACGAATACAGCTTCGTGCTCGCGGGACGGGTTGGGGCGAGCCTCGGCGGGGAGGTCGTCCATGGCGAGTGCGGTGACCTGATCTTCAAGCCGCGCGGCCAGTGGCACACCTTCTGGAACGCCGGGGATGAGCCCGCCCGGATCCTTGAGATCATCTCGCCCGCCGGGTTCGAGAAGTTCCTCGACCGGATGAACGACCTCGCGGCCAAAGGTCAGCTCGATCCGCCGACCATGGCCACCCTCGCGGCCGATTATGGCGCAGAGGTCGACTTCGAGAGCCTCCCCGGGCTGCTGGCGACGCACCGGCTGGTATTTCCGGGGCCACACGCCGGCTGAAAGCCGGGTTCGTCAGCGGGCGGAAAATTAAGAGAGCGCACTGGTCAAGGTGAGCCGCTCGGCATCGTCTTGCCCCTGACCCATTTCTTGAAAGAGCGCACTTGGCTACTCAGTCGAACGGGCTCGTTTCCGCGCGGAGCGATCGCAGGTGCTCGATGAGCGCGACGGCGCTGGCCCCTGTGTCGCCAGGAATGCCCATTAGCCGAAGCACATAGGAGTCACACACGGGGACGAGGCGTGGCCGCTTGATGTGCAGCACCTTGGTAGCCCTTGAGATACCGATACCTCGGCTTAGGGTCTTACCCATGACCTCTTCCTTGAAGGGGTTGAGGATTGATGCGCCGGACCGACCAGAACGCGCGTCAGAACAGCGCCCTAGGAATCTGCACCGTCGTCCCTGGTAGACGCCGATCGCGCGCTGACCTTGAGCAGCGCAGCGGCCGAGGGTCCTACCACCAGGCCTACGACGCTGTCGCGCTCAGCGCGCGGGCGCGGGTCCCCGGCCGGGAAGCAGACCGATCTGGCTCATCATCCCGAGTTGATCCGGAACTCCCCAGTGTTCGACGAGCAGTCCGTCTTCAAAGCGCCCGATGTCGATGATGTCGATCTCCATCGGCAGCCCGGTCGCCGGCCGCCCCATGATCGAGCCGGTGTTGATGCCGCGGGCCCAGCAGCGGCCCCAGACCTTGTCGCCATCGACCGCGAGGTCCTCGACGGTCAACGAGAATGGGGAGAACCATCCGCGCAGAGTCGCGATCGTTTCCTTCACCCCGTCGCGACCGCCCTTGAGGCCGCGCTGTCGCTCGACGCAATCCAGGGAGACGACCTCGTCCACGACCCCGAGATCTCCTTTCCCGAATCCGACCTCGATGAGCCGGCGAAAGCTGGCTGCGTTCTGCTCTGCTGACATCTCGTCCTCCACGCTGTGCGCACTCTCGATAGAGTGACGCTCTATTGAGATAGAGTGATACTCTAATGGCGTGGCGGCTGTCAAGCACGTGACACGGCCGACGCTCCGGGAAGAGCGGGCTGCACTCACTCGATCTCGCATCGCCCAGGCCGCGCGGCGACTGTTCGGGTCGCAAGGCTATGGGGCGACCACGCTGGCCGCCGTCGCCGAGGAGGCCGGCGTCGCGGTCCAAACGGTCTATGCGGTCTACGGCTCAAAGGCGGAGATTCTCCGGACCCTGCGCCATGACGTCCTGAATGAGCCGCACACGGGGGCAGCATTCGGGCAGGCCGCGATGGAACGAGATGCCGGCCGCAAGCTTGCGCTCCTCGCCCATGCCATCCGCCTCAGGTGGGAGTACGGGTACGACGTCGTGTCGATCAACGAGGTCGCCGGCGCGACCGATCCGAAGATCCGAAAGGACGTGGAGGAGATCCTCGGCGTCCGTCGGCGCGGGCTCGCCCAAGTAGCGCGTTCCATCCGGGCCGAGCTTGCTGCAGGTCTGACCGTCGCGCAGGCGGCAGCGCTCCTTGACGCGCTCACGCTGCCATCGGTCTACGCGCAGCTGGTGGCCGTCCATAGGTGGACGCCCGATCGATTCGAGTTGTGGCTCGCCGTGACACTTCGGCGCCAGCTGTTGGGCGCTAGTTAACGGAGCGGTCGCTCCACCACCGCGGACACGGCGGCGGGTGGGGTCGATCGTTTTCGCGATCGCGCCGCGGGAGCTACACGACCAATCGCGCCGCAAGCCACGAGCTCGCCCCCCGCGCGACGACGATGGCGATGATCAACAGGAGCAGCAGCGCGAATAGCAGCGCGCGCCTTCGGCGGCGACGAAACCTCCTCCGAAGCATGACTCAACGGTACCGCCATAGGCAGCGCGAATCGCACCCTGTAGCATCCGCGCCGAGGTCACGGGAGGGGACCTCGTTTGACGCCTCATTCGGTAGCCGGTGTGGCACTGGAATAGAGGAGGGAACCAATTGGCAGCAAGTAGCGCGTCTGCCCCAGCGCAGCGCACGATGCTCGATCGCTACTTCAAGGTGACCGAGGCCGGCTCCACGATCGGCACCGAAGTACGTGGCGGACTGACCAACTTCCTGGTGATGTCGTACATCCTCGTCGTCAACGCGGTCATCCTCTCGAGCGCCGGGGTCCCGTTCGGGGCCGTCGTCGCCGCGACCGCACTCATGGCCGCACTCTTCACCGGCGGCATGGCCCTCTGGGCGAACTATCCGTACACCGGGGCGGCCGGCCTTGGGATCAACGCCGTCGTGGCATTCGGGTTGGTGAAAGGCGCGGGCCTTTCCTGGCAGGTCGCGATGGGCGTCGTGACGCTCGAAGGTGCGGCCATCTGCGTCGCGATGGCTCTTGGTGTCCGGAAGGCGCTCATGGACGCAGTGCCCTACCAGATCAAGCTCGGGATCGGTGCGGGTATCGGGGCGTTCATCTTCGCGATCGGGGTGTTCAACGGCGGTATCGCCATCGGCACCGGGAACGCCTCCGACCCGGTCGCGCTCGGCAACTTCAACTCCGGATCGATCATCGTCACGATCGCGGGTCTCATCATCACCGCCGCCCTGTATGCCCGTGGCGTGAAGGGCACCCTGCTCCTGGGCATCATCGGCGCGACCATCGTCGGGGTCATCGTCAACGCCGCGACCGGGGGTGCGGAATACAAGGCCCTTCCCGGCGTCGCGGTGATGCCGCCGAACCTGCTCGACACGCCAGACTTCTCGACCATCGGCCAAGGGCTCAACTTCGGCGTCTTCGCGAAGCTCGGCGTGATCACCGCCGTGCTCACGGTCTTCTCGCTCATGTTGTCCGACTTCTTCGACACCGTGGGCACCGTCACCTCGGTCGCCGCCGAGGGCGGTTGGCTGGGCAAGGACGGCAATATCCCTCGCGCGAATCGGATCTTCTGGGTCGACTCCCTCGGTGCCCTGTTCGGCGGCATCTTCGGCACGTCGAGCAACACCACATACATCGAGTCCGGTGCGGGTGTCGCCGAGGGTGCGCGCACGGGGCTGGCGAGCGCCGTCACCGCGGTCCTGTTCCTGCTCGCGATCTTCCTCGCGCCCGTCGCCGGCATCGTGCCGCCGCAGGCGACGTCCGCCGCGCTCATGCTGGTCGGGTGGTTCATGTTCAAGCCGTTGCTTGACCTGAACAAGACCGGCGACATCGATTTCGCGACCGGCTTCGCGATCCTGCTCACCGTCTTCGTCATGCCGCTCACGTACTCGATCACGAACGGCATCGGAGCGGGGTTTCTCGCTTACGCGTTCCTCAAGCTCGTCAGCGGAAAGAGCAAGGACGTCACGCTCTGGATGTGGATCGCGTCCGTGGCGTTCCTTATCTACTTCGCCGACCCGTTCATCCGCAAACTCCTCGGCTAGACGCTCCGGCACCTTTCGGAGGATCGATGGGCCCTGCCACACGGCAGGGCCCATCGTCGCTCTAGGCTCGCCACATGTCCGAACGGTCCGAGACCGCGCTGGCGTCACTGCGCGCCCAGGCTGCCGAGCTGGAGCGTGTCGTTCGAACGCTGAGCGATGCCGACTGGCGACGTATCTGCGCCAACGAGCGATGGCCTGCGGGATTCGTCGCCCTGCACATCGCGCGCGGCTTCCAGCGGCAGTCTGAATGGGTGGAGGACGCTCGATCCGGTCGCGCGCCGCACCGGTTCGACTGGGCCGAAACCCACGCGCTCAATGCCGCCATCGCGGCCGCGCACCCGGCGCCCGGTCGCGATGATGTCCTCGCGCTGTCCGCGGCGAGCGTGGCCCTCATCGAGCAAGCGGTGCGCGCCATGACCGACGAAGCCCTCGCGCGGGTCGCCTGGCTGTATGAGGGGACCGAGCGAGACGTGGTCTGGATCGTTGGATCGCTCGCCGTCCGGCACGCACGTGGGCACCTCGAGAGCATCGCCGCCGCGGTCGCCTAGGGAGCCGAGACCGCCTCGCGCTCGCGCAGCCGCTGGACGCCCCGCACGAGACCGAAGCAGCCGCTCAGCATCATCGCCCCGTGCGGCGCGGCTTCGTACCAACCGAGGGCCTTCGCCAGGCGCCGGTTCGGGCCGGTGATCGCGGTGAACGTGAACGGCGCGAGGGCGCGATAGCCGTCGAGCACGAGCGCGCCGTGTCCGTCGTCGGCGAAGACCTCGTCGTGTGAGATCGTGCCGGCGGTGAGCCGCGCGACGAGGCGCTCGAGCTTCGCGGTGTCGACGGCCTCGGTGTGGTGCTCCACGACGCCGAACAGGGTCTCGTCGCGCACCAGCAGGCCGAGCGCGTGCTGGTTCCCGACGTTCACGATGCATGCGCCCGTGTGCGCCCGGTCCGCGACGCGCTCGTCCTCGAGCGCGCCCAGGACCGCGACCGGCCCCGTGTCGGCGACGATCGCGCCCGGCGCGTCCCGCTGGATCGCGATCAGGCGGGTCATGTACGCGGGTGGCGTTCGCCAGATGTGGTCGGCGAGCGTCGAACCGGGCGTCAGGTAGCGCCTCCAGTGGTCGAAACGGAACAGGCGGTTGCTCGACTTCGGCGAGAACCCGTGATCCTGGGCCGCGATGGCGATCGTCTCCGGCATCGTGACGTCGTACGCCGCCAGCGTGCGCTCGAGGCGTTCAAGGTCGATATCGCGGAACTCGACCGGCACGGCGTCCCTCGGCGGGTCGTCGGTGAGCACGATCCCACGCGAGCGCAGTAGATCGAGGTCGTCGTGCACGGTCTGCGCGGCGGTCTCCGTCGCGTAGACGGCGAGACCGGCCCGCAGATGCGCCCAGACCGCGTTCGTCGTGTGGTAGCCACCCATGAGGTTGCCGTGGAGGAAGACCGCTCGGCGCTGCTCCCGGAGCGCCGCGATCTTTCGGGCTGCGAGGCTCGTCGCCGACGGCAGCACGAGCTGCACCGCGTTCTCCATCGGCTGGGCGGGGTCGTAGACGAGCGTGTCCATGGTGCCGGCCCCGATGTCGATGGCCAGGATCCGCTCGTCCTTCACGAGCCGATGCTCGCATAACGGTCGGCACGCGGTCCGCCGGTGCGACGCGCTGATCGGACGTACGTTGTGGACGACCGGATCGAACGGCGAGATGAGGAAGCCCGGCGAGTAGTGGGGGGACGCCCTCCGCGGGTAGACTTCCATTTGTCCCGCGGTGTTGGCACACCCGGGGAGGTCGCATAGAGGCCGAGTGCGAGAGTTTGCTAAACTCTTACAGGGGGTTTCTCCTGTCGCGGGTTCGAATCCCGCCCTCCCCGCAAGGTCATGCCGATTTCCATGGTATGAGCATCACGGAGATCGCCTGGGCTGCAGGCGTGTACGACGGTGAGGGTTCCGCGAGCAGCTACCTCCCGAAACAGCGCAGGTCACGCGTCCGTCAAATGGCCGTGTACCAAGGCGGCGACGCGATGCCACCGCCCCTGCTCTTCCGTTTTCGGGCGGCGGTCGGCGACGTCGGCCTGATCCACGGTCCGTCGCGCGGCTCGCTGTACCAGTGGCATTCGAAGCGGCACGTCGTCGTCGACGCAGTGAGCCAGTTGCTGTGGCCGTGGATCGGCGAAGTGAAGCGTGCTCAGTTGCGTCAGGCAGCGAGCGAGGTCGGCCGGTCGGTACCAACCGCCGCGCCCGAGCCTTGGTCGGCAATGGAGCAGGCGGCCTGGGCAGCCGGGTTCTGCGACGGTGAAGGCTCGGTCCTCATCGAGGGCGATCCGCGATGGCCCGCAGTCACCATGTCGATCCCGCAAGCCTCCGCGTCCGGCGTCCCCGAGACGCTCGAGCGGTTCCGCGACATTGTCGGAGCGGGGACGATCTCCGGACCCCGCATGGTGCCAAGCCCATGGTCGAAGCTGCCACAGTACCGCTGGCAGCTCAAACGATTCGCGGAAATTGAGCGCGTGGTCGCTCTGCTCTATCCGTACGCCGACATCGTGAAGCGCGAACAGATGATCGCTGGCCTCGAACACGTCCGTGGAGTGCGCGCGCGCAGGCGGCT
>DATCOD010000145.1:0-2725 GCA_036564905.1 Candidatus Limnocylindria bacterium
CGACGACGTAGCTTCCGGGCGTTCTCGGAAGGGTCATCGTTCGGATCAGCTGCGATCGCCGGGCCGTGACCGCAGCACGAAGCCCTGCGCGACGCCGACCGAGAGGCCGACGATCGCGCCGAACGAGGGAATGAGGTTCGCGCGGAGGATCTCCACGTCGAGCAGTTCGAGCACACCGGTCGCGGCCCCGTATCCGAGGCCGGTGCCGACGATGGTCGCCAGGATCCACCGACGGCCGATGCCAAGCGACCGATCGAGTGCACGCGATTGGGCGACGCCGATCGTCAGCCCGAGCGTCGCGCCCGACAGGATCTGGATCGTGGCCCCGCCGATGATGATGTTGCCCGTCGGGCTCACGACGTCCCCGAGCCGTTCGCCGGCGAATGCCGCGAGGGCGAACCCGATCGACGCGCCGATGGCGCTGAGCAGGATCCACTCGCGGCGACGCACGACGCCAGGTGGCGCCCCGAGGATCGCCGGGATCGCGATCGTGACCCCGAACACGCAGCCGAACGCCAGGATGAAGACCATTCCGCCGGCGATCGGCCCAAGCGGTCGGGCGATGACGCCCAGCAGCGCGACGCTGATGGTCGCGGCAAGCGCGTAGCCCACCACGGAGAGCGTGGTCCAGCGCAGCCGGATCACGGAGCGACCGCGCCCCAGCGATACAGCGGATGCAGCTCGGCCCAGGCATGGTGCTGCAGGTCGAGGCTGTAGCGGCCTTCCATGAAGACGTGGTCACCGATCGCCGGGAGGCCCCCGGAGAGTGGATCGCCGTCGCTCGCGCAGACGCGGATCGCCTCGGCCTGGAGCGGTGGGAGCTCGCAGACCGGCTCCACGATGAGGTTGCCGCCCTCATCGAGGTTCGCCCCGGTCAGCAGCGTCTCGTACTCGGGATCGAGGCGGACGTTGATGTGCACGTCCCCGTCCGCTTCGGCCGTGCTCGACACGATCGTCCCGGTGACGCGGATGCACGCGGCGATGAGCTGCAGCCGCGCCGGCCGGTACACGTACTGGTCCTGATCGGTCGGAGTGCAGGTCGACTGCGTCGGAAGCGGCGTGCCGTGGGCGTTGACCGGTGACGCGACCTGCACGGCAGGCCCGCACGCCGCGAGCGCGATGACGAGCGTGGCGAGCGCGGTCCTACGCAGGATCGCAGTTACTCGATGTCGTCGAGGAAGCTGAGCACGCGTTGCGTGAGTAGCTTCGCGGCACCTTCGTCATAGTCGGGCAGGCTGTTGTCGGCGAACAGGTGTCGATCGCCGGGGTACAGGAACAACTCCGCGCCCTCGATCGTCTTGACGAGCTCGCGCGCGGCGGGGAGGTCTTCCGCGCTCCACTCGTCGTCCTCCATCATGTGGATCTGGAGCGGGACCCCCGGCGGCCACGAGCCGCCGAACTCGGAGGCCGGGAACGCGGCGGAGAACAACAGCGCGCCCTTGCCGCCGGGGCGTGTCTGGGCAAGCTCCTGTGCGGGCATCACGCCGAGCGAGAATCCGGCATAGACAAGCTCGTTCGGTAAGCCATCGGCGGCGCGTCGACCGCGCTCTGCGATCGTCGCGAAGCCAACCTGCTTCGCGTACCCGACGCCCGCGTCGAGGTCGGTGAAGGTCTTGCCGTCGTAGAGGTCCGGGGCATGAACGACGTGACCGGCGGCACGCAGCTCGTCGGCGAACGCGAGGAATCCGGGTGTCTGTCCCTGTGCGTGGTGAAAGAGCAGGACCTGAGCCATCCCCGCTCTTATAACAGGCCCGGAACGCCGGGCGCGCTTGAACCAACGATCTCGCCCAACGTCTGCACCTCATCGCGTTCGGGGAAGCGGTCATGGGTTCGAATCCGATCCGGGCTCTCTGTAGCGGGGCCCTCGTCGTGCATCATTGCGGTCCTCGTGTACGACACACCACTCACGATCGACGAGGTGCTGGCCCGGCCCGCGGCGAATGGTCCCTCAACGATGTGCTCGCGCACCTCCGTTCGTGCTCCGACATGTGGGGCACGTACATCGCGACGATCCTCGCTGAGGACCGGCCGACGATCCGGGCGATGAACCCCACCACCTGGATCAAGCACACCAGCTACCCCGACCTGGACTTCGGGCCGTCGTTCCGTGCGTTCGCGAAGCAGTGGGCCGAGCTGTTGGCGCTCCTGCGAACGTTGCCAACAGCGGCCTGGTCACGTACCGCCTTGGTGACAGGTGCCGGCAGGCCGCGCGAACGGACGGTGTTCGAATACGCGCTGTGGCTCGCGAACCATGAGCGATCCCAGGTGAAGCACATCACGCGCGTCGTCAAGGGATGACGTTCAACGACGAGGAGGCTCGGCTGGCCGTACCGCAACGGGCTGACGTACGTTGACAGGGTGACGGTCATGGGAGCACGTCGGCTCGCGCTCGCGGTGGCCCTCGCGTGCGCGTGCTCGTCGCCTGCGACAGCCTCGCCATCGCCCGCAACGCCACCTGCGACCGCGAGCGCGGCCCTCACGCCCGCACCAACGACCGCGCCGACCACTGCGGTGATCCCGGAGGTCCGGCTTGTGCGCGCGATGAGTGGGCTCGCGTTCAACTCGATGACCGGCGCGTTCCAGGGACCGGACGGGCGCTGGTATGTGCTCGAGCAGCCGGGCCGCATCCTCACGTTCCGCGAAGGCGACGCGAGCGCGACCGTGTTCCTCGACATCCGCGATCACGTCGAGTTCGGTGGGGAGAAGGGGCTCCTCGGGTTCGCCC
>DATCOD010000146.1:0-3186 GCA_036564905.1 Candidatus Limnocylindria bacterium
TCACCGAAGGCCGCGCCGGACACCAGCCGCTCCCCGGTGCCGCGCACGGCGCTGACGACGCAGGAGCCCCGATCGCCGTTGATCGGATCGGCGGTGAGGGCCACGCCGGCCGCTGCCGGCGCGACCATCTGCTGGATGATCACCGCCATGCGGCTGTCACCGGCGGGCTCGTACCCGGTCGCGCGGGCCGCGCGGGCGCTGGCCAGGCATCGATCCGTCGCGGCCGAGAGTTCGTCGGCACGCACGTCCAGCACCGATTCGTAGATGCCGGCATACGAGTGCTCGGCGCCATCCTCGGCGATCCCGCTCGATCGGACCGCGAACGGGCCGCCGCCCAGCTCCCCCGCGGCGGCGCGCAGCAGCGACCGGCGATCGTCCGCCGTCAGGTCGGCAGCCCCGGCCGTGAGGACCACGCCCTCCGGGACGCGGATACCCGCAGCGAGCAGCTCGCCGAGGCTGGCTGCCTTGCCGCCGACCTCGCCCGCGTCAGCCATGCGCACGTCCCGGAGCCGCCGGACGGCCGTCGAGCTCATCGTTCGCCCCTGCGTGTCGCGGCGGCGATGGCTGCGCGCACCACCCAGTCGACGTCGCCTGCCGCCTGTTCAACCGATGAGCCGAGGTGATTTCGCCACATGCGCAGCGACGACGACGCGGTGAGGATGACCAGCAGCCGCGCGATCCGTGCCCGATCGGCCTCCGCGAGCCTGGGCTCGATCGAATCGGCGAGCCGACGGAAGATCGCGAGCCGATCCGGCATGTTGAGCCGCCTCGTATCCTCGGACGCCGGACTGGCCATGGCCGCGCGCGCGAGGTCGTCGAATGCCTCGGTGCGGTCGAAGAGCGCGCGCACCCCGTCCCGAAGCTCATCCACGGAGCGCGGAGGTACCAGTTCGTCGAGCCCCGAACGACGCACGACGTGTGGGTAGACCGCCGCGAGGAGATCGCGCTTGGTTGCAAAGTGACGGTAAATCGTCGGGACCGATACGCCGGCCTGGCGCGCCACCGCGGGAATGGACACGCTCGCGAGGCCGTCGGCCATCACCCGCACGGTGGCATCAAGGATGCGCGCCCGCGTGTCTTCGGCATGCTGCGCTCGGAGCTGGCTGCGATATGCCCGCGCGGTACTATTGACAATACGAGTCATATTGTGAATATACGACACGTGTCAATGGTCCGCCTAGCCCATCGCCCCTGGGCCGTATCTCGGTAACATGCCGCATGACCGATGAGCAGACCGGGCGCCTGCGCCTCATCCTGATCGCCCACGACGGCTGCAAGGCCAGCCTGGTGGAGCGGGTCAACTTCAACCGCGACACCCTGTCCGGCTTCGAGCTGATCGCCACCGCCGGGAGCGGAAGCGCCGTGCATGAGGCGACGGGGCTCGATGTCGACCTGCTGCTCAGCGGTCCACTCGGAGGAGACGCGCAGGCCGGGGCGCTCATCGCCGGGGGCCTGGCGGACCTCGTCGTCTTCTTCTGGGATCCCCTCACCCCACAGCCGCACGACGTCGACGTCAAGACGCTGCTGCGCCTCAGCGTGGTGCACGACGTGCCGATCGCCTGCAATCGCGCCACCGCTGACCTGCTGATCTCGTCTCCCCTGTGGGGACGTTTCGCCGCGTATCGGGCCGAGCGGGCGGACGGGATCGGCACCGAATAGGCCGCGCTCGCTCCACCCCGGCCGTTCAGTCCCGCGGTGGGCCCTTGATTCGGCGCGCGCCCGATGTTCTGCGGCGCGTAATGTGGGCCGTCCAATCGCGTGGGCCTATTCAGTCACGCCGATTGGTAAGGCGCACTGCTCCCCCAGTCACCCAGCGAGGCGCTCGAGGATCTCCTTGTTGCGCTCGATGCTGGCCTGGAGGCGCTTCCGGACGGCAGCTTCCTGGCGGCGAGCCTCGATGTGGGCGGAGATTGCCCGCCGGATATCCTCATTGATGGAGATCTCGTCGATGCCGGCAATCGCCTCGAGCTCCTCCGCCTGGTCGACCGGCAGGCGCAGAGCGCGCGCTCTGGTCGTCACATGGGACTCCTCGACGCAAGGTGGGATACACGCCGAGCGGCTGCGATCGTCATGGGCGCCCGAGCATGAGCTCGATCCCGCCGACGAGGAGCTCGAGCTTCGAGCGCGAGAGCCGGCCCACCCGCTCGGTCAGGTACGTTCGATCGAGCGTGACGATCTGCGAGACGTTCGCCACCGAGTCGCGCGGCAGGCCGGTCGCGCGGGCCGTGAGCAGCACGTTGCCGGGAGCATCGGCCCAGCGAATGTTGCTCGTCAACGGGACACACACCACGGTCTGGAGCGCACTCAGATTGAACGTGTCGCCTTGGACGACGACCACCGGTCGGCGAAAGCCGGGGCCGGAGCCTGCTGGTTCGGGTAGGTCCGCCCACCATACGTCGCCCTGAGAGATCACCACTCCGTCGACTCCAGGACGCGACGAGCGGCGGCCTGTCGAAAGCCATCGCTCGCAGGAGCATCGTCCTGGAGATTGGCGAGCACGGAGTCGAGACGCTGGGTGATCTCGTCGGGCGCATGCCGGCTCACGTACTCGCGGAGCGCGGCAGCATAGACCTCGCTGCGCGACCGGCCTGAGCCGCGAGCCAGGCGATCCACTCGCTTGAACAGATCATCGGGTACCGAGACGGCCGTCTTCATACCGCAAGTATAACCCTCGCCGAGGGCCGGAGAGTCGTCAGGACGCCGATCTCTATCGATGTGACCAAGGACGCGACCAGGCCGATACATCATCGAGAGCGAACCCGACAAGTACTCGGACCCGTCGACTACACTCGACGATCCTCCATCTCCCAGGCGTGGTCGAGCACGTGCCAGGCGAAGCGGCGGATGGCGTATCGGTATGGCCAGACCTTGCGCGCGCTCTCGGGGTAGGGGCTGCGGGCAGAGCGGAACGCCTCGGCAATCGTCGCCCGTCGAGCCTCGAGGCCGCCTCGGTCACCGGGTGAGACGCCCACGCTTTGCAGCCCGATGCTGCGCATGTAGCTGGCTTCGGAGTCGATCACATGCGCCAGCATCTTGGTGCGATCGCGTCCCCCGCCTCGCGGGCCTTTGGTGAGCTCCTCGGGCGATTCGGCGGCGACGTCATCGAGCATGCTCCAGCAGGCTTCCAGCAGGGAGGCGAGCCGCTCCGCCTGAGTCTTGCTGAGCTTGCGCTCGTCGGCCGATGCA
>DATCOD010000147.1:0-2970 GCA_036564905.1 Candidatus Limnocylindria bacterium
GTTCGCTTCGCTCACGTGAGTGGGTCAGCCTAGCAAGGCCGCGCCGATGACATCGGTGTGCCGCCGAAGTCTGTCGCCGCGCGGATCGAGGCGCGGATCCATGTCATCCGCGGTGAGCGGGTGATGCTGGACGCGGATCTCGCGGCCCTCTAGGAGTGGAAACCAGGACGTTGAATCAGGCTGTCAGCCGAAATCGACACCGGTTCCCAGAGGACTTCATGTTCCGGCTGACCGCGGAGGAGGCGGGCAACTTGACATCACAATTTGTGATGTCAAGTTTGGGACCCCACGGCGGCCGGCGACACACACCATCCGTCTTCACAGAACAGGGTGTCGCAATGCTCTCGAGCGTCCTGAGGAGCGAACGGGCCATCGCCGTCAACATCCTGATCATGCGGACCTTCGTTCAGATCCGCCGATCGTTGAGCGAGACCTCTGAGCTGGGACACCGGGTAGACGGGATCGAGCGACGGATCGAAGACCATGAGGAGGTCCTCGCGGATGTCCTCAAGGCGTTGCAGGCGCTCGAGCGACCAGCGGCGCAAAAGCGCCGGGAGATCGGCTTCCGCCCCAAAACTTGATATCACGAATTGTGACTTCAAGTTCCTACCCCTTGCTGCGCTGGTCCCCCCACCTTGTTCCGATGTCGGCCGCAGCTGCTGGCGGCTCTAGACCGGCGGCTCCCCCACTCTCAGACTGCGGTCGATGGCTCAAGAGCGGAAGCTGGTCACGGTCCTCTTTGCCGACATCGTCGGGTCGACCCGCACGGTCGGATCGGTGGACCCGGAGGTCGTCCGTGAAACGCTCGATCGCGCGTTCGAGGCGCTCGAGCGGGTGCTGGTGACGCACGGCGCGACGGTCGAGAAGTTCATCGGTGACGCCGTGATGGCGGTGTTCGGCGTGCCGACCACCCACGACGACGATCCCGACCGGGCGGTGCGCGCGGCCTTCGCGTGCCGCGACGCGATGGCGAAGTTCGGCCGGACGCCGCTGGAACTTCGGATCGGCGTGAACACCGGAGAGGCCGTCGCGGGGGGACCAGCAGCCACGCGTGTGCTGGTCACCGGTGAAGCGGTGAACCTCGGGTCGCGCCTGCAGGCGGCGGCGGCCGCGGGCGAGATCCTGGTCGGGCCAATGACCCGGCAGCTCACCGCCCGCGGCGTGCGGTATGGCGAGTCACGCACGATCGACGCGAAGGGCATCGGCGAGGTCCAGTGCTGGAGCGCCGACGCCCTGCTGACCGACGTACCGGGTCAGCACCGCGGCCTCGAGGGGATGCGCGCGCCGCTCATCGGCCGGGACCGCGAGCTTCGACTCCTGCGCGAGGCGTACGCGCGCCTCGAGGGTGAGTCGCGTGCGTACCTCCTCACGGTGTTCGGACCGGCCGGGTCGGGCAAGTCACGCTTGATCGACGAGTTCATCGCCTCGCTCGGGCATGCGGCTGTCCGCCGTGGCCGCTGCCTGCCGTATGGCGATGCGATCACGTTCTATGCGCTGACGCTCATCATTCGCGCGGACGCCGGCATCGACGACAGCGACTCCGCGGAATCGGCGCTGGCCAAGCTCGATGCCGCGGTGCAGGGAGCATTCGGCGATCACCCGGATGCCCACACCGTGCGCCAGCGCGTCGGCGTGCTGGCGGGGCTCGCGCGCGCGGAGGACGTCATGCAGGACGTCGCCGCCGCTGATGTCGCCGAAGAGCTCCGCTGGGGATTGCGTCGGTATCTCGAGCGCCGCGCCGGATCGGCTCCGCTGGTCATCGTCTTCGAGGACATCCACTGGGCCGAGCCCGCGTTGCTCGACCTCATCGAGCACCTCGTGGAATGGTCGCGCGCGCCGTTGTTCCTCGTGTGTCTCGCCCGCCCGGATCTACGCGACGTACGACCAGGCTGGGGTGGCGGTGCGACGAACGCCACAGCGATCGACCTATCGCCCCTCGGTCCCTCGGACACTCGCCGGTTGATCGCCGAGCTGCTCGCGATCGACGACCTGCCCGAGGCGCTCCGGAGCGACGTCGTCACGCGTTCGGAGGGCAACCCGCTGTACGTCGAGGAGTTCCTCCGGATGCTGATGGAGACCGGACGTGTGGCGCGCCGCGGCGATCGCTGGGTCGGGGCCAGGGACATCGCGACGTTGAGAGTGCCGCCGACGCTGCAGGGGCTCATCTCGGCCCGGCTCGACCGGGTGAGCCACGAGGTGAAGCTGTTGCTGCAGCGCGGCTCGCTCGCCGGCCGGCTGTTCTCGACCGCGGCCCTCGCGGCGCTGAGCGAAGGCGAGGTGCCGAAGCCAGAGCTCCTGCGTGAGGCCGTCCGGCGTGACCTGTTGATCGAGGCCGACGAGCGCGCGGTCGGAGCCGGCCGGGTCTTCGGGTTCAAGCACGTGCTCATCCGTGACGTCGCGTACGGCACCCTGCCGAAGGCCGAGCGCTCGCGGCTGCACGACCGCTACGGGCGCTGGCTGGAAGAGTCGCTCGGCGACCGCGGCGCCGAGGTCCTGGACATCGTCGCCTTCCATGCCGAGCAGGCATACCTCTTGGCGCGCGAGCTGGGATCGGAGGGCGCGGCGCAACTCGGTCATCGCGCGTTCGGACTTCTCCGCGACGCCGGGCGGAACGCTGAAAACCGGGCTGACCGCCACGGATCGCGTTCCCTCTATGGGCGCGCGCAGGCGGTCGGCGCGGGGCTGGACCTGACCGAGCAGGACCACATCGAAGTGGAGGCCGCCGTCCTGCTGCACGACTTCGCGGTAGAGCGGACCGAAGAGCGGCGGACGGCGCTGAGGGGCTTGCTCGAACGCGCCCGGCGCGCTGGGCCAAGCGAGACGCTGGTCCATCTCTTGGGGTGGGCGGTCTCGCCGAGCGGCGCCGGCCTGGCGCTCGAGGAGCTGCGACCGATGGCCGAGGAGGCGGTGGCCGTCTCGCGCTCCCTCCGCGATCCCGAGCTCGTCGCCGAATCGCAGCTGCTGTTCCTC
>DATCOD010000148.1:0-20541 GCA_036564905.1 Candidatus Limnocylindria bacterium
GAGCCGGCGCAGCTCGTCGAGGATCGCCCCGCGGATCCGGAGGCCCGCGTAACCCTCGAACGGCACGCCGCGCTCGGGGTCGTAGCGGTCGACCGCGTCGATCAGTCCGACGATGGCCGCGGATTCAACGTCATCGCGGCCCATGAGCGCGCCGGTCGGGATGCGCATCCGCCGAGCGACCAAGGTCGCCATCGGGGCGTAGCGCTCGATGAGGGCGCAGCGCGACGCGCTGTCACCTTGACGGCAGCTTGCCCACAGCACGCCGGTCTCCACGCTGTCCCCCTTCGCTCGTCCGATCGACCCGTACGGCCGGTCGGCGCAGAGCGAACTGTCGCGGGTGCGGCCGGGTCGCTGAAGCCCCAGTCAGGTCCATTTGGGATACCCACTCGGGCCCGGCCCCGTCTATCCGGATCGCGCGCGGCTACTGGATCAGGTCTGAACGGAGCGCGACGACCACCGCATGGGTGCGGTCGGTCGCCCCGAGCTTGGCGATGAGCGTCTGGACGGCCTTCTTCACCGTGTCCTCCGCGAGCACCATCGCCCGGGCGATCTCCTTGTTCGTGTAGCCCTCGGCCAGGTACTTCAGGAGCTCCAGCTCGCGGGCGCTGAGGGCGTCCTTGGAGGACCGCTCGACCGGTCGCTCCATCCGGGCCGCCACGGGCAGCTCGGGTGGGTGGTCGAAGCTCGACGGCAGGGATCGGGCGACCGCCTTCTGCACGAGGGTCACCGCATCGTGCGGCTCAGCCAGGGCGGCCGCCTCTTCGGGGCCGAGCGCTGAGAGCCCGGACGCCGCCGCCCGCAACGCCGCGATCACCCGTGCGGCCGGCGTTCCTTTGTTGAGATACCCGATCGCGCCGGCCCGAATGGCGGCGCGTACCCGGTCGGCAGAGCCGTCCACCGAGAACGCGACCACCGGTAGCTGGGGGGCCGCGTCGTGGAGGCGCTCGATGACGTCAACGCCATCCGCGTCGGGCAGATTCAGGTCCACGAGCGCGACCTCCGCGAGGCCCTGGCGGGCCTGTTCGACCGCCTCGGCCGAGGTCGCGCTCAGTCCGACGATGGTGAGGCCCTCGCGCTCGAGCAGGGCACGGATGCCGATCCGCATGAGCGGATGGTCCTCGACCGCGAGGATCCGCAGCGTCCCGACCCTGAGATCGATCCGCGGCAGCGACGCCGGCTCGGCGATGGGTGGCTCGAGGGTGCCGGTCGCACCCGGTCCGACCGCTCGGGCGAGCTCGTCGGCGAGATCGGCGACCAGCGTTCGCTCGAGGTCGTCGAAGACATCGCCCCCGGCCGCGCGCTTCACGTTCAGCACGCCGATGACCCGGTCGGCCACCCGAAGGGGGATCGACAGCGCGGAGCCGGCACCCGGATCGGTACCGGTGAACCGATCGTCGCGAACCGCACCCAGCAGCTCCACCGGCTCACCGCTCTGCGCCACGTACCCCGCGATGCCTTCGCCGATGCGCTGTCGGTGGCCGAGCATCGCCTTCGGGAGCCCGATCGAGGCACGAAGGTCGAGCTCGGCGCCATCCACGAGCATGATCGAAGCACCGTTCGCGTCGATGCTCGCCGCGATGAGCGCGGCGGCGCGTGACAGGGCGGCCGCGTCGCTGGTGTGCTCGAGCTCGTGTCGCACGGACCGTTGGACGAGCCGCGCCGCGCCCGCCCGCTCCGCGGCCGCGAGCTTCCGGCCATCGTCGATCGAGCCGGCCATGAGCCGCGCGGCGGCGTGCGCCGCGGCGACCTCGAGCGCGTCGAATGGCACGTTCCGCCGCAGCGCGCAGAGGCACGACGCACCGCCCGCATCCCGTTCGATCGCCGCCATGACCGCATAGGCGGCCTGATCGCTCCATTTGCCGGCGGCGATGGCCGCGGTCACGGCGGTGTCGCTTCCGATCGCGGCATGCAGCCGCTCGGGACCGACGAGGGTCGCCCAGTCGACACCGGGATCGATCCGGTACGAGAACAGGGTCGTGAGCTCGCCACCCCGGAGAGACAGGACAGCTGCGCCCTCCGCTCGGAGGAGCGTGGCCGCGTGCTCCAGGCGCTCGGGCCAGCGCGCCGACGAATTGACGGGACCACCCTCCCACCCCGGAAGCTGGGGCCACGGCGATTCTAGGGAGGATGACCGGCGCGTCCGGCCACTGTGGTACGCCGTGCCAGGTCAGGCAGCCGTTCGGGTGAAGATCAGCCGGTATCGACCCTGAGCTGCGACGACTTTCCGCATTGATTCGGCAGGCAGACGGGCGGAACGCGCAAGGTCCGAACGTATAATCGAAACACGATGTCGACTTGGTCTCGATACCAGCCAGGGGTCATTTGATGGGACCCTTCGACCGCTTCAACGACCGTGCGAAGCGTGTGCTGGCCCTCGCCCAGGACGAAGCCATCCGGTTCAACCACAACTACATCGGGACGGAGCACCTCCTGCTCGGGCTCGTCCGGGAGGGTGAAGGCGTCGCCGCGCGGGTCCTGGATTCGCTCGGCGTGGAGCTCTCCAAGGTCCGGACCGCCGTCGAGTTCATCATCGGTCGCGGCGACTCGACGACCTCGCCGAGCGAGATCACCCTTTCGCCACGGACGAAGAAGGTCATCGAGCTGGCCATCGACGAGGCCCGCAAGCTCGGCCACAGCCACGTCGGCACGGAGCACCTCCTCCTTGGGCTCGTCCGTGAAGGCGAGGGGATCGCCTCGGGCGTCCTCGAGTCGCTCGGCGTGTCGCTCGAGAAGGTCCGCCACCAGGTCATCGCGACGCTCGGCCAGCAGCACCCTGCCACGCAGGAGACGGCCGGCGCGGGCGCCAAGTCCGGGACCTCGAAGACCCCAACGCTCGACCAGCTCGGCGTGAATCTGACCGCCATGTCCAAGGCCGGGCAGCTCGACCCGGTCATCGGCCGCGAGAAGGAGATCGAGCGGGTCATCCAGATCCTCAGCCGCCGGACCAAGAACAACCCGGCGCTCATCGGCGAGCCCGGCGTCGGCAAGACCGCGATCGCCGAAGGGCTCGCGCACCGGATCGTGAAGGGGGACGTCCCCGAGACCCTCCAGGGAAAACGCGTCCTGACGCTCGACATCGGGTCGCTCGTCGCCGGGACGAAGTACCGCGGCGAGTTCGAGGAGCGCCTGAAGAAGATCATCGAGGAGCTCCGCCACGCCAAGGACGTCGTCCTGTTCATCGACGAGCTGCACACGCTCGTCGGAGCCGGCGCGGCCGAGGGCGCGGTCGACGCGGCGAACATCCTCAAGCCGTCCCTCGCCCGCGGCGAGCTCCAGTGCATCGGCGCGACGACGCTCGACGAGTTCCGCAAGTACATCGAGCGTGACGCCGCCCTCGAGCGAAGGTTCCAGCCGGTCATGGTCGAGGAGCCGTCGATCGAGGAGACCCAGCAGATCCTCCTGGGCATCCGCTCCCGGTACGAGGAGCACCACAAGGTCTCGATCACCGACGACGCGGTGAAGGCGTCGGCCGAGCTGTCGGCCCGCTACATCACCGACCGGTTCCTCCCGGACAAGGCCATCGACCTCATGGACGAGGCCGCGAGCCGGGTCCGGCTCCGCTACTCGACCCTCCCAGCCGAGATGAAGGATGCGCAGAAGGAGCTCGACCGCGTCGGCACCGAGAAGGAAGCCGCGATGGAGGCCCAGCAGTACGAGCTCGCCTCCACCCTCCGCCAGGCCGAGCGCGTCCAACAGGACAAGCTCCAGCAATCGAAGGCCGACTGGCTCCTCGCGCAGTCGCAGAAGCGTCCCGAGGTGACCGACGAGGACATCGCCGAGGTCACCTCGATGTGGACCGGCATTCCGGTGCGCCGCCTCGCCGAGGAAGAGACCCAGAAGCTCCTCAAGATGGAGGAGGCGCTGCACGCGAAGGTCATCGGACAGGACGAGGCGATCAAGACGATCAGCCGTGCCGTCCGCCGCGCGCGCGCGGGGCTCAAGGATCCGCGCCGTCCGATCGGCGCGTTCTTCTTCGTCGGTCCGACCGGCACCGGGAAGACCCACCTCGCCCGCCACCTTGCCGAGTTCATGTTCGGCAACCAGGACAACATGGTGAAGATCGACATGTCCGATTACATGGAGCGGCACAACGTGTCGCGTCTGGTCGGGTCGCCGCCCGGCTACGTCGGATACGAAGAGGGTGGCCAGCTCACCGAGACCGTGCGCCGCAAGGGCTACTGCGTGATCCTGCTCGACGAGATCGAGAAGGCGCATCCCGAGGTCTTCAACATCCTGCTGCAGATCTTCGACGAGGGCCGGCTGTCCGACGCGAAGGGCCGGACGGTCGATTTCCGCAACACGATCATCATCATGACCAGCAACCTCGCCCAGAAGATGCTGAAGAGCGAGGGCGCGCTCGGCTTCCGCTCGAAGGGCCAGGGCGACGACCCGGAGACCCAGGCCGCGTACGAGCACATGAAGGAACGCGTGAACGACGAGATGAAGCGCTTCTTCCGGCCGGAGTTCCTCAACCGGATCGACGCGACCGTGGTCTTCCAGCCGCTCACGAAGCCGGAGATCCGGAAGATCGTCGAGATCGAGCTCGAAGGCGTCAAGAAGCAGCTCGCGTCACAGGCGATGACGATCGTCGTCACCGACGAGGCCAAGGACCACATCGCGACCGTCGGGTACGACACGAACTTCGGCGCGCGGCCCCTCGGGCGCGCGATCCAGAACGAGATCGCCGACCCGCTCGCGGAGATGCTCCTCCTCGCCACGTTCACCGCGGGCGACACCGTGAAGATCGACGCCGTCGACGGGAAGCTCGCGATCACGAAGGGCGAGCCGGTCGAAGAGCGCAAGCCGGAGCCAGTCGCCACCTAGGACCGCCGCGGGCCAGCAGCAGCCGATACTTAGAGCATGCCTCCCCGCTCGGCGTCCCCGAAGACCGCCTTCGTCTGCCAGCAGTGCGGCAACGACTACCCGAAATGGATCGGCAAGTGCCCGAGCTGCGGCGGCTGGAACACGCTCGTGGAGGAGCGCGTGGTCGCCCCGCCCAAGGGTCGTGCCGGCGTGGCGCGCGCGCCGCGCGAGCCCATCGCGCTCGATCTGGTCCCGCCCGACGCCGAGATCCGCATCCCGACGGGTATCGGCGAGTTCGACCGCGTCCTCGGCGGCGGGATCGTCCGCGGCTCGCTCGTCCTCCTGGGCGGTGACCCGGGCATCGGCAAGAGCTCGCTGCTCATGCAGGCGTCCGCGAGCCTGAGCGCCCGCGGACCCGTCCTCTACGTCTCGGGCGAGGAGTCGGCGGCGCAGGTGAAGCTGCGCGCGCGCCGCTTCGGCATCGACGGCGGCAACATCCTCCTGCTCGCCGAGACCGACCTCAGCTCGGTGATCGAGGCGATCCGCCGGGTGAAGCCGCTGTTCTGCGTCATCGACTCGATCCAGACCATGAGCTCCGACATCATCGGCTCGGCCGCGGGTGGCGTGTCCCAGCTCCGTGAGTGCGCCGCGCGGCTGCTCGAGGTCGCGAAGGGCGACGACGTCCCGATCTTCCTTGTGGGTCACGTGACGAAGGAAGGGAATGTCGCGGGCCCCAGGGTGCTGGAGCACATCGTCGACGCCGTCCTGTACCTGGAGGGCGAGCGGTTCCACTCGTTCCGGATCCTCCGCGGCGCGAAGAACCGCTTCGGCTCGACCGACGAGGTCGGCGTCTTCGAGATGGGGGAGAACGGCCTGCGCGAGGTGATGAACCCGTCGGAGGTCTTCCTCGAGGAGCGGAGCCGCGGCGTCGCCGGAAGCGTCATCGTGCCGACGATCGAAGGGACCCGTCCGCTCCTCGTCGAGGTGCAGGCCCTCGTGACGCCGACGAGCTTCGGCCTCCCGCGCCGCACCGTGAACGGTGTCGACCCGCAGCGGATCGCGCTGCTGCTCGCGGTGCTCACCAAGCGCGCCGGCCTGAGCAGCGGGTCGCACGACGTCTACGTGAATCTCGTAGGCGGGCTTCGGATCCGCGAGCCCGCGACCGATCTCGGCGTCGCGGTCGCGGTCGCGTCGGCGCTCCGCGACCGACCGGCCGATCCCCGCACGGTGTTCCTCGGCGAGCTTGGCCTCGGTGGCGAGCTGCGCCGGGTGCAGCGCCTCGCGGCCCGGCTGAAGGAGGCCGAGCGGCTCGGCTTCGAGCGCGCGATCGTGCCCGCGGCGAGCGCGGCGGACCGCGATGGCGCCAAGCTCGAAGTGATCGGCGTGGCGACGCTCCGGGACGCCCTCACCCGTTCGGGTATTTCAGACCAGTAGCCGGGCGTATCCTTCGTCGCATGATCGACCTCGCGCGGCTCGCGACGTCGGCCGGCGGCCACATCGTCATCGGTCGGGCCTACGCCTCGCCGCATCTTCATGGAAAGGAGCGAGCAAAGCTGTGGTCCTTCTCAGATTCGGTGGAGCAATGGTCGGCTTCTTCTTCGGGTTCTTCCTTGCCGCCCAGCTGCTCGAGATCGGTCCGGTCACGCCGCCCACCAATCAAGTTCTTGTCGTCTTTCTCCTCGCGGTGGCGTGCGCGATCCTTGGATGGCTCGGTGCACCGTACGCGACCGTCATGCCCATGGCCTGGCTCGTCTCGCGGATCCGCGAGACGGCCGCGGGCGATCTCGCGGCGGGCGTGCTCGGCGGTGGCGTCGGCCTCGTTCTCGCGCTCTTTCTCGCGTTCCCGCTGTCGTTCCTTCCCGGTGAGCTAGGCCGGTACGCGCCGCTCGTCGGTGCGGTCGCGCTCAGCGTGCTCGGCGTGACCGCCGGGACGATCAAGCGCGCCGATCTTCAGGGCGCGGTTCGCGAGATCAGAGGTGGCCGCAAGGATCGCGGCGCGAGCGAGCGCCTGCTCCTCGACACGTCGGTCATCATCGATGGCCGCATCGCGGACATCGTTCGCGCGGGCTTCATTCGCGGCACGCTGGTCGTGCCGCGCTTCATCCTCGCGGAGCTTCAGTTCTTCGCTGACTCCGGCGACGGGACGCGCCGCGAGCGTGGCCGCCGCGGACTCGAGATGCTCGCCAAGATGCAGAAGGAGTCCACGGTCCGCGTCGAGATCGACGATGAGGATCCCGCAGGCGACGGCGCCGACGGCAAGCTCGTCGTGCTCGCGCGCGCCCGGCATGTCCCGATCGTCACGAACGACTACGGCCTCAATCGCGTGGCCGAGCTGCACGGGGTCACGGTGCTGAACGTGAACGACCTCGCGAAGGCCGTCCGCCCGGTCGTGCTGCCGGGCGAGGAGATCCACGTCCGTGTCATCCAGGAAGGGAAGGAGGCCGGCCAGGGCGTCGGCTATCTCGAGGACGGCACGATGATCGTCGTGGAAAATGGGGCGCGGTCCGTCGGCAACGAGCTCCCGGTCACGGTCATGCGCGTCCTGCAGACCGTTGGCGGTCGGATGATCTTCGCGCAGCCGCGCGGCGAGGTCACCGACCCGCGGCGGCCGCGGGCCCCCGTCCACTGATCCGCTCGTGACCGCGGGCCTCGCGATCCTCGCCGCCGGCAGCTCGAGCCGGGCCGGCACGGACAAGGTGAGCCTCGAGCTCGGGGGACATGCGGTCCTCCTCTGGTCGGTGGCCGCGGCCGAGGCCTCGGGCGCGTACGCGGCCATCGTCGTCGTCGCCCCGGCGGATCGGGTGCTGGCGATGGCCCGCATCGTCGGGTCGCGTGCCCGCGTCGTCCCGGGCGGTCCGACGCGCACCGCCTCGAGCTGGGCCGGACTCGACGCGCTCCATGGTCACGAGGTCATCGCGATCCACGACGCCGCCCGGCCGTTCGCGACGCCATCGCTGTTCGGGCAGGTCGCGATGGTTGCGACCGAATACGGTAGCGCGGTGCCCGGCTTGGTCGTGGCCGAGACCGTCCGCCGCGCGAACGAGGCTGGTCGCCCGGTGGAAGAGGTCGATCGGCACGGCCTCTGGACGGCACAGACCCCGCAGGCGTTCCAGCGCGCGCTGCTGGAGCGAGCCCGGGCAGCCGCCGCGGACCGGAGCTTCACCGACGACGCCGCCGCGGTCATCGCGCTGAACGAGGACGTGCGTCTGGTGCCGGGCGAGCGCCGCAACTTCAAGCTCACCTCGTCCGAGGACGTCGCGTACGCCCGGGAGCTCGCGGAGAAGGGCCTGGTCGCCATCGCGGCGCAGCCACTGCCCCGATGACGATGGTCAGGAGCGGGATTGGGTACGATATCCATCGTCTCGTGCCCGACCGCCGGCTGGTGCTCGGCGGCGTCAGGATCGATCATCCGACGGGGCTGGCGGGACACTCCGATGGCGACGTCCTCGCCCACGCGATCATGGACGCGCTCCTCGGTGCCACGGCGCAGGGCGATCTCGGGACGCACTTCCCGAGCGACGATCCGGCCTACGCCGACGCGGACAGCCTCCGGCTCCTCGAACGGGTCGTGGCGCTGGTCCACTCGGCGGGATACCGGATCGGCTCGGTGGACGCGTCGGTCATCGCGCAGGCGCCGCGGCTCGCACCGCACCTCGCGGGCATGCGCGACCGGCTCTCGCGGGCGCTCGGGATCGAGCGCGATGCGGTGAGCGTAAAAGCGACGACGAATGACGGGCTCGGCATCGTCGGCGCGGGCGAGGCCATCGCCACGTTGGCGACGGCCACCGTGGAGAAGATCGAGCCCTGAACAGGGCGAGCGAGGAGCGGCTCCGCCGCGACGAGCGAGTCCTACCGCCCGGGGCACTCTCCGGCGAAGCCGGAGATCGAACAAGGAGGCTCGCGCTCTGACGATCCAGCTCTTCAATAGCGCGACGCGCACCGTGGAGCCGTTCACGCCCCGCACGCCGGGCGAGGTCGGTATCTACAACTGCGGGCCGACGGTCTACGACTACCAGCACATCGGCAATCTGTACGGCTACATCGCGGCCGATGTCGTCCGTCGGACCTTCGAGTACCTCGGGTACCGCGTGCTGCAGGTCATGAACATCACCGACGTGGGCCATCTCGTCGGCGATGCCGACACGGATGGCGTGGACAAGATGGCCGTCGGCGCCGAGCGCGAGCATCTCGATCCGCTCGCGATGGCCGAGCGGTACACCGCGCAGTTCATGGTCGACCGGCGGAAGCTGAACATCATGGATCCGCAGGTGGTCGCCAGAGCGACGCGGCACGTGCCGGAGATGATCGCCCTCATCGAGCAGCTCATCGCCAACGGTCACGGGTACGTGGCCCCGGACGGCGTGTACTACGACACGAAGACGTTCCCGGGCTACGGCACGCGGCTCAATCCCGAGCCACCCGATCAGCGGGAGGCCGGCGCGCGCGTCGAGGTGAACCCGAACAAGCGGAACCCGTTCGACTTCGCGCTGTGGCGCGCGGCGAAGCCCGGTGACCTCCAGCAGTGGGATTCGCCCTGGGGTCGCGGGAATCCCGGGTGGCACATCGAGTGCTCGGCCATGTCGATGAAGTACCTGGGCGAGACCTTCGATCTCCACTCCGGTGGCGAGGACCATCTGTTCCCGCACCACGAGTGCGAGATCGCGCAGTCGGAAGCCGCGACCGGCAAGCCCTTCGTGAACTATTGGCTGCACCACCACTTCCTGAAGCTCGACAGCGCGAAGATGGCGAAGTCGGCGGGTGGCTTCTTCCGTCTCGACGATCTCATCGCGCGCGGGCGCGACCCACTCGCGTTCCGGATGCTCGCCCTCGGTGTCAGCTACCGGAAGGGCCTCGACTTCACCTGGGAGGCGCTCGCGGAAGCGGAGCGCCGCCTCTCCGGATGGCGCACGCAGGTCCGCCATGCGCTGCAGGCCGGCGGGACACCGGCGAAACCGGTGCCGGACGACCCGATCCGGGTCGCGTTCGCCGAGGCGATCGGTGATGACTTCAATACGCCCCGCGCGCTTGCGCAGGCCGAAGCCGCAATGAAGCTCGTGAACTCGACCGACGACGCGAGCCGCGCACGCGGGCTCGGCCTCGTGTTCGACATGGATCGCGTCCTCGGGCTCGGTCTCGAGTCGAGCGCGAGCGCGACCGATGACCTCGCCGGCGACGACAAGCGGCTGTTCGACGATCGGATCGCGGCCCGCAAGGCGGGCGACTACAAGCGTTCGGACGAGCTTCGCGTCGCGCTCGAGGCGCGCGGCATCAAGGTGGAGGACACGAAGGACGGGGCGCGCTGGGAGCGCATCAAGGAAGGAAGTGCACGGTGAGCGACGAATTCGAGGGCCCAGGTCAGCCAGGTCAGCCAGGTCAGACCGGCCCGAACGACGGCCCGCCGCAGAACAGCGCTCCACAGGGAAGCCCGGCGCCACAAGGTGGCGCACCCGGTGGAGCGGGCGACATGGATCCGAACAATCGCCGACCCCGGCGCCGTGGCCGGCGCGGTCGTGGCGGTGGGGTCGGCGGCCCGCCGCCATTCCAGCCATCGCGGGCGCCGATGGGTCAAGGTGCGCGGCCGGGGCAGCCGTTCCGCGGTCCGGCGCGCGCGCCGGGGTTCGCCCCGCGTCCGGCGCCGCGGCCAGTGGACGACGAGAGCTCGCTCCAGGCGCGTGAGCTCGCGGCGTACGAGCGGCGTCAGCAACAGGCCCAGCGCCGGACGACCGGTGGCTGGCGCCCGGGCGTGCCGTTCCGCGCGCCGATGGGCGGTGCCGGCATGCGCCCGCGCTTCGGCGGCGGCGCGCAATACAGCGAGCAGATCCGTCGCGCGACCTCCGGTCCGGCGCGGGGCGCCGCGCCATCGCACGAAGCGGGTGAGCCGATCGCCGGACCCCATGCGGTGCTCGAGGCGATGCGCGCCGGGCGCGCGATCCGCAAGCTCTACATCTCGCAGGATCGCAGCTTGCGCATCGGCGCGGTCAACGACCTGATCGACGAAGCGCAGGAACGGCGCATCTTCGTGAACTTCCTCGACAAGCTCGACCTGTCACGGCTCTCGCCGGTCGAGAACCACCAGGGCGTCGTCGCGATCTTCGAGGGGCGCGCCGGAGTCGACCTCGACGAGCTCATCGTCCACCTCGACGCGGAGACCGGCCAGCAGCCACTCGTCCTCATCGTCGATTCGCTCCAGGACCCGCAGAACTTCGGTGTGCTCCTGCGTTCGGCGGAGGGCGCGGGCGTCGCCGGCGTCGTGATCCCGCGGCATCGCGCGGTCGGGCTCACGCCCGCCGTCGCGAAGACGAGCGCGGGTGCGAGCGAGCACCTCCTGGTGGCCGAGGTCGCGAACCTCCGGCAGGCCATCGACACGCTCAAGGAGAAGGGGCTCTGGGTCGTCGGCACCGACGAGACGGGCGACCTCCTCTACGACGAGGTCGACTATCGCGGCCCGACCGCGCTCGTCATCGGCGGCGAGGGCGAAGGGATCCGCCGTCTCGTGCTCGAAGGGTGCGATCAGGTCGTGCGCATCCCGATGGAGGGCCGCATCGCGTCGCTGAACGCCGCGGCGGCCGGCACCGTGGTCCTCTACGAAGCGCTCCGGCAACGGCGCCGCGATGTCGCGCCGCCCAGCACGCAGACCCCGCGGCCGCTGCCGGCGGAGACCACGCTCGCGCACGAGACCGAGGACCTCGCCGAGGCTCCCGATCTCGAAGCCGACCTCGGGATCGAGGACGAGCCGGTCGACGATCTCGTCGTCGAGGACGGCGAGGAGGACGCGCCCGTCGAGGCCGCCCCCGCGGCGAAGGCCCCGCGGAAGACCGCCGCCAAGAAGGCCGTCAAGAAGACGACCAAGAAGAGCGTGGAGGACTAGATGGCACGCAGTGAGCCGAAGGCGGTCGAAGGTGTTTGGGTCCTGCGGAACGGGATGGCCCAGAACGCGTCGCCGCGTCCGAAGCGGATCGTCCACCGCGAGCACGTCGACTACAACAACCCCTATCGCTACAAGATCGAGCGCATCTGGTGGGACGGGAAGATCGTGTTCGCGAGCGAGCAGGGCGAGCTCGAGGTCGACCCGAAGAAGGTGAAGGTCGCCCAGGAGTACCAGATCGTCTACAGCGTCGCGCTCGATGCGAAGGGAAAGCTGCGGCGCGAGCCCGCCCGCGTGGAGGGCCAGTACAACATCTACGACTCCATCCCCGGGATGAAGAAGTACAGCCCGATCTGGCAGTTCAATTACGTCATCGTGCCCCGCGACTACACGGTGAACAGCCTGCGGTCGGAGAAGGACTGCCTCGCGAGCGGCTATCCGATCAAGCGCAGCACCGTTTTCGAGAACTGACCCGTCATCTAGGCCCCACGGTCGTGGGGCGATCCGCGCGTTATGGCTCGATCCCGAACACGTGCGCCATCCGGTCGTTCCGCCGCCGGGGTACTCCGGTACCCCCGACGCCGATCCGCTAACAGGCGTCCCTGGACGTCGTTGATCTGATGGACCACGAAGGGGAGGATCACGATGGCCGCGACATCCAGAGCGCATGCCCGGAAGCCGGTACAGACCACGGGAAGGTCGTGGGCCGCGGCACGTTCGGCCGGCGACCTGCGACGGCGGGCGATCGCGGCCTGGCGGTCGTTCGTCCCGTGGTGGAGCGCGCAGGCCGATCATCGCCGGCTCGCGATGGCCGTCGTGGGATTCGTCGCCCTGATCAGCGTGCTCGACCTCGCCGGCGCGGGTCGGGTCGGCGCAAGTCAGGCCGTCCCGCCAACGGCCACGGCGGTCGCCGCGACCACGCGCTTCCTCCGAGCTGAGTCCGCCCCGACCATTCCGGACAAGGCGTGGTTCGCCACGCAGCTGTGGCAGGGCTCGGGTAGTCGGGTCACCGAGCCGTTCACGGTCGGTGCGCATTGGCGCGTCGACTGGCTCTTCGATCCGCCGCAATCCGGCGGGATCCTGCAGGTCTTCATCTACTCGGCCGATGGCGCGCGCCTCATGGACGTCGCCGCGAACTCACAACAGAGCGGCGCCGACACGAGCTTCTGGGCAGGGCCCGGCACGTACTTTCTGAAGGTCAACTCGACCGGCGGCGACTGGAAGCTGGACGTGCAGGACCTCCGCTAGGTCGGAGCATCAGGGTCTCCACGCGGATGAGCGCATGAGCCGAGGGCGGTAGCCTTGATGGCGCGCCGCCCTAGCTCAATTGGCAGAGCAGCGGTTTTGTAAACCGCAGGTTCCGGGTCCGATTCCCGGGGGCGGCTCAGGGCGAATCTTTAGCGAATACGAGAAAGGACCCGTGCCCGCGCTGGCCGCGGTCGGGTCAAACCGATGGCTCACGTCAAGGGCTGGCCGATTCGAGGTCCTCGACGAATGACCTGAAGAACCGCCGCCGCGCGGATTTCAAAAATTGCTCGACAACTCGCGGCTGATACCGATATTCGGCGTCAAAGAGCAATGGTTTCAGTGATCGATAGTCTTGGAGTGCGGCGGGCAGGCTGCATTCCGTTCGAATCTTCCGATCCAGAATCAGGAAATCACGTTTCGAAGGAAGAATCGTCAATCAGGCGCGAATCGGGAGGGCAGCAGGCCTCCCCAAAGGTGTTCTGAGCCTTAATCAGCCAATCACTCCAGCGAAAGGCAATCATGCGGCTTCAAGCGAGTCAGGTAATCATCAGCAGGTCCCGCGAACGTCGAGGGCGCGAGAATCTAGGTGGTGCCTCGTGCTGATGACGGGCTTCTTATGGCGTACCGACTCAACCAGGGGCGCCTTCTCGACGCGCTCGAGCGCAGTCGACCGTACGCGGCGGATCTGCGTATCCGTGCGGGATCGCGGCCTGGTCGACCTACCCCACATCGACTGATTCGGTTGGTGGAAGCGACGGATTCCGATCTGTTCGCAATTCGGCGCGGAGGCGTGGCTCGCAACCTCCTGGATGTCATCGAGTTAGAGCACGTCGTGTCTTTGCTGGAGGAGGCCGAAGAGGACGACGTCGGCAAGACGATCGTTCGATCTCTGTCGGACCCACGTTCATACGCCCATGACGTGCTTGTACTAGCGGCAGCCCGCCTATTGAGAGGCTGGGGCAATTCGGTGCGACTCATCCCCGCGGGATCGGGCAAGTCCGCGGATTTGCGCATTGCCCCGCCCGAGATCGCCGTGGAGCTCAAGGCTCCACGCGAACTGTCCGATGACGAGACGATTGTCACGCGCTCTCCCCAAGAGGTCGCTGCTGCGGCGCTTGAGGGATCCAATCGTCAACGACGGACGACGAAGGACTCCGTCTTGATCATCGCGGGGTACCGCCTGCCCGAATTCGTGATCGACGCGTTGAGCGATCACGTCGCGGCGGCCAGCGTCCGGCGCTCGATGCTCATTGCCTGGATCGTGATGTCAGTTGGCTCGCACCCCGTCGATTGGCCCGAAAAGCGCGAGTTCCGCGATCAGGTTGCCCTCTTGGTATCGGCAAGGATCCGCGAGAACGACGCCTATACGGGGCAAATCAACGTGGTCGACAAAGGCGCGAAAGGTGCGGGACTGCGACTTCCCCGTCGGTCGGTGACAACACGCCGGGAGGTGACGTAGCTTGTGACGCTTCGCAAGCAGGTTCGCCAGACCAATTGTGCCGGTCTTCGACGGCGCCGTGGCTGCTCGCGTGGGTCCTGCTTTGCCGATGCTGAACGGCTGATTCGAGATCACATGCCGTCGCGCGTGCCCCCTTTTCTTGTGTTCGACCGTCGTATCTCATGACGGCACAGCAGTGGAAGTGGTCGAGGCGCTCGGTCGCGCGAACGCGGTGAGCGCGGAATGGTCCGCCCTCTTCGCGGAGCACGCACCTGGCATCGCGCGCTTCCTCGCAAAGCTGACCGGTGACCGGGAGGTGGCCGCGGACTTGACGCAGGAGACGTTCGTGCGCGCCATGCAGGCGCGACAGGACAGCGCGGAGCTTCGGTCAGTCCGTGCGTGGCTCTTCCGGATCGCCACGAACCTCGCCCGCGACCACCACCGGCGGCGCGCGCTCCTGCGGTTCACGCCATTCTCAGGGCGCGAGCCCGGCCCGTCGGGGATCCCGGACCCGGATACCGAGCTCGTTCACCGCGCCCTCCGCGCCCTCCCCGCGGCGCAGTCCGCGGCGCTCCTCCTCCACTACGACGCGGGGTTCTCGCGTCAGGAGATCGCGCAGATGGCTGGAGTCACCGAGGAAGCGGTCAAGTCTCGGCTGCTGCGCGGCCGCGAGCGGTTCCTGCGCGAGTTCGCGCGGCTGGGCGGTGTCGACGATGCGCGGTGACGAGCGCACCGACCTCGAGCGCGAGGAGCAGGTCGCACGCGCGCTACGCCGGCCGGTCCGCGATCAACAGCTGCCGACCTTCCCCGAGGTCGAAGCGCGCCTTCGGCGTCGTGCCCCTGGCTCACCGATCGTGGTCGCGCTGCTCGGCGTGGTCGTGCTGGGATTGATCGTCGGGAGCGTTCTTGCGCAGCGCCGGATGCTCATCGCCCAGCCCGGGCCCGTCCCGACCGCGGCGGCGTCGCCCTCGCCGCTGACCTGGCAGGAGGGCCTCGTCGCTGACGCGCAGCGGGTCCAGGGGCAGCTCGCGTACTGGCCGCTGGTCCCGACATACGTGCCGGTCGAGGTCCGTGCGCAGGTCAGGACCCGTGACGGGTGCGGCATGAGCGCTTCGCAATGCCTCGACTACCGCTTCGAGAGTCTCACCGGCACCCTCGTGCTCCAAGTCCTGCAAGGGCCGGCGGGGTGTTGCCTCGATGCCGCGCGACCCGGGGCGGTGCGGAACGTCGACATCCGGCCGGGGGTGCGGGCGCAGTACGACGTGGAGCCGCCGCAGTTCGGCGGTCCGATCCTCTGGTGGGTCGAGGACACCGCCCGCGGCCCGGTGTACGTCGCGCTCAACAGTCCGGTCTTCAGCGAGGACGAGCTGATCCGGATCGCAAGCTCGATGCGGCCGCTGCCGGGATCGCCGGCGTCGGCGAGCTCACTTATCACATACGAGAACCCGATCTTTGGCTACCGCATCACCCTGCCGGACAGCTATAGGCGCCTTGATCCCGTCCTCTTCACGACCGTCACACCGAGCGGGTTCCTGGGACGAGACACGTACACGCTCCTCACGCCTCAACAGGAGCGCGAAGAGTGTTTGCGGGACCTCGGCGATCTTCCTTCCCCGTCGGCTGCGGCGCTGCTGTTCGTCGAGGTGTATCGGAACCCCGACGGCATCTCGGCAAGCCAGTGGGCGACCACTCCTGGCGTTCCGGGTGCGCAGCCGCTGAGCACGCATCGCAAGATCGAGCCGCTCAGCCTCGGGGGCCGCGATGCGGTCAAGCTCGTCGCAGACCGGGCCACCGCCGAGACGGAGGTGGTCGTGATCCGTGCGGATGACCGGATCTACGTGCTGACCCCGACCATGTGGTCGTTCCCGCCGCAGCATCGCCTCGAGGACATCGCGGCGACCTTCGGGACGATCGCGCGCGAGCCGTTCCCGACACCGTCGCCGAGCCCCCTCCTTGAGGCCCGTCGTCAGGCCGCGAATGAGCTCGCGGCGGCGCTGGCCAGGGCATTCGGGGCGAAGGACGCAGATGCGGTCGCGCGGCTGATGCCCGACTGCCATCTGGGCGTCACTCCGTTGATCGACGGTCAGGGGCTTGCGAACTCGGGCGGCGGTGGCCTGAGCCGCTCCGTTCCCCTGTTCACGCAGGCCTTGCGGGATCGCTTCGCGGCCGGTGACCTTACCGTCACCATCGATCCGACGCTGCAGGCGGATGGAAGCGGCGCAGGAGCGTCGCTCTTCGTACGCTCGGAGTGGAAGGAGACTGACCGCACCACCTCGATCGATCTCTTTCTCGACCTGCGCGATGGGCGGTGGCAGTGGGTCAGCGCGCGGCACCACTATCGGCTGGCAGATCTCGGCAGCCCGCCGTGCATCCCATATCGCAGCCCTTGGGTGTCAGGACCGACCCCGGGCTGCTGACCACTGACGGGGCCGTGGGCCGTCATCCGTGAGCGAAGCGATCCGGCCTCGAAGCACTCGGCCACCGGTGAGTCCCCCTAAGAGGCCTCCGAGGGCTATGAGCCCGCGATACACCTCACGTGATTCACAATCAGGCCATTGGTAGACGGCTGACTAGGTGCTCGATGTTTCCACCGCTCGCTGTCCAGCAACAGGCACGCCCCGTCTCGGTCCCCAAGCCAAGGTGATTGCCAGGATGATCCCGGCCGAGGGTAGAAACCGGAGCCGCTCGATCAGGTCGACGCCACTGGCTGGGAAGCGAATCTGGTAGGTCAGCTGCGGGAGTGCGAGCATCGCGATCACGAGTGTGAGGACGAGTCCCGCTTGACGCGGTCGCTTCGCACGCCGGATCAGCAAGGCCGCGGCCAGCACAGCCGCCACGAGGGTCACTCCGACGTTGAGCAGGGTCAGCTGGTCGACATACAGGAAGCTCCGATCAGATCCCTGGAAGAACGGGAGGTAGGCCGGGATCACGAAGAGCAGGTAGCTGATTGGCACACTGAAGGCGAAGACACCCGCCGCCTCGAGTTCGGTCCGGCAGGGGACTCGCGGGCGGAAGCGCAACGCGAGGAGCACACCGAGGACGAAGCCTGGCACGAGCCAGAGCTGCGGGATCACGAAGTCCAGGTCCAGCAGGCCGCGACACTGCACCGCGTCTCCAAAGGCGCACTCGAACAGCGGGATGAAGAAGCGCAGACCACCGATCACGCTGGCAAGTGCGAAGAGGACTGGACCGAGGGCGCCGCGCCAGCCGCCCAGGCGAAAGCCCACGAACGTGCCGGCGAGCGCTCCGACCGCGAGGGTCGGTTCAAGACGTGGAGGGCCGACGGGGAAAACGAGGCGTCCACTTGTCCAGAGATCGAAGCCGATGCCGGAGGCGACGCCGTAGGCGACAAAATATGCGCCGATGCCCGCGAGCGCGGCGAATAGGGAGGACCCGCGGCGGCTCATGGAGACACGCTACCGGACGGAGCTGTCGGCAGCCGATGTCCAGATGGGCCGGATCGCCCGCCGCATCGATGTCGGCCCAGAACGCCGGTAGTCGAAAACCGCATGCAACAGTGAGACAGGCCGATTCCAACAAGTCAGCCTCGCGGCTTCGACCCCTGGCGTCGCGTCGCGAGTCGGCTGATTGTGAATCAGGTGCCTGTGACGACGCATCGTTTGTTGCGGGTTGCTGAGCTGCGAGCTTCAGCTCTGTCGCCCTCTGCCGAATTCGCGAGGAGGACAGGCCAATGCGATCAGCGTACGCGAACCTCGACGATCCGGTCAGCGGTCATGGACCCGCCGCGGCTGCAACAATTCGAATACGAAGTCGGACCGACCAGCGAGATTTGGCGAAGGTTGTAGAAGCCTGGACGGTCTGGAACGGATGCGTCGATCTTGAGGCGCGCTCCAGCCGCCGTGGTCGTTCGCACGTTCTGCGATGTCACAAGCGCCCCCGCCGGGGGGCACGTTGGAAGGCTTGAGCCAAGGGTCATCGTCTCGCGCTTCACCGTTGCGGCATCCGGCCACGGGCCGAGGAACGCGAAGCACAGCGTCACGTCCGAGGTCAGCGTCGTGTAGTTCGGATCGGGATGTGGCACCCATTCGAGGTGTAGCGAGTCGCTCGCTGTCAGCACCTCGGCTATCGGCTCTAGCTGGTAGCTGAACGAGGGCACGCTCGGTGTGGCCGCGATCGGCAAAGATCCGCTACACGCACCGAGGGCAGCGCCGAGCAGGACGAGCACGGTCACTCGCATGCTCAGATGCTGCTCGACGTGGCCGTGGATGGGGTGACGCTTTCGTCACGTCCATCGGTGACCGCTCGCGTCCGCGTTAGCCGCACCCATTGCCACAGGGCGCCTGTGCGGAGGAAGCGCCTGATATGGAGTCAGGTCATCCGCAGCACGCAGCGGGTTGCGCCGTTGCGAGTAGGCACATCGCCCTATCTGCGTACGCGCCCTCAAACGGGTTCGTGATCCGGTGGCCCACCGACTCCCCCGCTCGGACGGCGCACCATGTCCTCCGATGCCCCAGCTGAGCCAGGAACTGCTTGATGGTGTCGACGCGCAGATTCGCGCGCTCGTACTCGAAGCAGTCGATTACCTGAACATGTTGCCCGCGCCGTACCGCGTGCGGGTCGAGGTCGTCGAATCGACGGGCCTGAATTACCAGCTCGGCACGAACGCCGCGTTCGACCCCACGCTCCTGCGCGACGAGGCGCTGCTCGAGAGCGAACAGTTCGCGGCGATGGATGGGCTAGTCGGTGCAGTCGCGGAAGCGACCGGCGAGGCGCCGGAGGCCGTCCGCGCGTGGACGCTCGGGCAACTCGCCCATCCCATCCTCGCTGAGTACGTCATGCGCGCGGGACACCCGGTCGTATTCGACAAGGCCCGCCTCGACGCCGCGATCGGTCGCGTCCTGGCGATCGCCGGCGCGCCCAACGATCTCGTGCAGATTCACCCGCTGACCAAGGTCGACGCGCTGGGGGAGATCACAGTCGCACCTGGCGTGCGATACGGGCCGTGACGCCCGAGGAACGTGACGAGTGGCTCAACCCGGGCCCCTTTGATCAGCTCGTGCCGCAGCAGACGGTGATGGACATCGGCGCCGTGATAGAGGTTGACTACGACGGAACGAATCCGGCTGCAGCTGGCGCTGCGCACGAGATCGCGGAGCAGCTTTTGACCGTGCTGCAGCTGGTGCTCGACTGCGATGCGGTCGTGCCCTTCAACGAGGACCGCCATCGGCTGAGCCGCGCCCTGCGTGCGGCTGGCTACCCGGGGTCCGCGGCGTGGCAGCACGGGCCGCACCAGCAGGTGCATCCGACGGATGCCAACCGACTCGGGCTCGACCTCGCCCAGCTCACCGCACGCTCAGGCATCCGCGGATTGCAACTGGCGCTGCGGCGCTGGAGGGAGTCCGCCGATCGGATCCGCGACGACGATCAGTTCGTCAACTATTGGATCGCGTTCGAGGCACTCTTCATGCCCGATTCGGGAAAGAAGATCAAGGAGACAGTGTCGAGGCGCGCCTCGCGATACACGGGGGCCGATCCAACGGCGCAGGCGGCGATCAGGGAGCAGCTGCGCGAGTCGTACAGGCGTCGCTCGGAGCTTGTCCACGGTGAACAGCTCGCCGGTTGGAGCGTCCACGCGATGGCATACCAGACGCGCGCCCACCTCCGCGCGGCGTTGTTGAAGGTCATCGAGGACCCTGCCGTGTTCGACGCAACGCAGTACTGATCTCGCGATGCGGCTGAAATGGCCTGACCCGTCCACGCAGTAGACACGGCTCTCGGGTTCGGGCCTCGATGCAAGAGATAGACGGTTCGATAACGCCTCTCTCAATCCATCTCGTCGTGATCGGTGATCACCGCACTCCTCTATGCCACCGGCGTCGAGGATTGTTTTGTGTTCGGATAGCAGCGGCACAATTCATCCATGCGGGCTTTGGGCGCTGTGTTCGCGATTCTCGTCGGTTCGTGCATCGCTGTGCCGGCACCGACCTCCCCCTCGGCCAACACCGCCACGCCGAACCCCAGCGCAGTTCGGGCCGAGCTGGACGCCCGGTTCGGCACGCTCAGGCCCGGTCCGCCGTACCCCGGAAGCGTCTGGTCCGTCGACCAGCCGATGACCCTTGGGCCGCGCGCATTCGGCACCTTCCCGGCCGACCATCAACCGGGTCCCGTCGTGACCTTCGATCGACTACGGCTGGCGACGACGCTGCCGTCCGCACCGGATGCCGCC
>DATCOD010000149.1:0-9439 GCA_036564905.1 Candidatus Limnocylindria bacterium
CGTCGCGATCGTCGACCACGAGAGCGTCGAGCGCGGCGTGCTCGTCGACGCGCGGTTCCGGGCGCTCCGGTTCGACGCGCGGACCGACGATTGCCGGATCGAGGAGCCCGTCGAGGTCCCGCACTATCCGCCGACGGGCGGGCTCGATCGTCCGCGCCTCGTCGTGATGCATTCGCTCCCCTTTAGCTTCGACTAGGCACGCGCTACAATTGGAAAAACCCCGGAGGTCAGCGTCCGTGCCGAAGTTCGTGTTCGTGACCGGAGGGGTCACCTCCTCGCTGGGTAAGGGCATCACCGCCGCGTCGCTTGGTCGGATCCTCGCGGCCCGCGGCCTCTCCGTCGCCTCACTGAAGATGGATCCGTACCTGAACGTGGACCCCGGGACGATGTCGCCGTACCAACACGGCGAGGTCTTCGTGACCGAGGACGGCGCCGAGACCGACCTCGACCTCGGCCATTACGAGCGCTTCATCGACCGCAACGTCACGCGCGCCTCGAACCTCACGACCGGCCAGATCTACAACGCGGTCATCGCGAAGGAGCGGCGCGGCGACTACCTCGGCGCGACGGTGCAGGTCATCCCGCACGTCACCAACGAGATCAAGTCGCGCATCCATCGGGTCGCGCGCGAGGCGCAGGCCGAGGTGATCGTCGTCGAGGTGGGCGGCACGGTCGGCGACATCGAGTCGCTGCCGTACCTCGAGGCGATCCGACAGTTCCGCAACGACGTCGGCCGCCCGAACGTCATGTACATCCACCTCACGCTGCTCCCGCGCGTGGTCGGCGGCGAGCTGAAGACGAAGCCGACCCAGCACTCCGTGAAGGAGCTGCGGTCGATCGGCATCCAGCCCGACGTGATCATCGCCCGGGCCGACGTCCCGATCGACGACGAGCTCCGCGAGAAGATCGCGTTGTTCTGCGACGTGAAGATCGACAACGTGGTGTCGGAGCCCGACGCCTGGTCCATCTACGCGGTGCCGCTCATGCTCGAGGAATCGGGTGTCGGCAGGATCGTCGTCGACGAGCTCGGTCTGGCGGACCGTGCGACCGAACCTGATCTAACGGAGTGGCGGGCGCTCGTGGAGAGCATCAAGAACGCGCGCATCCCGATCGAGATCGGCCTCGTGGGCAAGTACATCGAGCTGCGCGACGCGTACCTCTCGGTCGCGGAGTCGGTCCGCCACGCGAGCTGGGCCGCGGGCTGCGACGTGACGATCCGCTGGATCGACAGCGAGAAGCTCGAGCACGGTGGCGACACCGAGCCGCTCGTCGGGCTGGACGGCATCGTCATCCCTGGCGGCTTCGGGTACCGCGGCATCGAGGGCAAGGTCCAGGCTGCGCGATTCGGGCGCCAGCAGCAGATCCCGACGCTCGGCCTCTGCATGGGTATGCAGTGCATGGTCATCGAGCTCGCGCGCACGGCGCTCGGCACCGACGACGCGAACTCCACCGAGTTCGATGCGTTCACGCCACATCCGGTCATCGATCTCCTGCCGGAACAGCGCGACGTGAACGACAAGGGCGGCACCATGCGACTGGGCTCGTATCCCTGCGTCCTCACGGAAGGCTCGCTCGCGCACCGCGCGTACAAGCAGCCGATCGTGCTCGAGCGACACCGCCACCGCTGGGAGTTCAACAACGCGTATCGCGAGCTGCTGAGCAACCACGGGATGCGGTTCAGCGGGCTCTCGCCCGATGGACGTCTTGTGGAGATCTCCGAGCTCGAAGGACATCCCTTCTACCTCGGCACGCAGTACCACCCCGAATTCCGCTCGCGCCCCAACCGCCCGCACCCGTTGTTCGTGTCGTTCATCCAATCCGCACTGGAATACGCTCGAGCGAGCGGCCGCGCCCAAGAGCGGGCGCCGCACCTGCAGGAGACGCCGGCATGAAGCTCTTCTTGGACACCGCGGAGTTCGACGAGGTCAAGCAGGCCGTCGAGTGGGGCGTTCTCGCCGGCGTGACGACGAACCCGACGCTCATCGCGAAGGCCGGCCAGGACCATGAGACCCAGGTCAAGCGGATCTGCGGGATCGTCGGCAACGTCTCCGCGGAGGTCGTCAGCGAGACGAAGGACGACATCCTCGTCGAGGGCCGCCGGATCGCGTCCTGGCACAAGAACGTCATCGTGAAGGTGCCGCTCACGCCGGATGGACTGGCCGCGGGAAAGATCCTCGCGGGCGAGGGCACCCGGATCAACGTGACGCTGTGCTTCAGCGTCAATCAGGCGCTGCTCGCCGCGGCGATCGGCGCGTACATCATCAGCCCGTTCGTGGGACGCGTCGACGACATCAACGAGGACGGCATGCAGATCGTCCGCGACATCGTGTCGGCCTACCGGCAGCAGGACATCAAGACCCAGGTCCTGGCCGCGAGCCTGCGGGGACCGCTGCACGTCACGCAAGCGGCGCTCGCTGGGGCGGACATCGGAACGATGCCGTTCGGCGTGCTGCAGTCGATGTTCAAGCACCCGCTCACCGATGCCGGTCTCAAGCGCTTCAAAGAGGATTACCTGAAGAGCCAGGAAGCGAAGCCGGCGCGGGCCGTGGAGATGACCGCCAAGCGTTAGCCGGCCTAGCGGCGCGGCGGTTCCCCGGTGACGAGCTCACGCGGATCGGCGGCGTGCACCCCGCACAGATCGAGCACGCACAACGTCATCGCGAGCTTCTCCTCGATCCGCCCGGTCTTGATCGCGAGGTCGGTGGCGTACAGCACCTCGTAGGCGCGGATGACGTCGGCGCGCGCGACGCGGCGGGCGAATGCCTGCCACTTCCCGATCGCGTATGCCGAGCTGCGGATCGCCTTGGCCATGCGCTCGGCATCCGCGTTCGACCTCATCGCGGACGCGAACAGGAGCACCCGGAACTGCCACAGCAGGAGCGCGAGGATCTGCTGAGGCGCCTGGCCCTCGGCGAGGAGCGTCTCGAGCCGGCGGATCGCGGTCTGCGAGTCGCGACGCACGACCGCCTGGGTCAGCTCGAAGATGTCGGTCTCGATCGCGCCGCTCACGAGGGCGCGCACGTCCGCGCCGGTCACGCGCGCGCCCGCCGCGAACGCCCCCAGCTTCGCGAGCTCCTGGTCGACGCGCTCCGTGTCCGGGCCGACCGCGGCACCAATGTCGTTGATCGCGTCGGACGCAAGGTCGACCCCGAGGAGCGTGGCCCGCGCGCCGATCCAGCCGCCCAGCTCCTGCGGCTGCAGACGCGTGAGGTGCTCGATCGTTCCGCCGGCGGCCTCCACCGCCGTCGCGAGATCGACGGCGGCGACCTCGGTCGTCTTGGCCTTCGCCGGCCGGCGGGCGCGGGTCTGGATCTTCGACTCGCTCACGAGCACGAGCGCCGCCTCCGGTGGGAAGCGCGTGACGACGCCGGTGTCCTTCAGGGCTTCGGCGTGCTCGACCACCACGATGCGCTGCTCGTCGACCGCGTCGAACAGCCCCTGTGACCGACCCGAGAGCTCGATGAGCGAGGGGTCGGTCGTTCGCGCATCGTGCCGGCTGAGACCGAGATGCGTCCCAAGGTCGGCCGATCGCTGCGCGCGCAGATCCGACGGCCGCTGGTCGCCGGTCGTGAGCGTCGCGACGAGCTCGGCCGCGCGCAGCCGTGCGCGATACGGATCCTCGCCGTGGATGAGATAGAGCGCGCGCGCGGAACGGGACGGCGGCACGCTGTCGAGCCTAGCGGGAGAGGCGCGGGATCCCCTGCGCGCGCGGCGGCGCCAGTCCGTTCGCATGCGCCCGGACGATCAGGCGCGCTCCGTCGACGCTCACCTCGACGGTCCCATCACGGTCGGTGCGATACGTCGGCACGCCGGCGAGGGCAGCGAGCGTCTCAGGGGTCGGATGACCGTATCGGTTGTCGAGTCCGGCCGAGATGAGCGCGACCTCCGGATGCACCGCGCCAACGAGCGCGCTCGCGTACGGCGTCGCGGCGCCGTGGTGCGGGGGTACGTAGATCCGCGCACGCAACGTCTCCGGTGCGAGGAGCAGGTCGGCCTGCGCGGCGTCGGTCGCGTCACCACTGAAGAGCACCGAAACGGACCCGATCTCGAGCCGCAGCACGAGGGACGGCACGTCGACCAGCGGATCATCGTTCGGCGCGAGAACGCGGATCCGTGCCGCGCCGAGCCTCACGACCGAGCCGGCGCCGACGTCGGCACGCGCGATCCCGTGGGCCGCGATGCGCGCGCTCCACGCGTCGGCGAGCGGGCCGGCGTTGAGGCCGCGGGGCGCGACCGCGAGCCCGATCTCGTAGCGATCGAGCACCGCGATGAGTCCCGCCCCATGGTCGAGGTGGGCGTGGGTCAGCACGACGAGATCGATGCGCCGGCGCCAGGCGGGGAGGCTCGCGCCGAGCTCGGCCAGGAGCCGGTTCGGATCGGGTCCGCCGTCGATGATCGCGACCTTCCCGCCGGCTTCGACGAGATATGCGTCACCTTGGCCGATATCGAGCGCGCGAACGCGGAACGCCGGCGCGGCGGTCGCCGCCAGGCCTGCCGTGATCGCCACGAACGCCAGGACCGATCCGGTCGCGATCGCGAGCGCGCGGCGTGACGGCGGGCGCGGTGGCGGCGGCACTCGGAGACGTGGCAGCGTGATCCGGACGCGCCGGGCCGCGACGATGGCGCCCGCGCTGACCAGCGTGAGGAGCAGCGCCGTGAGCGGACCTTTCGGGACGTCGAGTGCCGCCAGCGGCAGGCTGGCCGCGGTCTCGACGACCATCCGGAGCGTGAACGCGATCGCATACGCCGCGAGCGCGAACGGGCGCGCGACATCGAGCGACACGCTGCCCACCGCGACCGTCGCCACGCTCGTCGCCATCAGCGCCGGGAACAGCGGCACCGCGACGAGATTGGCGATCGGCGAGACGAGGGAGACGCGACCGAAGATCCCGGCGACGATCGGGAGGGTCGGCAGTGTGGCCGCCAGCGTGGCCGCGAGACCGTCGCCGGCGAGCGACGGTAGCCACGCGAGCCGAGCGGCGAGCGGCGCCTGGAATGCGAGCAGACCGGCGGTCGCGCCGGCGCTGAGCAGGAAGCCGGCGTCGGAGATGGTCGCTGGCTCGAGCGCCAGCATGACGGCGATCGCGGCACAGAGCCCGTTCGCCGCCGCGGCGCGACGGCCGAGGGCGAGACCGAGCGAGGTGATCGCGGCCATGACCGCGCTTCGAACGACGCTCGCGCCGAGCCCGACGAGCAGGCTGTACAGGATCACCGCCGAGACGGTCGCGATCGCGCGGAGACGCGGACCGCAGCGTCCGCGCAGCAACGCGCCGACCGCCGCGGCGACGAGCGTCATGTTGAAGCCGGAGATCGCGAGCAGATGACTCGTCCCGCTACGCGAGAACGCGTACGCGAGATCGGCCCCGATGCTGCCCCGATCGCCGAGCGCGATCCCGAGGAGGATCCCGCTCTCGGGCTCCGGCACGAGCCTGCGCAGCGGCTCACCGAGCACGTCCCGAAGCTCCGCGAACGCGCCGATCCCGCCCGGCGCCGACGGGAACGCGACGCGGAGCGCCGCGCAGAGGGCCAGGCTGGCGGCAGCGACCCAGGTCAGCCGACGCATGCGGTCAGCGCTCGCGATCGCGAGGCCCACGCATCCGAGCGCGACACCGGCGCCGGCGTACGGCACGACGAGCGGAGCAACGGTGGCAAGCAGCGAGAGCGCCGTCGCGATGATCGCCGCGGGAAGGAGCGGAGGCGATCGACCGATCACCGAACGCTGACCAGATCGCGCAGGTCCGCGAACGTCCGTGGCGAGACGAGCCCGCGGGTCTGCAGCTCGTCGACCACGGCGAACGGCTTCGCGGCGCGGGCGCGCACGATGGCGGCCGCGGTCGCCGGGCCAACTCCCGGCAGCGCATCGAGCTCGCCCGCGGTCGCCGTGTTCAGGTTCACCTTCGGATCGGCCGTGCCTCCTGCGGCGCCGGCCGGCACGAGCTCACCGGGCCGAGGCACGTAGACGCGCATCCCGTCACGGAGCGGCGCCGCCTTATTGAGCGCGAACAGATCCGCGTCACCGGTCATGCCGCCGGCGGCAACGAGCGCGTCGACGACGCGCGCCCCGGCCGGCAAGCGCACGACTCCGGGGTGCGCGACCGCGCCGACGACATCGATGACGATGAGCTGCGGGGTCGGAACGGCGGTCGGCGCGGCCGCCAGCTCAACGGTCGGCGGCTCGTCGTGCGCGCGCGAGGCGATCGCGACGGCTCCGCCGGTCAGGGCGACGACGGGGACGAGCACGAGCAACCAGCGGCGCATGGACCTGACCATGCGCAGGTCCGGACCGGCGCGAATAGTGGGCCATCCGGCCACCGGGGAGGGGCCAGTCGGCCACCTCGCAGTACGCCAGGGGTGGCCACGTGGGGCACCCCTGGTCAGTAGGTCAGTTCGCGCGTCGTCCTTGCTGCGGCGGGGCCATCTGAACGATGGAGACAGGCAGGCTCCCCGCCGCGTTGCCGTCGATCTCGAGATCGAAGCGATGTGTTCCGTACGTGGTGAAGCTCAGGTTGTTCAGCTCGACGATGACGTTGACGTCCTGGCCGGCGATCGCGTTCACCGAGATCTCGGGCGCGTTCGGCATCGTCTGTCCTCCGTCCGGCTTACGGAGCCGGACGACGACCGCATGCGTTCCGGCGTCGAGGCCGAGGATGGCGACGAGGAACATCCGAGGGTGCTGCGCCGGTAGGCCGGTCACGCTGATGTTCCGGAACACCCCGAGGACGCTCACTTTGCCGTCCTGACCGACGAGCGCGTGGTCGCACAGCGCCGCGAGGCGGATCTCCGGGGGGGTCAAGACTTCGTCACGACGTTCACGAGCTTATCGGCGACGACGATCACCCGGTCGATCGGCTTGCCGCCGACCGCCTGGGCCACCTTCGGGCTCGCGAGCGCGGCTTGTTTCAACGCGTCCTCGCTCGTTCCGGCAGGCAACGCCAAACGGTCGCGGACCTTGCCGTTCACCTGGGCGATCAGGAGCACCGTGGCCTCGCGTGCGCCATCGGGGTCGTACGCCGGCCACGACTGACGGTGCACCGAGTCCGTGCCGCCGCGCCGCTGCCATAGCTCCTCGGTGATGTGCGGCGCGAACGGAGCGAGCAGCAGGACGAGCGCGTCGGTCGCGTCGTCGCGACTTGGTCCGCTCGCGTGAAAGGTCGCGGTCGATAGCTCCATCATCGCCGCGATCGCGGTGTTGAAGTGGTACAGCTCGAGATCGTCGGTGACCTTCTTGATGGTGCGCTGGACCATGCGATCGAGCTCCGCATCGCGAGGACCCGCGGCGTCGCGCTCGGAGAGGCCGAGGCCCCAGACCCGGTGCAGGAATCGCGAGGTGCCCTCGATCCCCGACGCGTCCCAGTCGTTGCCCATGGTCCAGGGGCCCATGAACATGATGAACAGGCGCAGTGTGTCGGCGCCATACCGCGCGACGTACTCATCGGGCGCGACGACGTTCCCGCGCGACTTCGACATCTTGCGGCTCTTGAAGACGATGGTGCCCTGGTTGCGCAGGTGCAGGAATGGCTCGTCGAACCACAGGTAGCCCAGGTCACGCAGGGCCTTGCACATGAAGCGCGCGTACAGCAGGTGCAGGATGGCGTGCTCGATGCCGCCCGTGTACCGGCGCACGGGTAGCCACTTCTTCGCGACCTCGACGTTCATGAATCCCGACTCGTAGTTCGGATCGAGGTAGCGGTAGATGTACCACGACGAATCGACGAACGTGTCCATCGTGTCGGTCTCGCGCTTCGCCGGACCGCCGCACTTCGGGCACGTGGTATTCACGAACGCGTCGACCTTCGCGAGCGGCGATCCGCCGCGACCGGTGAATTGGACATCGCGCGGCAGGACGACCGGAAGCTGATCATCGGGCACGGGAACGACGCCGTCGGTGCCGCAGTACACGACCGGGATCGGCGTGCCCCAATAGCGCTGGCGCGAGATGAGCCAGTCGCGCAGTCGGTACGTGACGGCCGGCGCCCCGATGCCGGTCTTCTTGGCCTCCGACGCGATCGCCTGCCTGCCGGCGTCGCTCGACGTGCCGGAGAACCGCCCGCTGCGCACCATGACCCCGGGGCCGGCGTACGCGGCCTCGATGTTCGCGTGCGCGACGCCGTCGGGCGAGATGACCTCGGTGATCGGCAGGCCATGCTGCGTCGCGAAGGCGAAGTCACGCTCGTCGTGCGCGGGTACGGCCATGATCGCGCCGGTGCCGTATGAGGCGAGCACGTAATCGGCGATCCAGATCGGGATCTTCTCGCCTGTGAACGCGTTGATCGCGAACGCACCGGTGTCGACGCCGGTCTTCGCGCGTTCGGCGCTCCCGCGCTCGATCTCGGATTCGTTGCGGGCCTTCGCCACGTACGCCTCGACCGTGGCCTTCTGCCCTGGTGTGGTGATGACCGGAACGAGCGGATGCTCGGGCGCCAGGACCATGAACGTGGCGCCATAGATCGTGTCCGGACGTGTCGTGAAGAACCGGATCGTGGCATCGCGGTGACCCTCGACGGAGAACTGGAGCTCGGCGCCCTCCGAGCGGCCGATCCAGTTCTGCTGCATGACCCGCACGCGCTCCGGCCAGTCCAAGCCGTCGAACTTCAGGAGCTCGTCGGCGTATTCGGTGATCTTGTAGAACCACTGGGTCAGGTCCTTCTTCACGACAGGCGTGTCGCAGCGCTCGCACAGCCCGTTGATGACCTGCTCGTTGGCCAGCACCGTCTCGTCACGCGGGCACCAGTTGACCGGCGCGGTCGCGCGATAGGCGAGTCCCTTTTCGAGGAGCTTCAGGAACATCCATTGGTTCCAGCGGTAGTACTCCGGGTAGCAGGTCACGACCTCGCGGCGCCAGTCGATCGACGCGCCGAGCGAACGGAACTGCTCGCGCCAGTGGGCCATGTTCTTGTCGGTCCACTCGGCCGGGTGGATCCCGCGGTCGATGGCCGCGTTCTCGGCGTTGATGCCGAACGCGTCGAAGCCCATCGGGAACAGCACGTTGTGTCCCTTCATGCGCGTGAACCGGGCCTGGCAGTCCGAGGGCGCCATCGCGTACCAGTGGCCGATGTGCATGTCCCCGGACGGATACGGGAACATCGTCACGAAGTAGTAGTTCGGCTTGTCGCTCTGATCCGGCGTCTCATAGAGGCCCGTCGCTGCCCAGTGCGCCTGCCACTTCGGCTCGATCGCCCCCGGGGCGTAGCGCTCGGTCCGTCCGGTCTGAGCTTCGCTGTTCATCGCGGCACCTCCTTGCGGAACATCAAAATGGCCCGCCGTCCAGAGAGGACGGAAGGGCCACTTCCGCGGTACCACCTCAGTTGAGACTCCGGTCCGGGTGCGGTGGAGCTGAGGGGATTCGAACCCCTGACCCCCACACTGCCAGTGTGATGCGCTACCACTGCGCCACAGCCCCGAGTCTCCGCTCGAGCACGGTGGTAACGGGGCGTGACCC
>DATCOD010000150.1:0-12215 GCA_036564905.1 Candidatus Limnocylindria bacterium
GAGCCGCTCGCGCAGCGCCGCGTCGTCGAGCAGGCGATCGACGCATCCGGCCAGCTCCTCCGGCGAGGGCTCGCGCGAGGGGAACACACCGCCGGCGTCGTGCCCGAGGATCTCCGCGTAGCCCCCGCGGGCCGGTGCGACGACGACGCGGCCCGCGGCGGCCGCTTCACAGAGTGCCAGGCCCTGGGTCTCGCTGCGGGACGCGCTCACCACCAGGTCCGCGGCCGCGAACGCGTCGGCCAGCCCGGCGAGCCCGAGCTGCCCCGCGAACACGACCCGCGAGTCGAGCCCGGCGTCGCGCGCGGCCGCGCGAAGGTCCGCCGCGAGCGGTCCGCCGCCGGCGAAGACGAGCACGCTGTCGCGCCGCACCGACGCGCGCAGCAGCGCGATCAGATCGAGCACCCGCTTTTCGACGGCCAGCCGGGACGCGGAGAGCAGGAGCGGCACACCGGCCGGGACGCCGAGGCCCTCGCGGCCGCGGGCGGCGTCGCCGCTCGCGAGCATCAGGTCGATCGGCGCGGGCACCACGCGCACGACCTTCGCGTCGCCCGCGGCGCGCAGCTCGCGGGCGAGCTCCTCGTTCGGCGCGATCGCGAGATCGGCCGCCGCCACGACCGCGCCGATGTACGGGCCGACGAGCGTGCGCGCGAGCGGCGCCGCGGGGCCGGCGTAGTGCGCGTATTCGTCGAAACGCGTGTGCACCGTGACGACGAACGGAACGTGGAGCCGGCGCGCAGCCGCGAGCGCCGCCCACGACGCCCCGAAGACCGAATGCGCGTGCAGGAGCTCGACGTGGAGATGGCGCAGCTTGAGCGGCAGCCGCGGTCCGAACAGCGCGAGCCGGTACCCGCTGGGCGTCCCGGGGACGTGGATGTCGGGCTCGGCGAGATCGACGTCGCCGTGCGGTCCGACCACCGTGACCCGCTCCCCCGCCCCGCGGAGCGCGTCGCGCTGCCGCAGCACCGCGACCGTGACGCCGCTCACGTACGGGAGGGCGACGTCGGTCAGGAAGGCGATATGCACGGCCGGCCTACGCCGAGGACCCGCCGGCGAGGTCGGCCTCGACGGCGCGGGCGAGCGCGGCCGAGCGCTCGGCACCGAGGTGCGGCCGGGTCGCCCGCTCCACCGCGCGCGCGCACGACGACGCGAGCGCTCGAGCGGACGAGAGGTCGGGCCCGCCGGTGAAGCAGGCGTAGAGCGCGTCGGCGACGAGCACGACGGCCGCATCGACCCGCTCGCGCGCGATCGCGTTGGCCGCGCCGAATGCCGGCACGACCCGCGTCGCGATCACGCCCGCCTCCTCGCGCGAGAGCTCGCCGACCGCCGCCGGTCCGTACCAGCGGTCCCTGACCGCGGCGGGCGCCTCATCCGCGCCGAATCCCATCCGCTCGAGCTCGGCCCGGATCTCGATCAGCGCGCTGTCCTCCCGGAGCCGGACCCGCAGCAGCTCGCCGTGACGATCGACCTCGGCCGTCTCGACGTCCGGATGTCGCTGCAGCTGCGCCAGCACGGGCGCAAGGCGTGAGCCTCAACCGAGGCCCGGTGCGGCACTTCAGGTCAGCCCGCGCAGTCGCAGGACATGCTCGCTCATCGCGTCAGAGGAGCCGGGTGTTGTTGATCACCAGCGCGAACTGGCAATGCAGGAACTCGGCGGCACGGCGGCACAGCATCATGCGCGACAGGAAGATCTCGAAATACTCCATGAGCGGCGCGACCTCGGTGTCGATCGTGAGGTCGAGCGTGATCAGCTTCTCCCGCCGCGAGACCTTGATCTCGGCGTTCGTGGCCGCGAAGTTCACGCGGTCGTGGATGTCGAAGGTGGTCGTCTTCGGGTTGCGCACGCGTGAGCGGTGCACGTCGCTCTTGTCCGCGATGATGACCGCCGCCGACACCGCGCTCACCGGAAGACCGCCCTCGGCCTCCTCGTGGTTCGCGATCGCGCCCATGATGATCGCGACCTCCTCGAAGGTGAATCCGGCGTCGATCAGGATGTCCTTGGCCAGGAGCGCTCCGGTCTGGCCATGCTTCTCGCGGGTGATGACGTTGCCGATGTCATGCAGGTAGGCCGCGACGGCGCCGAGCTCGGTGCGACGCGCCTCGTGGCCGAGCGACTTCAGGATGAATCGGGCGCCATCCGCGGTCGTGCTCGCGTGGCGTTCGCCATGCTCCGTGTAGCCGATGGCACCGGTCTGCGCGTTCGCGGAGCGGATGTACACCTTCACCCGCTCGTCCTTCTTGACGTCGTCGAGGACGGGCCCCTGGCGCTTCGCCTCGACCGGCGTTTTCGTCTTCGTCTCGGAACGGTGGACCTTGGTGGTCTCGTCGTCGGCCTTCGTGTCGTTCGGTCGAGGCGTCCCGGGTGTCTCCCTCATCGCGCCGACTCTAGCCGACGCGCTTCCTCGTACCCGCGTTGCAGACGTTCCGCGGTCTGCTGCATCCACCGCAGCTCCGTGATCCCCGCGCGGGCGATGACGAGCCCCCGCGTGAACGCGAGCCACGGCTTGAGCGTGCCGCCGAGCAGCCCGAGCCAGGTCGCCGCTGTCGCGTCGACTTTGGGGCCTCGGCCTTTCGGATCGGCGAGCTCCGCGAAGACCGCGCCATCGCCCGCCTGGAACTCGATCGCCCGTTCACCGTCCGTGATCCGCAACAGCGCGCGACCGGCCGAGCCCCCCTTCAGCGCGTCGAGCACCGCGGGTGTGTCGCTCGCCTCGACCAGGATGCGAAGGACGAGGTCGGTCACCACTTCGGGCGCGGGCGCACCGCGCGCGGCGAGCTCCGTCGCTTCGTCGAGCGCGGCGACGAGCGCGGCCGCGGTCATGCCAGGGGGAGATTCGAGCGGACGCCCGCCGGCATCTCCGCGCCACGATGACGGAGCGAGAAGAACGCCGCCGCGCCGACCATCGCGCCGTTGTCGGTGCAGAGGCGCGGTGACGGAACGGAGAGCGGCACCGCGATGCGTCGCTCGATCTCGGCGCGGAGCGCGGTATTCGCCGCGACCCCGCCGCCGAGCATCACGCTGCGCACGCCGTGCTCCGCCGCGGCGCGCGCGGTCTTCTCCGCGAGCGCTTCGACGATCGCCTTCTGGAACGAGGCGGCGACGTCGCCGACCGGGACCGGGCCCTGCGCCTCGAGCGACCTCACGAGCCGGAGCACCGCGGTCTTCAATCCGGAGAACGAGAAGTCATACCGGTCCGCGAGCCAGGCCTTGGGGAGCGGGTAGGCATTCGGGTCGCCGCCCACCGCCGCCCGTTCGATCTCCGGGCCACCCGGGAAGCCGAGGCCGAGGAGCCGCGCGACCTTGTCGAAGGCCTCACCGGCAGCGTCATCGATCGTGCGGCCGAGGAGCCGGAACCGGCGGTGCGCTTCCATGAGGACGAGGTCGCTGTGCGCGCCGCTCACGACGAGCACCACCGCCGGGAGGAGCGGCTCCGGCCGGACCTCTTCCGTCTCGGTCAGCCAGTTCGCGTACACGTGCCCCTCGAGGTGATTCACGCCGACGAACGGCAGGCCGGCCGCGAGCGCCAGGCCGCGCCCGTAGTTCGCGCCGACGAGGAGGCAGCCGACGAGCCCCGGGCCGACGGTCGCCGCGACGGCGTCCACCTCATGCAGCCCGATCCCGGCATCGCGCAGCGCGGTGTCGGTGATCGGGTCGATCGAGCGGAGATGCTCGCGCGCCGCGACCTCGGGCACGATGCCGCCGGTGAGCTGATGCGCGAGCTGCGTCCCGATGACATTCGAGCGGATGCGCCGGCCGTCCTCGACGACCGCGACGGCGGTCTCGTCGCAGCTCGTCTCGATCCCGAGGATCCTCATTCGCCCAGCTCCAGCTCTTTGCGCAGGACGGCGATGCGATCCTTGACGACCCGGTCCTTCAGCCGCTCGGTCCACATGATGAGCGCGTCCTCGTTGTTGTCGCTGTAGTAGCGGCGGCGCACGCCAGCCCGGCGGAAGCCATATTTCTCGTACAGCTTCTGCGCCGGCAGATTGGATGCGCGCACCTCGAGGGTCAGCCATTCCGCGTTCATGACGACCGCGACCTCGAAGAGCCGCTGGAGGAGCCGTTCGCCGATCCGCCGGCGGCGGTGATCGGGATGGACGGCGAACGTCGTCACGTGCGCCTCGTCGACCATCAGCCAGAGCCCGGCGTAGCCCACGATCTGATCGGCGCTCCGCGCGACGATGTAGCGGGCGTTGCGGTTCTGCGTGAGCTCGTGGCGGAACGCGTTCGCCGGCCATGGGACCGGGAACGAGCTGCGCTCGACCTCCTGGACGGGGTCGATGTCGTCGAGGGTCATGTCGTCGATGACGACCGGAGCGACGGAGACTATCTGATCACTCCCTCACGAGCTTCGTTTCGGAAGCCCAAGTGATACATCATCGGTCGGCGGCGGAGCGAACGGCTGTGCGAAGCTGCCGCCCATCGCCGGCTGTCGGACGTAGATCGGCTCGAGCGCGCCGAGCGGCGCCTGCTTCCGTTCGGCGAGCTCGTTCCAGCCGAGCTCGGCGAGGAACCCCGCGCGGCGCATGCGAGACGCCGGCGGCGCGAAGAGCGCGAACGGTCCGAGCAGATCGCGGAGCGTGGACTCCGCCTCCGCGTCGATCTCGCCGACGAAGAGCGTGTGCGTGCCGATCTGCCGGCAGAGGTCGACGAGCGGGCCGACGATGAACGGCGAGCGCCGGGCCCACTTGCGATTGCGCTCCTGATAGAGGGCGGCGTAGTACTCGCCGCGGCCCGCGGGCAGCAGCGGGCAGGTGCGCAGCTTCGATGACGCGTGCGGGTACGCGAGGACGTCGAGCGTGGAGACGCCGACGAGCGCCGCTCCACCGCCGCGGGCGAGGCCCTGCGCGGCCGCGATCGCGACGCGCAGTCCCGTGAACGATCCGGGCCCGGTCGCGACGGCGATCTTGTCGACGGCGTCCATCTGCGCGCGGCTCAGGGCGAGCAGGCGCTCGATCGTCGGGAAGAGATCTTCCGCGTGCCTGCGCTGCGCGTGCCACGTCTCCTCGGCCAGCACCGCGGCGCCGTCGTAGATCGCCACCGACGCCCACTCGGTCGACGTGTCGATCGCGAGGAGCGTGCTCACGGCGTCTTCTCGCCGAATGCGTCGCCGCGCAGCGCATCGACGAGCCGCCGCGAGCGCGGCCCGGTGGGCTCGAGGGTCACCTTGCGCTTCGTCTCCGCGACGTGTTCGAGCCGGACGTCGACGCGATCGGGTGGCAGCAGGTCGCCGGCGCGATCGGGCCACTCGATCACCGTGACGCCGCCGGAGTCGAGCGCCTCCTCCCAGCCCGTCGAGCCGAGCTGGCGCTGCTCGAGGCGATAGAGGTCCAGGTGATACAACGGCAGCCGTCCGCCGAAGTGCTCGTGCAGGATGATGAACGTCGGGCTCGTCACCGCGTCCTCGTCGATGCCGAGGCCGATCGCGATGCCCCGCGCGAGGACGGTCTTGCCCGCGCCGAGCTCGCCCCAGAGCGCGATGACGTCGCCGGCCTCGGCGTGCGCGGCCAGGCGCTCGCCCAGCCGTTCGGTGTGCAGCGAGGAGTGACTGACGAGATCGATCGTCGCGGGATCAGCCTGCGCGCGAGCGGGTCGCTTCGAATCGGCGGCGTTCACGAACGAGTCGAATGCTAAGGCCGACGAACGCGCCGAAGACCGCGGCCCAGCCGGCCATGTACCACGACCAGGGCACGCACAAAAAGGGCAGGCCGCCGTCGCACGCGACCGATCCGATCAGCGGCACGAGGCCGAGGAACCCGACGACCGTGCGGGTCCGCTTGAGGCGCGTCTCGCGCGCCGTGTGTTCGGCCAGGTCGCGCTCGCGCCTCTTTTTGACCCTGCTCGCTCCGCCGCCTTCGGCTGCTCCGCGATCGGGGGCCCCGCGAGCTCGGTCGGGCAAAGCCCGCCCTCGCCGGGCGCGCCTACCGCGGCGCGTCATAGGGAAGGACGTTCGGGATCGGGACGACGCCATCATTCGTGGCGAGGCCCTCGCAGAATGCGTCGCTCGCGAACCGGGTCACGCCGGTGAGGCTCGTTTCGCCCTCGAGCGGGCGCACGCCGCTGAAGTCGCCCGCGAGGACCAGGGCGGGCGCGTCGAGCGAGGCATCGAGGAGCGCCTCCGGCGCGAAGACGAACAGTCGCGCCGACGCGACGTTGATCGCGGCGCGCCGGCCGCTGAACGCGACGAACGGCCGATAGATCTCGGTCGGCAACGGCCCGCTGCCGAATCCGACCAGACAGAGGACCGTCGGGCGATCCTCGACGGTCGGGCTCCCCGACGCCGTGACCTCATCGCCGTAGACGACCCGCAGCCCGCCGGCCGGCGCGGCGCCGGCGACGAGGCCGGCGACGCCGCACGCGTGCGCGCGCGTGATCGCCTCGGCCGCGATGCGTGCCCCGCCGATCAGGATCGTGTCGTGCCTGCGGACGTCGATACGCGATGGCGACAGCTCATCCATCGGAGCATCCACGCCGAGGGCCAGCTCGCCGAACGCGTCGGGGCCGTAGGCCGCGACGCCGCCGAGGCCCCAGGCGGATCCCTCGACGCTCACCGCCGCGTCATCGGACCGGATCACCGTGCCATCCATCGACGCGCGCACGGTCCAGGTGCCGGTGATCGGCGCGACATAGAAGTCGCCTTCGTAGGTACGATGCACGAGGCGTCCGTCGACCGGCGCGGTCACGACCCGCGCGAACCGTCGTCCGGTGCGCGCGAGCACCGTGCCGCGCGCCACGTCGGTGCCGACGGACACCCGCGCGACGCGATCGACGTCCTCAGGTCCCACACCGAGCCTGCGCGCCCCTTCGACGCGCACCGGCGAACCGAAGAGCGTGCCGCCCGCGAGACGATCCCCCGCGCGCACCTCGTCGCCGACCGCGGGCCGGGCCGACGCGCCGAGCGGCAACGGATGCTCGACCACCCAGCGGCCGTACCGCCACCCCATCAGCCGGCGCTCGCGACCGCGAGATCGAGCGCGGCGAACCAACGGACGAGCGTCGGGATCCGCTCGGCGTCGCGCGCCGGGAGCACGAGCGGACGACCGCGCGCGTCGATGATGATCCCGAGGTCTCCCGCGACGCCGTGCGCTTTGACCGGTGTGCCGGTCACCTCGACATCGGCTTCGCCGCGATGGCGGATGCTGAAGAACGCGTCCGGCCCGAGCTCGTCGATCAGATGCCGAGCGCCGTTGACGAGCAGCTTGCTCCGTCGCCCGGGCGTCACCGGCACGACGAACGCCACCGGCACGAGCCGGAGGGCGAGCTCCGTTCCCACGGTGGACGACGGCTCGCCGCCCCCGGCCCGGATCCGCGCGGCGAGCCCGCCGAGCGCGACCAGCGCGTCATCCGTGTCGCGATGGAGCGTGGTCGGCCGCGGCGAGCCGAGTCCGTCGATCGCGACGAGGGCGGTGTGCGCCGCGCGAGTGAACGACGCGGCAGCGCCGGTCATGATCGTGATCGGCGCGTCGCGCAGCACCTCGGCCAGGCCGGCCGCCGTCGCATCGGCGAGCGCGTGGCTCAGAGCCTCGTGCGCGAGCGCGATCTCCAGGGCGAGCGCGCTCGCCTCGGCCGCGACGGCGTCCGGCCAGCGAGCGCGGTTGAAGACACGTTCGAGCATCGTCGGCGCGTCGATGGCCCAGGGGATCCACCGCCGGACACCATCGAGGCCGGCGCGACCCACCGTGCGGTCCGCCGCGATGCCGGAGCCCAGCGGCGCGACGTGCACCGCGGCGATCGACCCGTCGACGCTCGCGCGCACGAGCGATGTCGAGCCGCCGGAGACGTCGACGACGAGCGCGTCATGGCCGCGGGCCGCCACGAGCCGGGCGAGCTCCTCGAGCGCTTCGTCGCGGAGCACCACATTCGCATCGGTGCCCCGACGGAACTCACGGGCGCGGTGCGCGAACGTGCTGACCCCGTCAGGCCGGCGCGGATCCGGCAACAGCTCCACGGCGAAGCCGACCGCCGCGGCCTTTACGCGGAGCGCGGCGTGTGGCTCGCCCGCGACCACCACCCGCGGCGCGGGACTCCGATCGGCGCAGCCGAGGCGAAGGGCCTCGATGAGGTCGACGATGCCGTCGGCCTCGCCGCGCTCGGCGACCAGCGCGAGGACGAGATCCGGGCGCGCCTCCCGGAGCGCGGACGCGCGCTCGATGAACGACCGCGCGTCGGTCGCGCGAAGCAGCAGGACGAGCTCCGCCCCCGAGGCGAGCACGGCACGCCGGAGCACCCGTTCGAGGTCCAGGGCGTCGCCCGCGAGCACCGCGACCCGCATCACGCCGCCGTAGCCAACGCGAATGGCGCCCTCACCGTCGTCGGCCCGGAGCGGTTCGTTGGCCGGCACGACCGTCTGTTCGATGAGGCTCGCGCGCCCGTCGCGATCTTCGATCGTCCACCGGCGAGCGCGCGCTTCGAGCGCGACATCCACCGTGCGCCGATGGAGCGGCGGTGCGGGCTCCGCGGTCACCGGGCCCGGGTGGGCTGGCGCGCGGCCGCGTCGGCGAACGCGCGGAAGATGCTTCTGCCAGCGTCGGACATCTCCGGGTCGGCGGAACGCTCGGGATGCCATTGGACGGCCACGAGCCACCGGCGCGCGGGATCCTCGAAGGCCTCGACGAAGCCATCGATGTGCGCGGTCGCTCGCAGGCCTGGGGCGAGCGACCGGTCGTCGACCGCCTGATGGTGACGCGCGTTGACGCTGAACGGACCCGTGCCGCAGGCGTCCGCGAGCCTCGATCCCGCCGTCGGGACGGCGATGTGCGGCACGATCGGTCCGTTCGCCGCTCGATGCCCCTCCACGTGCTGGATCAGTGACCCGCCATACGCCACGTTGATCACCTGGAAGCCGCGGCAGATCCCGAGCACCGGCAGGTCGCGTTCGCGCGCGGTCGCGATAAGAGTGAGCTCGAGCGCGTCCCGTCTTGGGTCGGCCGGCTCGGTCTTCGGGTCGGACGGTGCGCCATAGCGCGACGGCTCCAGGTCCTCGCCGCCGGTGAGGCAGAGCGCGTCGAACTCCTCGGGCGCGGCAGCGCCGGAATCGAGCGCGATCACCGCGAAGCCCGCGCCGCTCAGGGCGGAAAGGTAGTGCTCGCGCGACCGCCGGCGGAGGTCGTTGCCGTTGAGCGCGGACAGCGTCGCGACGACCCTCGGTGCCACGCTAGGCAGTATGCGGTCTTTCGAGGCTCGACCGATCGATGAGCTCGACGAGCACGCCGCCGGACGCGCGCGGATGGAGGAACGCGACGTCGCCCTCGGCTCCGCGCCGCGGCTCGCGGTCGACGAGCTCGACTCCGCGAGCCTCGAGCGCAACGAGCGTCGAGCGCAGATCGTCGACCACGAAGCAGAGGTGGTGCAGCGCTGTCTTCCCGCGGTCCGCGAGGAACCGGGCGACCCCGGAATCCGCGTCGGTCGGCTCGATGAGCTCGATGCGCGTGTCCCCGGTGGTCAGGAAGACCGCGCGCACGCGCTGGTCCGCGAGCTCGCGGACAGCATCGGCCCGCATGCCGAGCGTGTCGCGGTAGAACGGGAGCGACTCGGCGATCGACCCGACCACGATCGAGACGTGATGGAGCTCGCGCGCCTCGGCGATCATCCGTGGTCCGCGGGCACGTACGCGCCGAACGCGCCGCGGAGGTCCGCGCAGATCTCACCGAGCGTGACATCGCCATCAAGCGCGGCCACGATCGCGGGCATGAGGTTCGCGGTCCCCGCGGCCGCGGCCCGCAGGTCCGCGCGCAGGCGCTCGACACGCTTCGCGTCGCGCCGCTTCCGCAGCGCCGCGAGCCGCTCGCGCTGCCGCGCGGCAACGGACTCGTCGACCTTGAGCGTCGTGATCTTCGCCTCGTCGCCCTGGGTCTGGAACGCATTCACCCCGACGACGATCCGCGTCTTCGCCTCGACCTCGCGCTGGTAGCGGTACGCCGAGTCCTCGATCGCGCGCTGCTGATATCCGCGTTCGATGCCCGCCAGTGCGCCGCCGAGCTCGTCGACGCGCGCCAGCTCGGCGAACGTCCGGGCCTCGATATCGGCGGTGAGCCGCTCGATGAGGTACGCGCCGCCCAGCGGGTCGATCGTCTCGGCGGCACCGGACTCCTCCGCGATGACCTGCTGGGTCCGGAGCGCGATGCGCGCGGACTCCTCGCTCGGGAGCGCGAGCGCCTCGTCGTAGGCGTTCGTGTGCAGCGACTGCGTCCCCCCGAGCACGGCCGCGAGCGCCTCGATCGCGGTCCGCACGATGTTGTTCCGCGGCTGCTGGGCGGTGAGCGTCGAGCCCATCGTCTGGGTATGGAAGCGCAGCGCGAGCGAGGCGGGATCGGAGGCGTTGAAGCGCTCGCGCATGATCCGCTCCCAGATCCTGCGGGCGGCGCGGAATTTCGCGACCTCTTCGAGGAGCGTCGCGTTCGCCGCGAAGAAGAAGGACAGCTGGCCGGCGAAACGATCCACCGCGAGACCGCGATCGACGGCGGCCTGCACGTACGCGATCGCGTTCGCGAACGTGAACGCGAGCTCCTGCACGGCGTCCGCTCCGGCTTCTCGGATGTGATAGCCGGAGATGCTGATCGGGTTCCAGCGCGGCAGCTCCTCGGCGCAGTACGCGATGACGTCGGTCACGAGCCGCATGGACTGTCGCGGTGGGTAGATATAGGTGCCCCGGGCGATGTACTCCTTCAGGATGTCGTTCTGGGTCGTCCCGCCGATCTTCCCGAGCGGCACCCCCTGGCGCTTCGCGACGGCGACATACATCGCGAGGAGGATCGCCGCGGTCGCGTTGATCGTCATCGACGTCGTCACGCGATCGAGGGGGATGTCCTTCAGCAGGAGCGCGAAGTCGTCGAGCGATGAGATCGAGACCCCGACCTTCCCGACCTCACCCTCGGCCCGCGGGTCATCAGCGTCGAAGCCCATCTGGGTCGGGAGATCGAACGCCACGGACAACCCGGTCTGCCCTTGCGAGAGCAGGTAGCGGTAGCGCGCGTTGGACTCCTCGGCCGTGCCGAAGCCGGCGTACTGCCGCATCGTCCAGAGGCGACCGCGGTACATCGTCGGTTGGACGCCACGCGTGAACGGGGGATCGCCGGGAGCGCCGAGCCGTTCGACCGCCTCGTCGTACGCGGCGTCGGGCGTCGCGTACGGCGGCATCGGCGCGCCGTACGTGGTCTTGAAGTCGCCGCGGTCGCTCACGTTGCGATGCTAGGCGCCGGCGCGGGCGCGGCCATCAACTGGATCGGATGACGATCAGCAGCGCGCCGCCATCCACCTTCGTCCCCTCCGCGACCGCGATCTTCGTGACGGTGCCCGCGCGCGCCGCGCGAAGCTCGTTCTCCATCTTCATCGCTTCGAGGGTCACGAGCGCGTCACCCTCGTTCACGGCCGCCCCTTCCGCGACGTGCACGCGCTTGAGCAGGCCCGGCATCGGCGCGCGGACCTCCTGCCGCGCGCTCGCGTCGCGCGCGCCGGCGCGGCCGGCGGCCACCGCCCGCTCGTCGGCGACATCGACCCGGATCTCGTCGCCGTCGACCCAGGCCCGATCGGCGCCGACGAATGCCACCTCGTGGGCCTGACCGTCGATGATCACGGACCACACGCGGCCGGGAACGGCCTCGACGAGCTCCGCGGCCACGACGCCATCGCCGACCAGGAAGCGTCCCTCGGGCGTGACCTCGATCGCGAGGGCGCGGTCTCCCGCGCGCACGGCGTACCTCATCGGAGCATGTCGAGGCGCGCCGACCGCGACCACGGCGCCGCATCGGACACGGTGGGCCGCGGCCGGGACCGGAGGCGCGCGATCGCGGCGAGCGCGGCCGCGAGCGCGGCGGTCTCTGGCACCTCCGGCTCGGCCGGCCGGGCCCAGTGCGTCGCCACGTAGTCGGTGTCGTATCGCCCGCCGACGAAGTCCGGTTCGGCCAGGACAAAGGAGTGGAACGGCAGCGAGGTCGGCAGCCCCGCCACGATCGTCTCGCGGACCGCGCGCCGTGCTCGGGCGATCGCGCTCGTTCGGTCGGGGCCCCACGCGATGAGCTTCGCGAGCAAGGGGTCGTACTCGGTCGGCACGGTCAACGGCGCGGTGAGGCCGGAGTCCATCCGGATGCCCGGACCGCTGGGCTCGCGCACGAAGTCGATCCGACCCCCCTGGGGTAGGAAGCCCGCGAGCGGATCCTCGGCCGTGATGCGCAGCTCGATCGCCGCGCCGCGTCGAACGACGTCGCCCTGCCCGAACGGC
>DATCOD010000151.1:0-6592 GCA_036564905.1 Candidatus Limnocylindria bacterium
CTCCATCTCCATCGCGAGGGCAACCGCGTCGTGGGTGATCAGGGCACCTACATCGTCACGTTACGCGATGGTCGTCAACTCCTCCTGCAACGCAAGGACCTCGGTAAGCGCGCGGCGAAGAAGGCCGGGCGTGGTACAGCCGAGGAGGCCACCGTCCTTTTCCTCTTCGTCCCGATCGCGCATATCACGCCTGATCTGCAGTTCGAGTTGAATGCCCGCGCAGTCGTTGACCGCGTGTGGGCCCAGCGCTTCGAGGAGGCCTTCGCTGCCGCCATGGCCACCGCACGATGAGCACACGCCGATCGTGTCACCACGAGGCGCACAGGCCGAATGCGCGCGCCCATAACCCCTTTTACAAAAGCTTGGGTCCTCCCAGCCACCTTGCCCACGGGGAACGCAGAACCGCAGTAATTCGTTATATGAACCACGGTTTCTATGTGGTCATTCCATTCCCGGCGGGCTGAGGGTGGCGACCGAGCGGTATGTGGACCGCGAGGAAATCGCGTTTCTGCTGGAGGTGGAACCGCGCACGATCACGAACTATGTGAAACGCTACACGGATTTCCCGAGTCGCGTGTCCGGGCGCGATCGGACGTTCCCCGTCCATCGCTGTCTGATATGGCAGCGCGATCGGATCGTAGCCTCAGCGGTGGCCGACGTGTCGACGCCGGCCCCGACCAACATCGCCGATGCCGTGCAACGGAAGGCGATCGCCGACGCCGCGCTCGCGGAGCTCAAGCTCGCGAAGTTGCGTGGCGACGTCGTCGCCGTCGAAGCCGCGGCCAAGGAAATTCGCGATGCGTTCGGTCGCGTGCGCATGCGCTTGCTGTCGACGCCCGGCGAATACGCGCCCCAGATCCTGCACATCGAGGAGATCCCGCAGGCTGTGGTGCGACTGCGCCAGCTCGTCGACACCGTGCTCGCCGAGCTCCAGTCGAATGCCGGCGGCGCCGCCATCGATGAGGAGGAGGACGACGAGGACGAGGCCGCATGACCGTGCTCGACGGGCTACGCCGACTCAGGAGTCTCGTCGCGACCGCGGCGCTCGAGGTCTTTCAACCCCTGCCGAAGGGGACCGTCTCCCAATGGGCCGACGCGAATCGTCTGCTGCCGTCGACGAGCGCGGAGCCCGGGCGCTTCCGCACCGATCGCATCCCCTATCTCCGGCGGATCCAGGATACGCTCGGCGATGAGACGACGAGCGTCGTCGTCTTCGCGAAGGCTGCCCAGGTCGCAGGCTCGACGGCGGGCGAGAACTTCGTCGGCTTCCTCATCGATCAGTCGCCGTGCGCGATCCTCGAGGTGTGGCCGACCGAAAAGAAGCTGAACGCGTGGAGTCTGACGCGACTCGACCCCATGCTCCAGGAGACGCCGGCGCTGGCGAAGAAATTCCCGCGGAGTGGCCGTCGCGAAGCGGGCAACTCGCTCGACAAGAAGGTGTTCCCGGGCGGATGGCTCATGGCGATTACCGCGCGCTCGACATCGGACCTCAAGTCCTCAAGCGCGCGGGTTGCGATCGCGGAGGAAGTCGACGAATGGGAAGGCGACCTCGGCGACCAGGGCGATCCGCTCGCGCTGTTGCGCGTGCGACTCCGCACGTTTTGGAACGCGAAGCTCTTCATCGTGTCCACGCCGACCATCGCGGGGCATTCGCGCGTATGGAAAGAGCTCGAGGATTCGACCTGGGAAGAGTACTGGGTCCCGTGTCCACACTGCGGACATTTCCAGACGCTACGCTGGCGCGATGGCGAGGACGACAGCAACGAGGCGAGCATCTATCGCCTGCAGTGGGACAAGGACGACGAAGGGCGCATTATCCGCGGCACGACGAAATATGTGTGCGAGGAATGCGCGTGCCTCATCGAGGAGCGCCACAAGCAGACGATGCTCGAGCGCGGGGAGTGGCGCGCGCGCTTTCCGAAGCGGCCGACGATTGGTTTCCACATCAACACGCTGTACTCGCCGCTCTGCCGGTGGGACACGATCGCCGAGGAGTTCCAGAAGGCGCGTCTCAACCCGCAGGAGATGAAGACGTTTGTCAACACGTTCCTGGGCTTGCCCTATCAGGAGAAAGGCGAGTCGATCAATGCGCACTTCCTTGCGTCGCGCGTCGACGAGTATCCCGTGCGCGACGTCGCCGGCGAGTCGATCGAGCTGATCCCGAAAGGCGTGGGCCTGCTGACCGCGGGCGCCGACGTCCAGGGCGATCGCATCGAGCTCTTCGTCTGGGGCTGGGGCGCCGGCGAGGAGCGCTGGCTCATCGCGTGGGAAGTCCTGAACGGGGATCCGGGGAGTGATGCGGTCTGGGCGGAGCTCGAGCGTCACCGGACGATGCAGCGCCCGCACGAAGGCGGCGCCTCCCTGTCGATCGCGGCGCTGTGTGTCGACGCTGGCTATCAGACGGATCGCGTGCACCGCTATTGCGGACCGCGATTCCCACAGAATGTCGTCGCCGTCGTCGGCCGGGATGGCCCCGCGCGCAAGTTGATCGAGGCCCCCGATCGCCAGAAGTTCAAACGGACGACGAAGAAGCGGCCGACGCACATCGTGGGATCGGACTCGGGCAAGTCGGCGCTCGCCTCCGCGCTGCGCACGAAGGAGCCAGGCCCGAACTACGTCCACTTCCCGACGTCGACGGATCCCACGTTCTTCGACCAGCTCACCGCGGAACGCCTCGTCACCGAGTACCGCAAGGGTCGCGCGACGCGCGTGTGGAAAGCGATCGAAGGACGACGCAACGAGGCGCTTGACGGAACGATCTACGCCGCGGCCGCACTGCAGCTGCTCGGCGCTCAGGTGCGCATGCAACTCGCGGCGTACGTCGATCGTATCAACGCGCTCGGCGCGCAGATCCGCGCGGGCTCAATCGTGCAGGCGCCGCGTGCCGGCGGTCGACGCGTGTTGTCGAAAGGCGTGATGTAGCGCTTGCGCGTTCGCGCGTGCTCGTCCTATACTCCGCTCTGACGCTGGACCCCCGGCTCGTCCGGACAATTCGACCGCCGATCTGACCACCGGCACCCAACGATTCCCTCTCGAGGGATTTGACGGGTGCCTTTGTCGTTTCTGGAACTCGCCCCGCTGCGATGACTGAACTCGAGACCGCGACCGCCCAGCTCACCGAAGTCCGCACTGCGATCAGTGCGGTGCTCACGGGTGGCCAGGCGTACGCGCTCGATTCGCGCTCGTCCCAGAAAGCGGATCTTGGTGAGCTCCGTCGCATGGAGTCGGCACTCGTGACGCGCATCGCCCGCCTGATCCGCGGCGGTCGTCGCGTCCAGCAGATCGTGCCGCTATGACGGGCCCCCAAGTGCCGACGGTCGCGCTGTCGCGCCTCGATCGTGCGATCGCCACTGTGGCGCCCCGGTACGCGCTCAAGCGCTACGAGCAGCGCGTCCGCCTCGAGGCGGCGTCGCGCTTCTTCGGGCCCGGCCAGTATTCCGGCGCGCGCATCGATCGGCCGGCCACCAAGAATTGGACGCCGCGGCTCGGCGGTCCGAACAGCGATTCCGCGCCCGATCTCCCGGCCCTGCGTGCGCGCAGCGCGGATCTCGTGCGCAACACGCCCCTCGCGACGGGCGCGGTGCATACGATCGTCACGACGTCTGTGGGGACTGGGCTGCGTTCGAACTCGCGCATCGATCGCGAGCTGCTCGGACTGAGCGATGAAACGGCAGACGCGTGGGAGCGGAAAGCCGATCGCATCTTCGATTGGTGGGCCGAGTCCAAGGCGTGTGATATTGCGGGCCGCTTCACGTTCTACCAGCTGCAGGACCTGGCGCTCCGGACGACGGTGGAGCGTGGCGACGCGTTTGCGATTCGGCGCTTCGTCGAACGCCCCGGCGACTTGCTCGCCACGAAACTGCAGCTCATCGAGGGCGACCGCGTCTCGACGCCGCTCGGCCAGCTCGAGACCGAGGCGCTCTTCCTCGGCGTCGAGATGGATGCGGATGGCCGCCACACGCGCTACTGGGTCCGCGATGCGGATCCGGGCGACTACAATTTTCGCCAGGCGTGGAGTTGGATCCCGGTCGACGTGTACGGCAAGGAATCCGGCGAGCGCCGTGCCCTTCAGATCGCGCGCCCCACGCGGCTTGGCCAGATCCGCGGCGTGCCGTTGCTCGCGCCCGTGATCGAGCACCTGAAGCAGCTCGACCGATTCACCGAGGCCGAGCTCATGGCCGCGGTGGTCTCCGCGTTCTTCACCGTGTTCATCAAGACGCCGGATGAAGGCGCTGGCCTGATGCCGGACATGACGCCGACGAACCAGACCGCGAAGGCGAACCTGGATCCGCGCCAGGTGAACATGGGCGTCGGCGCCGTCGTCGGGCTCGAGCCGGGCGAGGAGCCGGTGTTCGCCAATCCGATGCGACCGAACACGGCGTTCGATCCGTTCGTGCTGTCGATCCTGCGTCAGGTCGGTGTCGCGCTCGAATTGCCGTTCGAGTTTCTGGTGAAGCACTTCACCGCGAGCTACTCCGCGTCGCGCGCGGCGATCCTCGAAGCGTGGCGTTCGGTTATGACGCGGCGCTCCTGGCTGGTGTCCGATTTCTGCCAACCGTGCCGCGAGTGGGTGATCACGGAAGCCGTCTTGCGGGGCTACCTCGTCGCGCCCGGCTTCTTCGATGATCCCCTCGTCCGCGCCGCCTATTGCCGCGCGGAGTGGACCGGCCCCGCCATGGGCCAGCTCAACCCGGTCGACGAAGCGACGGCCGCCGAGAAGCGGATCAATCTCGGTGTGTCGACGCTCGCCGAGGAGACGGCGCAGCTCACCGGCGGCGACTGGGAGCGCAAGCACGCCCAGCGGGTGAAGGAGCATCGCGTCCGTGTCGCGGCCGGCCTCGAGCCGGAAGTGCTGGGCGTCAAGACAACGGCCGCCGTCGCGGAGAACGCCCCGGCGAAACTGCCGGCGCCCGATTCCGGCGACCCGAGCCAGGATGAACCCCCCGCCGACCAGACGGTGCGTCATGCCGCGTGACGAAAAGACGCGCCGTCCGGCGACGAACGTGATCAACGCGATCCTCGCCGCGCACTGGGCGATGGAGGAGCACGCGCTGCACACGATGCTGGAGATCGCCGGACGCGAGAATCTGGATCCGGAGGCCGTCGCCGCGAAGCTCGGCCGGCCCCTCGACAATACGCATGCCGTCACGATCCGCGACGGCGTCGCCTCGATTCCCGTCACGGGTCCGCTCTTCCGCTACGCGGACATGTTTACGGCGATCTCAGGGGCGACCACGTACGAGCAGATCGCGACGGACTTGACCGCGGCGCTCGACAACCGCGGTGTCCGCGCGATCCTCCTCGAGATCGACTCGCCTGGCGGCGACGTCAATGGCCTCTCGCAGCTCGCCGACCTGGTCGCGAGTGCACGCGGCACGAAGCCGGTTGTCGCGTTCATCTCGGGCACGGGCGCCAGTGCGGCCTACTGGCTGGCGAGCGCCGCGGAAGCGGTCGTGGTCAGCGATACCGCCATCGTCGGATCGATCGGCGTGCGCGCGTCGTATCGCGACACGAAGGCGATCGACCAGGCGCGCGGCATCAAGACGATTGAGATCGTCTCGTCCCAGTCGCCGAACAAGCGCATGGATCCCGGCGAGGACACCGGCCGCGCCGCGCTCCAGCAGGTCATGGACGACCTCGCCCAGGTCTTTGTTGAGACGGTCGCCGTTAACCGGGACGTCACGCCCGAGAGTGTGCTCGCCGACTTCGGCCAGGGCGGCGTGTTCGTCGGCCAAGCCGCGGTCGACGCCGGGCTCGCCGACGCGGTCGGCACGTACGAATCCACCTTCGCCGCGCTCCGGGATCGGGGCGAGGCCGCCGTCGCTGCATGGCGCGGCGCCACGACCTCCGCACGCTCTCGTGCGGAGCTTCCCGCGGCACCCGCCGCAGCCGCTTCACTCACCAGCGAGATCCTCATGGACACGAAGGACACGCCCTCGCCCGCGGCCACTGCGGGCGTCACGACCACTGGCGCGGAGACGCCGACGCCGAGCGCGACGATCGTCGCAATCGACGAAGCGCAGGTCCGCAAGCAGGAACGCGAGCGCATCGCCGCGATCCGCACGCTCGGCGCCGGCGCCGATCAGGCACTGGTCACCCGCGCGATCGACGAAGGACTGAGCGCCGAAGCCGCGTCCCGGCTCTTCCTCGAGGCCCAGCACCAAGGGGCCGCCGCGCGTCTGTCGCAGCTGCGCGCCGATGAAGCCGCGGCGCCCGCGCCCGGTGCCGCGCCCGGCACGGAGAGCATCTCGGTCCGTCAGGCGGCCAAGGCGGCGACGAGTGCGTACTACGCGCTCTCCGCGCCGAAGACCGCCGCGAAGTAACCGCCCCCGCCCCTTCCCTCTCGGAGCCTTCTCATGAATCCGTTTAATCCCGCCGCTTCCCAGTCTCAGGACACGCTAGCGCTCGATGCGCTGATCGCCGGCGACACCGATTCCATCATCAGCGAGAAGATCACGCTGATCACCGGCCAGAACCTTGCCCGCGGTGCCGTGCTCGGCAAGATCACGGCGTCCGGCAAGTACACCCTCTCGCTCTCGGCCGCGGTCGATGGCAGCCAGGTGCCGGACCGCATTCTCGCGCAGGACTGCGA
>DATCOD010000152.1:0-2311 GCA_036564905.1 Candidatus Limnocylindria bacterium
GCTCCGGGTCGTCGACGAGGTCGGCGTGGCAGTGGTCGGCGACCGCCGTCGCGACGTCGATGCCCACGAGGTCGAGGGTCCGGAAGGTGGCGCTCTTCGGGCGGCCGATGAGCGGCCCGGTCAGCTCGTCCACCTCGTCGGGCCCGAGGCCGAGCTCCTGCGCCAGGCGCAGCGCCACCATGAGCCCGTTGACCCCGAGCCGGTTGGCGATGAAGGCCGGCGTGTCGCGGGCCACGACGGTGCCCTTGCCGAGGTGGCGCGATGCGTACTCCGCCAGCTCGGCGACGAGCGCCATATCGGTTGCGGCCAGCGGGATGAGCTCGAGGAGGCGCGCGTAGCGGGGTGGGTTGAAGAAGTGCGTGCCGAGGAAGCGGCGCCGGAAGCCATCGGTCCGACCCGCGGCGAGCGCGACGACCGACAGGCCGCTCGTGTTCGAGCTCACGAAGCGAGTGCGGTCGGTCAGTGCCGCGTCGATCCGCTCGAAGAGGGCGCGCTTCGGCTCGAGCTGCTCGACGATCGCCTCGATCACCCAGTCGGCGTCGGCGATTGCCCGCTCGATGGCGCCCTTGGCATCGAGCCCGCCGACCCGAATCCGCAGCGCGTGCGCGGAGGCGTAGAGCGGGGACGGCTTGAGCTTCGTCGCGCGGTCGAGACCAGCGCGCGCGATCTCATCGGTCATGTCGAAGAGCCGGACGCGGGCACCGGCCCCGGCGAGAAGGCAGGCGATCTGGGCGCCCATGGTGCCCGCGCCGACGACGACCGCGGAGGAGACGCGCGGGATCATGCGCGCAGCCCGCCGAGGAAGAGCCGGGCGAACGCGTCGGCGATCTCGTCGACGCCCAGCGGGCCGTCGGGCCGATACCACTGGGTGAACCAGTTGCAGGCGGACAGGATTCCGATCCCGGCCAGCCGGACGTCGAAGGGACGCAGGCTGCCCTCGTCGATCCCGGCCTGGATCGCGGCTCGCCAGCGCGCCTCGTAGGCGTCGCGGCGGGCGATGATCTCGCGCTGCTGTTCGGGGCTGAGAGCGCGCAGCTCGATCTGGATGAGCGACAGCTCATCGGCGTGGTCGGCCGCGACCCGGAGATGCTCGCGGATCGCATCGGTCAGGCGGTCGGTGGGGGAGGCATCGGTCTCGAGCACCGGCAGGACGCGGCGCTCGAGCAGGTCGAGCGCGCGGTTGAGGATGGCCCACAGGAGCTCGTCCTTGCCGTTGATGTAGTGGTAGAGGCTGCCGCGGTTCATGCCGAGCGCCTCGCCGAGATCCTGCATCGAGGTCGCGTGGTAGCCGCGCCGTCGGAAGAGGCGGGTGGCGGTGGCGTGGAGTTCGGCCTCACGGGGGCGAGGGTGGGTCGGTGTCGTCATCGGTGGGTCGTCACCAAACGAACGTTTGATCGGTAGCATAGTCCCGCCTGTCAAGGAGGCGCCGACGCCCGCCGCGGTCATACTCGCCTCGGACGCCTAGCCGCAGTGCGTCGATGCAGCGCTCCGCCCCGGCGCGACGACCCCGCTAACCGGCCGCGAGCGCGAAGTCGTCGGGTGCGTGGTCGAGGGTCTGAGCAACGACGAGATCGCGGCCCGCCTAGACACCCCAGGGCTGTAAATCGCCGGCCGGCCGTACAGCGGGTCGCTGACTGCCGACGGCCTGCGCGCGGCGATGGATGCGGCATCGTGAATGGCGTGTGCTCGAGAGCGGGCAGGCGGTTGCCCTCGGCGTCGTGGGCGGGTCGCCGTAGCGCGTACCGCGTCCCGAACGCCAAACCCGCCCTCCCCCGGTCCGGGCATAGGCGATCCGCGGCGCCTGGGGGGGGTTCGCGGTGCCGAGGGCCCTACAGCAGCGAGTGCTGCTCTACGGCGTCTCGCAACGACTCGGGATCGGTTTATCACGCCGGTGGATCCCGATGCCTGCGCCATCGTCCACTGCGTCGTCTGTACCCTTAACCGTAATCGTCTGAATCCTACGCCGACGCTCGAGCAGCCTACTCCCACTCGTCCCGACCGGCGATCGGAATGCGGATCAATGGCTCAACGGGCCGGACGCTGAAACGCGGGTCCGTCCCCGGTCGGGCCGCCAAGCGCTTGGTCGCTCGGCGAGTGGGCCACTTTTCTTTTGCCGCCCCGTTTCTGGCCCCTCTCCATGGCCGATGTGCCACCCCGTGGAGCTAACGGACAAGCACGACCGATTCCGGCCTCGGTTGGGGCGCCATCCTGGCCGGTTGTACCCCGGCGTGACCCGAATCGCCAACTCGGCGACGGTTCAAGGGCTCAGCAGCCTCCAGCTTGGCCGATAGCTCCGCCCCGGGGAACATCG
>DATCOD010000153.1:0-6394 GCA_036564905.1 Candidatus Limnocylindria bacterium
GAACAGCGAGGCGAGCCGCCCGCTCACCGTCGGCCTCGCCGTGTTCACGCAGCTCGGCGAGATCGGCGCCCAGTGGCCCCTCGTGACGGCCGGCACCGTCATCGTCGTGGGCCCACTGCTCGTCGTCTTCCTCATCTTCCAACGGCAGTTCGTCGACAGCTTCCTCCACTCGGGCATCAAGTAGGGGAGCCGCTGCACATCACTGGCGGACACACGCTTGCCCGTTCCCGCCGGATGCCCCTGATCGGAGCAGCTGAACGTGCCGCGGCGTGCGCGATCGTCGGGGTCACGGTCACGACGAAGATCGAGCCGTTGCCCGGGGACCCGGACTGAGCCGACGGGCAGACTCGAACTGCCGACCGGCGGTTTACGAAACCGCTGCTCTACCAACTGAGCTACGTCGGCACTGATGCCGGAAGATCATTTTACGGTCTCCCGCGCCGGGTCGAGCTCGAAGAACCGGTGGTAGTGCAGGAACTCGTCGTCCTTCGTCCAGCCACAGGCTTCGTACAGCCGCTGGGCGCTGAGATTCGTGATCTGCGTGCTCAAGGTCAGACCTTTCGCGCCGGTCTCGGCGGCCCAGCGTTCCGCGCGCTCCAGCAGCGCACGGCCCGCGCCCGATCGCCGCGCCGGGGGCGCGACGAACAGGTCGTTGAGCAGCCACAGCCGCTGCATCGAGACCGACGAGAAGAGCGGGTAGAGCTGCGCGAACCCGGCGATCGCGCCCCCGACCGCGGCGAGGAAGATCACCGACTCGCCCCGCTTGATGCGGTCGGCGAGGAACGTGCGGGCGCCGTCCGCATCCGATGGCTGCCCGTAGAACCGCCGGTAGCCGTCGAACATCGGGACGAGCGCGTCGAGGTCAGCGAGCTCCGCGCGCATGGTGCGGACCTCAGGCACGAACGCCCTCCCGATGCATGGTCACGGAACGGATGCTATCGGCGGGACCTTCGGCCCTATCGCCGTCCAAGGCGCCCCGTACGCTCGACCGATGGCCCGCACTGCACGCCGTCCCCGCGCGCAGCGCGCACCGCGCGGCACGGCCGCCGCGAAGCGCGGCCCGTCCACGCTCCAGCTGGGTGTCGTGGCCGGCGTCGCCGTGCTCGCGATCGGCGCGCTCATCGTGTTCGGCAACGCCGGGCAACCGGTGCCGCCGCCGTCGGCATCGGCGGCCGGCATCCTCGTCTCGGGCAACGCGATGGGCGAGTCCACGGCGCCCGTGACGATCGAGGAGTGGGGCGACTTCCAGTGCCCGGCCTGCCGCGCGTTCGCGGTGACGACCGAGCCGCAGCTCCGCACGACCTACATCACGACCGGCAAGGTCCGGTTCGTGTTCCATCACCTGGCCTTCCTCGGCCAGGAGTCGATCTGGGCCGCCGAGGCGGCGGAGTGCGCGGGCGCGGAGGGCCGGTTCTTCGACTTCCATGACCGGCTCTACGCGCTCCAGACCGGCGAGAACGTCGGCACGTTCACGAAGGCGAATCTGCAGAAGATCGCGCAGGGCCTCGGCCTCTCCGCGGGGTTCGCGGCGTGCCTCACGAGTGACCGCTACGGGCAGCGCGTGCGCGACGACACGAACGCCGGGCACGCGAGGGGCGTGACCGTGACACCGACCTTCTTCGTGAACGGCCGCAAGCTCGAAGGTGTCCTGTCGATCGACCAGCTGCGCGCGATCATCGACCCGCTGATCAAGTGAGCGGCCGCCTCGCGACGGTCGCGCTCTCGGCGATCGGGACGGCCGGGTCCGCGTACCTCACCTGGGTGCACTACTCCGGCAGCCTCGCGCTGTGCCTCGGCGCCGGTGGGTGCGAGACCGTGCAGGCGAGCAGGTACGCGATGGCCGGGCCGGTCCCGGTCGCCGTCATCGGCCTCGCCGGACTCGCCATGATCACCGCGGTCGCGTGGTGGAGGCTCGGCGGCGCGGCGCCCGTCTGGGCGCTCACCGCCCTGTTCGGCCTGAGCCTCGCGGGGACGCTGTACGTCGCGTATCTCACCTACCTGGAGCTCTTCGTCATCGGCGCGATCTGCCCGTGGTGCGCGAGCGTGGCGATCGCGACGGTCGCGGTGCTCGCCCTCACCGTCCGAGAGCTTCGCGCCGCGTCGTAGGCGCGGGGCTAGGCTCAGGCGATGTCCGACGCCTATGCCCTCGTCCTCCATTCCCACCTGCCCTACGTGCGGGGCGCGGGCCGCTGGCCGCATGGCGAAGAGTGGGTCCACGAGGCGATCCTCGGCACGTATCTCCCGCTCCTCGTGCTGCTCCACGACCTGCGTGCCGAGGGCGTGAGGTACCGCATCACGATCGGGCTCACCCCGACGCTGCTCGAGCAGCTCGCCGATCCGGACATCTGCACGCGCTTCCTCGCGTATGCGGACGATCAGATCCGCCGCGCGGAGCTCGACGCCTGGGACTTCGGTGTCTCCGGCGCGTCGGCGCGGCAGTCGGTGGCGGAGTTCTACCGCGCGTCATACACCCGCCTGAAGCTCGCGTTCACCGATCGCTTCGGGCGCGACATCGTCGGCGCGTTCGCCGACCTCGCGCGCACCGGCGAGGTGGAGATCCTCACCTCCGGCGCCACGCACGGGTATCTCCCGCTGCTCGACGATCGTTCGGTCGAAGCGCAGCTGCGGGTCGGGCTCGCCTCGACGAAGCGCCTCACCGGACTCGAGCCGACCGGGATCTGGCTCCCCGAGTGCGCGTACAAGCCCGGCCTCGAGCGCGCGCTCGAGCGCCACGGGTTCACGCACTTCTTCACGGACGCGGCGCTCATGCGTGGTCGGGCGATCACGCGCGCGGCGAAGCCCTTCCGGTCGAAGCGCGCCGACCGCCACTCGGGCGCGGGCGAGCGGGTGGCCGTGCTCGATCCGGCCGAACCGCTGATCGATCCGGCGGTCGACCTCTTCCGCCCGTACCTCGTCGCGGATTCCGCGGTCGCGGCGGTGTCGCGCCATCCCGAGAGCTCGGGCCAGGTGTGGTCCGCGGCGCAGGGCTACCCGGGCGATCCGTTCTACCGGGAGTTCCACCGGAAGGACGACCGTTCGGGCCTGCGCTACTGGCGCGTGACCGACACGACGGTCGACCTCGGCGAGAAGGCCGAATACGTCGTCTCGCTCGCGGCGCATCGCAGCGCGACGGGGCGGGACGGGATGCTCGTCACGACGTTCGACAGCGAGCTCTTCGGCCACTGGTGGTTCGAGGGCGTCGACTGGCTTGGCCTCGTGCTTCGCGAGCTCGGCGACATCGCGACGACGGTCGCGGGCCGCCTTGCGACGCAGCCGCCGCGCGAGCGCATCGCGCTCGCCGAGGGCTCGTGGGGCAAGAACAACGATCACTCGACCTGGCTCGCGCCGCAGACGCAATGGATGTGGGACGGGATCGGGAGCGCGGCGGCCCGCGTTCGCGCCCTCGCGGACGACCCGCCCCGCGACGCGCTCCGCAAGCGCGCCGCGGATCACGCGCTACGCGAGCTGCTGCTGCTCGAATCGAGCGATTGGCCGTTCCTCGTCACGACCGGACAGGCCGGCGACTACGCGACGGAGCGGTTCCGTTCGCACGCGCAGCGACTGCACCGGTGCCTCGAGATCGCGGCACGGGGCACCGCGGACGATCAGATCGAGCTGCGGAGCCTGGAGCACGCCGACAATCCGTTCCCCGACGCGCGCATCGACGACTTCGCGAGGGTCGGTTAGCCGCAGACGGCGTCGAATCCGCTGGTCCAGGTGGCCGTCAGGTCCCGGCCGATCGCGTAAGCCTCATAGCCGGGCACCCGCTCGAGATACGCGATCGCGCGCTCACCCATGGCGAACGCCGCGGTCGCCAGGACGTCGGCCTCGAGGATGCTCGGGCCGACCACCGTGAGGCTCACGAGCTCGTCAGCCGCCGCTCCGGTGTGCGGGTCGTAGATGTGCGTGCCCTTCTCGTAGGTGCCGGACGTCGCGACGGCGAGGTCTCGCCCCTGCACGACGCGGACGACCGACGCGCGCTCGACCGGATGCCGGATGCCGATCCGCCACGGCTCACCGGCCCCGTTGTCCCCGCGCGTGCGCACGTCGCCACCCGCATCGACGAAGTACGAGCGGTGGCCGCGCGCGTCGAGCATCGCGCACGCGCGCGCGATCGCCCACCCCTTCACCAGGCCGGACGGGTCGAGGACCGGTCCGCGCCAGGCGCTGAAGAAGCCCTCGGTCGAGATCTCGTAGGCATCGCAGAGCGCGAGCACGTCCGCGACCTCGGCTCCCGCATCCGTGATGTCCGATCGCCCATCGTTGATCCGGCACACGGCGCTGTCCGCGCGGAACGGGCTGAACGTGGCGTCGATACGCCGGAGCTCGGCGAAGACGGCATCGAGGTCACCGTCGCCGTCCCGAACGTCGACGGTGATCGGCATGCCCATGATGTCCTCGGTCCGCCGCATCGCGCTATTGGCCCTGCGACCGCTTCAACGCGCTGTCGAGCGACAGCGCGTACGCGCGGCTCGTGTAGGTGGCGCCCGAGACGATGTCGACGCGCGCCGACTGGGCCTGGATCGCCTCGGAGCGGAGGATCGGCGCCGAGTACTGACTGATCCGGGCCGAGCGCGAACGGTCGAACGGAAGCTGAAGCGCCTTGACGTCGACGACCTTGCCGCCTGATATCGCGATCTGCACCTGGACCGGCCCGAAGAGCGTATCGACGACCGCGCCGGTGAACGCCGTGCCGCCCGCCGTCCCGAGCGCGGCCGTCGGGACCGGCGTGTTGGTCGCGCGCCCCACCGGCTGGGTGCGCCCGGGTGCCGGAGTCGTGCGCGGCGCGGGCACACTCACGACCGGCACGACGTTCTGCTCCGGCGTGACCTTGAAGGTCACGAGCCAGTACACGCCGATCACCGTCGCCCCGAGGCTCGCCAGCGCACGCTTCATCTTCAGAAGTCGAACGCTTCCGTGTGGATGCGATCCGGCGCGAGGCGAAGGGCTCGGAGCGTTTGCACGAGCTGCCGCGTCATGCCATGTGGCCCGCAGATGAAGACCTCTCGCTCGGTGACATCGGGTACCAGCTTGACGAGGTCCTTCTGGCGGAACCAATCGGCGTGCACCCAGCCGCCCGACCCGCGGTTGCTGACGAGGTATTCGACCCTCAGCCCGTAGCGGGACGCGAGCGCGTCGAACTCGCCGCGGAACGCGATGTCGCGCTGACGGCGGCAGCGGTACAGGACGAGGACGTCGACGCCGTCGCGGGCCAGGGCCTCGGCCAGTGGCCGGATCGGCGCGATCCCCATGCCGCCGCCCACGAGGAGCGCTTTCGGGCTGCGGCAGGAGGCGGCGGTGAATCGCCCGAACGGGCCTTCGACGATGACCGGCGTACCCGGGCGGAGCTTCGTGAGCCCGGACGTGAAGTCGCCCATGTTCTTCGTCGTGAAGCGAAGGTGCGGCGCGCCCGGCCGGGACGACAGCGAGAACGGATGCGCCTCGAACCAGCGCGTCCCGTCGAGGAACCGCCAGAGGAAGAACTGGCCGGCCTCGAAGCGCAGCCCCGCGACGTCGCGCCCGGTCACGTAGATCGAGATCGCCTCATGCGCTTCGCGCTCCACGCGGTCGACCTGGAACCGGTGCCGCTCGTAGCGCAGCAGCGGTCGCGCCACGCGGAACACGAGCAGCGCCCAGGCGACGACCGCATACAGCGCCCACCAGTACACGACGGAGAGCGGCGCCTTGATGAAGTCGATCCCGACCACGAGCTCGTGCGCGAAGGCGAGCGCCACGGCGAGATAGGCATAGAGGTGGATGAAATACCAGGTCTGGTACGAGAGCCGCCGCCGGGCGGCCGTGAGCGAGAGCCCGGCCACCGCCATCAACAGGAGCAGCCCCGCGATCGCGGGCACGAGCCCGTCGTAGTGGTCGATGAAGTCCCCGAGCTGCTGGACGAAGCCGTAGCCGTTGTCCATCGCGTAGCCGATCGTCTGCGCGACGCCGTGGGCGAGGAGGAGGCCCACGAGCAGGAATCCGTTGCGGCGGTGCAGGACCACGAGGCCCTCCATCCCGAACGCGTCATCGAGCCAGGGGATCCGCGCCATGAGCAGGAGCTCCCACAGCACCAGGTAGGTCCCAAGGAGCCCGGTGACCCGGCCGATGACGTTGAACGCGTCCGCCGCGGTCTTGATCCCATCGTGCCCGCTGCCGGCCCACCAGAGGATGACGATCGCGCTCACGTTGGCGTAGAACAGCGCCCAGATCAGCTCGCGTCCCGCCCTTCCGGCGAACGGGCGCGCCGCTATCGCGGGCGTGTGCTCCATGTAGGGACCTACCCCTCTGAGGATCCGATCGTTTCGCGGTCGCGGCGCGAGGGGTTCGGCTAGCCCTTTTTGCCCTTCCCGCCCTCGGCGGGAGCCTTCGCGGCGGGCGCGGCGCCCTTCGCCGCGAC
>DATCOD010000154.1:0-4186 GCA_036564905.1 Candidatus Limnocylindria bacterium
GTCGGCGTACTGCTTGACGAAGCGCGGCGCGTGACCCTCGTAGAGCCCGAGCAGGTCGTGCCACACGAGCACCTGCCCGTCGCAATCGGGGCCGGCGCCGATTCCGATCGTCGGGATGTCGAGCGCCTCCGTGATCCGCGCGGCGACGGGCGAGGGCATCGCCTCGAGCACGATCGCGAAGCACCCCGCCGCCTGCAAGGCGAGTGCGTCCGCGTAGAGCTGCGCCGCCTTCGATGCGGTGCGGCCCTGCGCCTTGAAGCCGCCGAGCATCGTCGCGGTCTGCGGCGTCAGGCCGATGTGGCCCATCACCGGGATCCCCGCGTCGGTAAGTGCGCGCACACGTGCGAGCATCGGTCCTGCTCCTTCGAGCTTCACCGCGTCGGCCCGCCCCTCCTTGACGAAGCGGATCGCGGACTCGATCGCCTGCTCGACCGAGACATGGTACGAGCCAAATGGCAGATCGGCGATCACGAGCGGCCGGTGCGCGCCGCGCGTGACTGCGCGTGTGAGCATCAGCATCTCGTCCATCGTCGCGGGCACGGTCGAGTCGTGGCCAAGCACGACCATCGCCGCCGAGTCGCCGACGAGGATCAGGTCGACACCGGCAGCGTCCGCGATGCGCGCTGAGGGAGCGTCGTACGCAGTGATCATCACGATCCGGTCGCCGCGGCGCTTCATCTCGGCAACCTCGGGGAGCGGCAGCTTGCCGGGAGCGGGGGTTCCAGCCGAGCCTTTGCGTGGGCGGGTGGTCATCGGGTGTCTCCTTCCCTGATGGGGACGTTGTCGATTAGCCGCGTCGTCCCGACGCGGGCTGCGATCGCGAGGGTGGGGCCGTCAAGGTCTGCGACGGCGACGTAATCGGGCTCGACGCCGGCGCTCTCCAGCACGGCACGCGCCTGCTGCGCGTCGCGCGTCTCGAGTGCGCGCGAGATTGCGCGAGCACGTTCACGCTCTTCGGCGGTCAGGAGCGCGTTGCGCGAGGAAAGCGCAAGTCCGTCGGTGTCTCGCACCGTGTCGACGACGCGGATCTCGACCCCGACGTTCAGGTCGCGCACGAGTTGCTTCAGGACAGCGACCTGCTGCGCATCCTTCCGCCCGAACCACGCGATCTCAGGGCGGACGATGTTGAAGAGCTTGAGGCACACCGTTGCGACCCCGCGGAAGTGACCCGGGCGGTGCAGCGACTCGAGGCCCTCGGCGGCGCCCTCGGGCACGACCCAGGTCGCGAAGCCCGGCGGGTACATCTCATCCCCCGACGGGGCGAAGATCACGTCGACACCCTCCGCTTCGGCGACGGCGGCATCCCGCTCGAAGTCGCGCGGGTACGCGGCGAGGTCGTTGTCGTCCGAGAACTGCACCGGGTTGACGAACACGCTCGCGACGAGCACGTCGCATTCGGCGCGCGCCGCGCGAAAGAGCGCAGTGTGACCGGCGTGCAGCGCGCCCATCGTCGGCACGAGACCGATGACGCCGTGGCGCGGGAGGTCGAGCTCGTTGATCGACCGCACAACGATCACGCCCGCGTCACCTCGACGAGTGCTTCGTACGCCTGTTCGAAGCCGGAGCCGCGCAGTGCGGTGCGGTGGCGGTCGACGGTCTCCCAGTCGCCACGCGAGATCGGGCCGGTCAGGTCGAAGTCGTTCTCGATCGTGCGCGTCAGCAGCGGCACGAGCGCTTCTGGTGGCGCGCCGGCGTCCTCGAACAGCTGGGATGCCGTCCGGTAGAGCGTGACGAGAAAGTTCGAGGCGATCGATGCGCCTGCGTGGTAGCTCGCACGCTTGTCGTCGGCGAGCGCGAACGGCCGCAGGCCGAGGGTCTCCGCGAGCCAGAGCGCGCGTGCCTGCGCATCGTCCGACTCCGCGGTCACCGCGCCCCAGGCGCCGTCCAGCTGCTCAGGCCCGCGGGCGAGAGTCAGCGTTTGCAGCGGGTGCACCGAGAAGCGCTTGACGTGAGGATCGAGCGCCGCGAGCGGTGTCCCTCCGGAGACGTGCGCTACCCACGGGCCGGGCTCGATCGAGCTCGCGGCCTCGGCGATCGCGCGATCCGGGACGCAGAGCAGGCGCAGTTGCCCGTTGTCGCGCACGGCCATGCCACGCTCGCGCAGGCGAGCTGCAATCGCGGAGCCGGCGCGACCGGCGCCGATGACGGTGACGTCCTCGAACATGTTGTTGGCTCCAGTTCCGATTCCGGATACCGGGCAACCCACAGGCTACCCCCTCCGTCCGGGTCGGTGGGAAAGATGACCTTGGTAGGGTTTTCCAGGTGCCGATCTACGAATACGTCTGTATGAGCTGCGAATCTCACTTCGAGGAGCTCGTGGGCATGTCGGATCCCGATCCGAACTGCCCCGACTGTGGCAACCAGAAGGTCGCCAAGCAGTTCAGCACCTCATTCGCAGCGCACGGCACCGCCGGACAGCCCTCCTTCGGTGGCGGCGGCTGTTGTGGCGGCGGTTGTGGCAGCTGCGGCTGATCTTTCGCTGATCGCCTACGGCGACGTGGTCGCGGGCTGCGAGCAATGTGCGCTCTCTCAGACGCGGACGCAAGTCGTCTTCGGCTCCGGCTCGCCGACGGCCGAGCTGATGTTCGTGGGCGAGGCGCCGGGCTTCCACGAGGACAAGCAGGGCGTCCCGTTCGTGGGCGCCGCCGGGAAGCTGCTCGGGAAGCTTCTCGAGGGCATCGGGATGTCGCGGGACGACGTCTACATCGCGAATGTCTTGAAGTGCCGGCCTCCGGGGAACCGCGATCCGCTGCCGGAGGAGATTCAAGCTTGCGAGGGGCACCTGTTTCGCCAGATCGAGCTGATCCAGCCGACGCTCGTCGCAACGCTCGGCAACTTCGCGACGAAGCTCCTCTCCGGCAAGCCGGCAGGAATCACCCAGGTGCATGGCCGCGAGCAGCAGGTCGTGCTCGGCGGAAACCCGGTCACGCTCTACCCGATCTTCCATCCGGCGGCCGCGCTCTACACGCCGCGGATGATGCAGGTGCTGGAGGAGGACTTCCGCCGCATCCCGGAGCTCCTCGGCCGCGAGGCCGCACCGCCTCCGCCGCCTCCGGCACCCCTGTACGTGCCCGAACCGGCAGCCGAGCACCCGATCCAGCTCGGCCTCTTTTAGACACGTCTGCGCAGGACGGGGCCCGTCGCCAAACGACGTGACGAAAGTGCAACAAATCATCCACAGGTCACGGAAGTCCCTGCAAAGCGGCATTGTCTCGCGCCAACGGTCGACGCCAAACGACGGTCGAATGCCTGCGACGCCGGTCTCAGACACCATTAGCGGCCTGGACGTCGTGACGGGATCCCCGGAGGAGACGGAAGCACTGGCTGCTCGGCTGGCAGGGCTGCTGCGCGCCGGCGATGTGGTCGCGGTCTCCGGCGAGCTCGGCGCGGGGAAGACCACCTTCGTTCGCGGGGCGGCGCGCGCGCTCGGTGTGCGCGAGCCGATCTCGAGCCCCACGTTCACGATCGGCCACCGCTACGACGCGCCCGTGCCCGTCGCGCACCTCGACCTTTACCGCCTCGCCGGGATCGACCCGGAGGAGTGGGCCGACCTCGAGCCGTACTTCGACGGCACGGTTGCGTTCGTCGAGTGGCCGGAGCACGGTGGCGAATGGCTGCCGGAGACCCGCGCGACCGTTACGCTCAACCACGTCGACGAGTCGCACCGGCAGGTGAGCATCGACAGTGAAGACGATCTTGGCCTTTGACACCGCGACATCGTTCGGGGCGGTCTGCGCGCTGACGCCCGACCGGCGCGATCGCGCTGTGCGCGCCGGCGACCTGCTCGAAGCGGTCGACCGGCTGGTCGGCGATCCGGCGGCGATCGACGGGATCGTCGTCGGTCGCGGGCCCGGCAGCTTCACCAGCATCCGCATCGGCCTCGCGACAGCGCGCACGCTCGCGCTCGCGCTCGGCGTTCCCGTTGCGGGCGCGTCGACCCTCGACGGATATGCAGGCGGGATGCCGGTGGTGGACGCGCGCCGCGGCGAGGTCTTCGTCCCAGGTCCGCGCGTCTGCAAGCCCGAGGAGCTCAACGTCGAGGGGCAAGTGCTCCTCGGCGACGGAGCGATCCGCTACCGGGAGCTCTTTGAGGCGAACGGCGCAACGATTCCGCCCGACGACGATCCCGCGCACGTCCCCGACGCGCTGCTCCTCATCGAGCGCGCGGGGGCGTTTGGCCCTGCAG